>NZ_SPHN01000006.1:0-37033 GCF_005844145.1 Enterococcus sp. BSD2780061688st2 D3
TTCTGTAGTAAAATCGTTCATATGGAAGTCCTCTTTTCTGTGAATGTGTTGTGGTAACTCTATTCTACAGAAGGGACTTCCTTTTTTCTATTTACACAAAATATTTTACACTCTCTTGAGTGAAAGAAGGAGAATAAATGGTAAAAAATAAAAGTGGGAGTATCATAGCTATTGTGGCACTATTTCTTAATCTTTTGGTGTCAATCCCGGTTGTTGCAGAAACATATCTCCCACAAGATCCTGGAACTATCCATGAGGATCTAACAGGGAATTATGGAGCATTAGGGATTGCTTCTCAATTCCATGTTTTTTCAAAAGGAAAAACAACTATTAACGCACACACAAATGGAAATATAGCAACGAAAGAATTAGACGCGAATAATAATTTTGGTACAGATATCATCAGTGGAGACTTGCAATTGGAAATCAATTATGTTCAAATGACTGACTCATTGATTGGTTCCTCGTTAACTTCAGGAAATGATAATCGTGTGAATAAATTTGTTGTGGGAGAAACGGTAACCACAGGAGCAGAAAATGATAAAGCAGTAATCAATGGTTCATGAATCGATCATTTGACTCTAGAAGAGTTTTATCAAGATCGTCCTGGACAAACATACATCGATTTTGCTTCAGAATTCGCACAACTTGTAAGTAGTTCAGATTTACTGATGTCTATGACCCCGACACAAACATTTACATCTGCTGATTTTCCAGATATGAACAATCGCACGATGGTTTTAACGGGAACCGATGACTCTAATTTCATCTTGGCAAATGTTGATGCTTCAGTGTTGCAAGGTAATACACCATTAAATATATCTAATCCGGAAAATAAAGTGGTTGTACTGAATGTGATCAATGCTCCGGCAGATTTTACTGTTCAATCACAAATCCATTATAATGGGCGTAACAATCAAGAAACAGAAGATTTCTCTGATGCCAATCTTTCTTGGAACTTTGGTAGTTCACTACCTAACTTGACGATTGCTGCACCATTCCAAGGAACGATCATTGCACCAAATACAGATATCACAGTCAATCAAAATATGGATGGAACGATCATCGGTAACAATGTGGTCTTAAATGCATCAACGAATCGTTGGGATCCAAATGAAATTTTCCCAGTTGATATTCCTGACCATTCAGATTCATCAAGTACAACAGAACCAAGTACATCAGATTCGACAAGCGAAAGTACAACAGAACCAAGTACATCAGAGTCAAGTACGACAGAACCAAGTACGTCGGATTCGACAAGTGAAAGTACAACAGAACCAAGTACATCAGACTCAACAAGTGAAAGTACATCAGAATCAAGTACGTCAGATTCAACAAGTGAAAGTACAACGGAACCAAGTACATCGGATAAAATGTTAATGACTAAACCAAGAATCAAAATAATTGCCGCATTTGTTCCGAGTGTATCAAGCGTCATTGCCATCATTGCTTCGTTACTAGGCACAACACCAGTTAAATGAAACGCACTATTGAAAAGTTTACTAAAAGCAGTCAGTGTTTCAGCTAAGATACTGCTTCCTAATTTGATCATTGAAAATCCTACAAAAGAGATAATTGTTCCTGTAATGATTTTTGCAGGTTTGTTTTTCATTGCAACTAATCCCACAAAAGTAACCAAAGCAATAATGATTGCTGGTTTTTTAACAATTTCAATAAAAATGTCCATTATCAAAAGCTCCTCTCTTAAAAAACAAGTCCATCAGTTCATCATATGTATCTTCGCGCAAAGATATTGATAAATCGGTTTAGTAAACAAGTGGACGAATACTAAATCGGTTTATCTGATTGAATTATAGTCGTAGCACTATTTTTTTGCAAGCGCTTTTTTATATTTTTTTCTAAGAATTTTTTATTTGGATATTTTTAAGTGTGGGCTATTAAACTATTTGATAATTTTGGATAACAGGAAATGTTTGCTTGTAGGAAGCAATCAACATGCAAAATAATAAAAAAAATTCAGATATTAGCAGTTTTTTGATGGTTCATGAATAAAAGAAGAAACACTTAACTTTTGACTATACGCAAAAAAATAGAATGAGACAAAAGTAAGAAACACTTTTGTCCCATTCTTTAAAAAACGAAAAAACGATAGAATCAACTCCTGTGGAAAACAGGCTGGAATCCATAAAATTTGAAAAGCAATTTCTGTGAATCCTTTTTTCCTCGGGATGAAATACTTCTGTTTTGACCTCATGCGGTTATTAGTTCAATTTCTTAACAGAGCTTCTTTGGATCAAAGTAGGTTTATATAAATAGCTATCCGAGGTTGTTTCTTGGGAGATACCTTGGATCTGCTCCCATAATAAAGAAGCTGCTTTCAATGCGATCTTTTCGATTGGTTGTGCCAACGTCGTGATCTCAGGATCGAATAAACGTGCAAAGGAAACATCATCGATTCCAACAAGAGAAAAGTCATCTGGAATTTTTTTCTTTTCACGTTTGCTCCAAAATAGTGATTCTTCCAGTAACATATCATTTCCCATGATCAACGCAGTAGGTTTGGGTGTATATTGGAATAGCTGATCGAGTCTATCTGCTAATTCCTCTAACTCGCAACAAACCACAAATTCATCTGGTCGAGTCAGTTTGTTTTTGACCAAAGTTTCCTCATAGCCTTCAATCCGTTCGATACGAGTAGTGATTCGATCTTTTACAGGAAAAGTAAACAGTGCAATTTTGTCATGCCCTTGATCGATCAACAGCTGAGTAGCCATGGCGCCCGCCAGTTTATTATCTAATAGAACACTGGGGACATCGACCCCGGATAATTGCCGATCGAGAAAAACTAAGGGAATTCTTTGTTCAGCTAATTTTTGATAATACTCTTTATTTTGTGATGTGGGAAAGACTAAGATCCCATCTACTTGCCGAGCTAAGAATGATTCTACTAGGCTTTTTTCTTTTTGGGAATCATCTTCGCTACTTGCAATGATGACAGAATACCCTTCTTTTTGAAAAAACTCTTCAATCGATCCAATCAAATTAAGAGAAAAACGAGAATGTAAAGTTGCACAAATCAATGCAACGATCTTTGTATTTTTTTGTTTCAAACTTTTGGCAATTTGATTTGGACGGTAATTGAGTTCCGCAATAGCTTCTTCGATTTTTTTACGAGTCGTTTCACTCATATATGAAAAACGACCATTTAAAAATTGAGAAACTGTACTTTTGGATACTCCAGCCAAAGTAGCGACATCTTTTATCGTTGCTTTCATAGGTTCCTCCAGAAATAAATAGTTATAGACAGTTTAACACAAGGATTTTGGTGTAACTATAAGGGTAGGTAGCAGGTTATTTCGGTACTAGGTCTATTCTTAACCATTGTCTTCTGTGAAATAGAGAAGAAATCAGAAAAAAGATAGGGCCTTTAACTGATCGTTGTCTAATGATTTTTACATAGTTTCGTTCAAAAATCGAAACGATAAGAAAGAGGCGTATCTTTTCCATTATTCTTGCGATAGAGCCAGTAATCTAATACAGCAGCGATACAGATGCAGATTGGTGCATCTTCTTCGATTGGAATATCAAGAACATAATAATCGCCTGTAAAAAGTGTTGCTTTATCCATTTTCATGATTCGCTGATTAAAATGATGGATTTCATACTGATGGTTGTAAATATCTCCTTGTACGGTCCAATGCAAGCGACGAATGTAATAAAAATCACCCGGCCAATTAAATATTTTTTGCATGGTACCAACTTTTTCAAACTCTTTATAGATTTCAAACCGATTCCCAAAAGTAAGACTGATTTGTTTGATATGAGCGACAAGATTTCCGTTCATTGCATAAAGAGACAAAGCATCACCTTTGGTTCCCCAACGTCCGACCATCAAAAAAAGCGATTTTCCTGCTTCATTTTTGACTACAGTACGCGTGGCACGGCTAAGCTGCTTTTCTTGAATGAAAAATTCTGACATCCTTATCCCTCTTTTCTCGGAAATTATAGGTTTTCTGATATAGCTCTTAAAATCGCTTTGCCGACTCCTGCTTCAAGGTTCGTGTCTGTGATATATTTGGCATATTCTTTCACTTCGATCTCAGCATTTCCCATTGCAAAACTAACACCAGCAGTTTGCAGCATACTGACATCGTTGAAATTATCGCCGATCGTCATCACATCTTCTAATGGTATTCCTCTTTCATGTGCGACATGTGCCACCGCAATCCCTTTTTGGGCATTTTTATGGTTGACTTCAATATTGTTTTGACCAGAGGAGGTCACCGCAAGATCACCAAGCTGGCTGATTTCTTTACCAACAGGTCCTAAAACTTGTGGGCCTTCTGTATGGAAACAGATGATTTTCAATACTTCTAATTTTTCATCTGTAAGTAAGTCGCGAATACTGTCTACATAATTGATATGCAATAATTCAAGATTAGCCGAAGCCATCGCAATGGCCATTTTATACGTTAAATGGGGGAGATGAGACGCCACCATTGAAGCAAAGCTTTCAATTCTTTTTGCCTGGTTTTCCGAATAAAGTCCTTGGTTGGTCGAGACTTCATAGTAGATACCGTTTGCATCTAAAATGTCCAAAACAGTAGTTGCTTGTAGGGTTGGTATTGGAACAGTAAACAATGAGTGTCCGTCCTTATCAAATACTTGTGCGCCATTCAGTGTGATCATGGCACAATCAATACCCGCTTCATCTAAGGCAGCACGAGCTTCTTGGAAGTTGCGACCCGTTGCAACCATAAATTCGATGCCTGCTTCGTTTGCAAAGCGGATTGCTTCAGCGTTTTCCTCTGAAATACTCATATGCGCGTCTAATAATGTACCATCCATATCTGATGCAATTAATTTGATCATAAGTCGAATCTTTCCTTTCTGCTTCTTGTACTTAGTTTACCATATTAGGGGGCAACTGAGGGCGAAGATTACCACTTGTTAAGAAAGAATTTGTGGGTTATCCTGAGAGTTGGAGGTGAAGTATTTTGAAAGAAATCATTCATAATAGTTGGCAAGATGTCTTGGCAGATGAATTTGAAAAGCCTTATTATCACTCATTGAGAGATTTTTTAAAAAAAGAATACAAGACACAAAAAATCCATCCAGACATGTATCATATCTTTGAAGCACTGGAATTGACTCCTTATGAAAAGGTAAAGGTAGTTATTTTAGGACAAGATCCGTATCATGGGGCCAACCAAGCACATGGATTATCTTTTTCAGTACAACCAGGTGTGAAAATCCCACCATCATTAAATAATATCTATAAAGAGCTACAGAGTGATCTAGGTATCAAACCTGTAAATCATGGAAATTTAGTTTCATGGGCCAAACAAGGTGTCTTATTGTTGAATACAGTTTTAACTGTTAGAGAAGGGCAAGCCTATTCTCACCGAGGACAAGGGTGGGAGAGACTAACGGATACGATCATTGAGAAGTTAAATGAACGAGAACAACCAGTCGTATTTATTTTATGGGGGAAACCTGCTCAGGAAAAAATGAAGATGATCGATAGAAGCAAACATATCATCCTTACTTCTTCACATCCAAGTCCTTTATCCGCACATCGTGGGTTTTTAGGTTCAAAACCTTTCTCAAAAACAAATGATGCTTTGTTGGCACTTGGGGAACAACCAATCGATTGGCAACTACCTGAAACAGTGTAATAAAACAGCGCTTTCCTGTTATAGCCCAGTTTTTATGTTATGTGAAATTCTTCATTTTTATTGTGTTTTTGACTGATACAGATAAAATAAACTGTTCTTTTTTTTCTGAATAGTGTATGATGAATACATAAAAAATATCTGGAGGTCATCTTGTGGAATTGTTTGATAGTTTGAGATTCAAAATCGTACGTCGGAGTATTAAAATCGTTTTCCCTGAAGCAACAGATGCAAGAATTTTAGGAGCAGCTGCTCGTCTGAAAGCAGAAGAATTGGTTGAACCTATTTTGATTGGTAGTGAAGAAGAAATCAAAGATGCAGCCCATGCACGTGGTATCAAGACATCAAGTTTTACGATCATTGATCCGAATAATTACGAAAAGTGGGATGAAATGGTTGCAGCTTTTGTTGAACGTAGAAATGGAAAGGCATCCAAAGAACAAGCAGAGAGCATCTTGAAAGATGTCAACTACTTTGGAACGATGCTGACTTATATGGGCGTTGCTGATGGCATGGTATCCGGCGCGATCCATTCAACAGGTGATACAGTTCGCCCAGCTTTACAGATCATCAAGACAAAACCTGGAGTAAGCCGTACAAGTGGCGCAATGATCATGGTACGTGGGCGCGACCAAGAGAAATATGTTTTTTCTGATTGTGCAATCAATGTAAACCCAAATGCGCAAGAATTAGCAGAAATCGCAGTAGAATCTGCTAAAACAGCAGAATTATTCGATATCGATCCAAAAGTTGCGCTTATGAGTTTTTCAACGAAGGGTTCTGCAAAAGCCCCAGAAGTAGATAAAGTAGTGGAAGCAACAAAAATTGCGAAAAAATTAGCACCACAATATACGATTGATGGTGAGCTTCAATTCGATGCTTCTTATGTGCCTGGTGTAGCTCAACTGAAAGCGCCTAATTCAGAAGTGGCTGGACAAGCAACTGTCTTTGTATTCCCTGAGTTGCAATCTGGGAATATTGGCTACAAAATTGCTCAACGTTTTGGTAATTTTGAAGCAATCGGACCTATTTTACAAGGATTGAACAAACCAGTTTCTGATTTGTCTCGTGGAGCCAATGAAGAAGATGTATACAAACTAGCAATCATCACTGCTGCTCAAACATTACTTGATTAAGAGTGATAGCTCGTTTATTCATCTATTAAAGCAGGAAAAATGCTAAGTGGATCATTGATGAATAGCTAGTTAAGAAAAGGTTTATTGTTAGTTGAGATATTGGTTATTGGATAGTAGAGAGTTGGGACGAATGTTCCAACCTCTTTTTTTACTTTAAAAATTTTGCTGTACACGATATACTGACAAAAAAGCAGACTAAGGGAGTAATTTAGGAAATGATTGAATTGAATGGATTAGAACAGACAGAAAAATTTGCTGGAGTGATCGGGGAAGTTGCGATGGCCGGGGATAATTTAGTATTAACTGGAGATTTAGGCGCAGGTAAAACGACTTTGACAAAAGGAATTGCGCAAGGTCTAGGAATTGACCAAATGATCAAAAGTCCAACGTATACGATCATTCGTGAATACAATCAGGGAAGACTTCCTTTGTACCATATGGATATTTATCGTGTAGCAGCTAGTGGTGCTGATCTTGGCTTAGATGAGTATTTTGAAGGGGAAGGTTTGTCCGTAGTCGAGTGGGGCAATCTATTAGAGGAAGCTTTGCCTGAAGATTACTTGGAACTGGTTTTAGAAAAAAGTGATACAGATTTAGAAAAACGCTATGTGAAATTGCACGCATACGGTGAGCAGGGATCAGATTTTAAAAAGCGGATCATGGAGCAGTGGGGGGAAATGAATGACTGAAGAAATCGCATTGATCATCCGAGAAGCAATTCCTGAAGATGCGCAAAACGTGTTGGCATTTATGCAAAAGGTGGGGCAAGAAACAGATTTTCTAGTCATGGATGAAAAAGGGTCAAGTCTAACACCAGCAGCTTTAGCTATTGAAATCGACTACCTCAGAGACAGCATAAATAATCTACTGCTTGTAGCCATTCTAGATGAAACAATCGTTGGAACGATTTCTGTTAGAGCAGCAGAACAATATCGGATTTCCCATGTCGGTGAAATAGGAATCAGTATTTTAAAGGAGTATTGGGGAATGGGACTAGGAACGATGATGCTTGAGGAAGTTTTGTTTTGGGCGAAAGAAAATGGTGTCCTTTTCAGACTAGAATTAGATGTCCAGACACGAAATGAGCGGGCAGTCCATCTTTATAAGAAATTTGGCTTCCAAATCGAAGCTACAATGAAAAGAGGGGCAAGGAAAGATAACGGAGAATTTCTCGATGTTTATCGAATGAGCTTACTGATTTAGTGTGGGATAGATAGGGTTATTGAAAAGCCAAGCGAATTTTAGGCTTGATGCAGCCCAGCCTTTTCACAACCTATCCACGGTGTTCAAAGACCAACTCCTTGAAATAAGTCTGAATTTTTCAAAACATGAGAAGCTGTTTCGAAAAATCCATTCTTATTGTCGGCGGAGCTGAACGGTCTTTTCACAACCTTATTTCAAAGTAACCAATTTCTTCAATGGGTCTGTTCCAAAGTGTTTTTCTTGGTAGAGTAAGATTTCTGCACAGGCACGGCTGTCTTCTAGCGCATCGTGGTGGTTGTTTAGAGTAATGTTTAAATTCTCACACACTGTATTCAATCGATGATTGGGCATTTCTGGGAATAAGCGACGGCTGGTTTTTACTGTACATAACGATAAATAATTAGGTTGTGCCAATCCATAGTAATCTAAGCAACCAGCTAAAATTTTTGTATCAAAAGCGGCATTATGCGCCACTACTAAACGGTTCTGTTGGAAATATTTTTGGATTCCTTGCCAGACATCAGGAAACTTGGGTGCATTTCTGACATCTTCCTGGTGGATACCATGGATCTGGACGTTTCGCCAGAAGAATGGTGTTTCTGGTTGGATCAACGTGTAATACTCATCGACGATCTGACTGTTTTGAACCATCACTAAGGCTAAAGAACAAGCACTGTGAGCTTGATGATTCGCTGTTTCAAAGTCCATTGCGACAAAATTCATATTCATAAAACCTCCTTAAAATAGCAAGACTAACATATATAATCAATAAATGAAATGGTTAGTTGAAAGTATGTAGGAATGATCGAAAATAAGATAAAAAACGGTCTTTTCCTAAGTACAAAGATGAAAGATCAGTAGACTAAATTCTCCCAGAAAACAGTTCGCTAGAGAGACTAGCATCTTGCTGTTTTTTGAGAGAATTTATTTTAACAAGGGCTCAAGTTAAATCTAATTCAACTGGGCAATGGTCACTCCCCATGATCGTTGTGTGGATCTTTGCATCTGCTAAACGTGGTGTGAGATCATCACTTGTCAAAAAGTAATCGATGCGCCACCCAGCATTATTTTTTCTGGCATTGAAGCGATAACTCCACCATGAATAAACGCCTTCCTGATCAGGATAGAAGTGTCGGAAGGTATCAACGAATCCATTCGCTAATAGATGAGAGAATGCTTCACGTTCTTCCATCGTGAAGCCAGCATTTTTTTGATTGGTTTTCCAATTTTTCAAATCAATATTCTTATGGGCAACATTCAGATCTCCACAGATGATTACAGGTTTTTGTTTTTTCAATTCTTCTAAATAAAGATAAAATGCTTTTTCCCATTCTAGACGATAGTCTAAACGTTTCAATTCACTTTGAGAATTAGGCGTGTAGCAAGTAACCAAGAAAAATTCAGGATATTCTAAAGTGATCAACCGGCCTTCTTGATCGTGAACATCGATACCCATACCATATGAAACATTCAAAGCAGGTTCTTTAGCAAAAATTGCAGTACCAGAGTATCCCTTTTTTTCAGCATAGTTCCAGTATTGATGATAGCCTGGTAGATCTAATTCAATTTGTCCAGCTTGCAATTTTGTTTCTTGCAAGCAGAAAAAATCTGCATCTAATTCATTAAAGACTTCAAGAAAATTTTTATTGACGATAGCTCGAAGTCCGTTAACATTCCATGAGATAAATTTCAAATCAATACGCTCCTTTACTTTTATCTTGTGGCTCTATTGTACCTCATTTTCTTTAAAAATAGTGTAAGATAAGAGTAACTAAATTTTGGCTGGAGGAAAAGAAAATGAATATTGGAGTAGTCGGTGTAGGAAATATCGCAGAGAAAGCATATCTACCAACTTATGCAAAAAATCAGGGTGAAATCGATTTTTATTTTGCTACTAGAAATAAAGAAACCAAAAAAAGAATCCATGATCGATATGGATTTGAACATCTTTATGATACGATCGATGAATTGATCGAGCATAATATTGAAGCTTGCATGATCCATGCAGCGACAAGTGTCCATTATGAACTGGCAAAAAAATGTCTTGAAAACAAAATCCATGTCTACATCGACAAACCTTTGAGTGTCAATCTGGAAGAAGTGCAGGAATTACAAAAGTTAGCAGAAAAAAACAAAGTGATTTTGATGGTAGGCTTCAATCGCCGTTTCGCACCGATGGTAGAAAAACTGAAAGCAATCCCTGATAAACGGATCATCCAATTACAGAAAAATCGCGTAGCCGCTCAAGAGACAACAGAATATGTCATTTATGATTTATTTTTGCACTTAGTTGATACTGCTGTTTATTTGTTGGATGAACCCGTCGTGCAAATGAAGTGCCAGATCAAAGAAACACAAGAATTTTTGGATCATGCGATTTTACAGTTAGAAACAGCAAACCAAACAGCTATTTTGGTCATGGATCTAGTTAGTGGTGCAAATACGGAACGCTATCAAGTGACTAGTCCTAGTGGTACGTATGAAGTCAATGATTTAACAGAGATGGTCATCCAGACAGCGAATGGCGTGGAACTAGAAAAATTTGGTGATTGGGAAAATACGTTGGTCAAACGTGGGTTTGAGTCCATGGTCCAGTCATTTTTTGCACAAATAAAAACAGGTGCAATAAGAAGCGAAGGATTACGGCAAGAAAACATCTACCAAAGTCATGCTCTTTGTGAAGAAATGTTACGGAAACAAATCAGACACCAGATGTGAGGTAGACTGGTAAGTTTGTTTTAAGCGTGATAAAATGATGAGGACGTTTGAAAAGAAAGGAAAATCCTCAGTGAATAAAGAAGACTTAGTTAAAAACTTACCAGAGATTGATCTGTTGTTTGATGAACCGTTGATGAATTATACCTTTACAAAAACAGGTGGACCAGCGGATGTGCTTGTTTTTCCGAAAACAAAAAATGAAGTAAAAGAAGTTGTTGATTATTGCAGAATCCATGATTTACCTTGGTTGGTGCTAGGTAATGCCAGTAATTTGATCGTTCAAGATGGTGGAATTCGCGGTGTAGTCTTGATGCTGACGGAAATGAAGGCAATACGAGTGGAAGGCTCAATGGTCGTTGCAGAAGCAGGGGCCAAATTGATCGATACGACATATGCAGCGCTTGATGCTTCTTTAACAGGGTTTGAATTTGCTTGTGGGATACCAGGAAGCATTGGCGGAGCCATTTACATGAATGCAGGTGCTTATGGTGGCGAAATCAAAGATGTCTTTGCAGAAGTAGATGTCTTGTTGGCTGATGGTTCCATGAAAACATTGTCGAATGAAGAGATGGCCTTTTCTTATCGTCATAGCGCTATCCAAGAGTTGAATGGGATCGTCTTAGAAGCAAGATTTCAATTGACAGCTGGTGATTTTGAAACGATCAAAGGCCGAATGGTGGAGTTGACAGAATTGCGTCAATCAAAACAGCCGTTAGAATATCCATCTTGTGGCAGTGTGTTCAAGCGTCCAGTAGGGCATTATACCGGACAATTGATCCAACAAGCTGGTTTGCAAGGATTAAAATGGGGCGGCGCTCAAATTTCTGAGAAACATGCAGGGTTTATTGTCAATATCGATCATGCCACAGCTACTGATTATACTGAGTTGATTGCGCATATCCAAGAAGTGATCAAGGAAAAATTCGATGTGACTTTGGAAACAGAAGTACGCATCATTGGTGAAAAAAAGAGTATAACAACACGCGGGTAATTATAAGTAAGAGCAGCTAGTAATCAAAGTTGCTCTTTTTTATTACAAAAAAGAAGAAACGAATGACAATTGAAAGGGAGTGAAGGGATGTTAGACAAACAAGTACCTTACGCAGAAATTTGGATGGTCCGTTCTATCGATACAGAAGTACCTTCTGTTCCATTGGCAGACGGATATCATTTTGAGTATTATCAGCCAGGAGATGAAAGCGATTGGGTAAGAATCGAATGTGCAGTCGGAGAGTTTGAGAATGAGAAAGAGGGTCATATTTATTTTCAACGTTCATTTGCGCCATATCCGGAAGAGCTTAAGAAGCGAATGTTGTTCGTTGTGAATGATCTGGGAGAGAAAGTTGGAACTTGTACCGCATGGTTCAAAGAGCGTTTTGACGGGACTTACTCACTTTTCCACTGGTTGGCTGTTGTCCCTGAGCATCAGGGGAAAGGGGTGGCAAAAGCTTTGACAGTAGAAATACTTACTCTTTTCCAAAAAGCAGAACCACAACGACCTATTTACTTGCACACGCAAACTTGGAGTCATCCAGCGATCAAGTTGTATCAAAAATTAGGATTTTCACTTCTTTCTGAAAATTTTGATGGTAGTGAGAATCCAGATTATCCATTAGCAATGGAAGTTTTGAAACGGCTAGAAAAGTAAAAAGGAATTATAATGAACGGAAATTATTTTGTGGAAGAAAAAAAGCTGGAAGAAAAATGTAATCTCAAGGAATGAGAAAAAGATGCAAGAAAATTATTTTTCCACTTTTCTCATAATATCGGCTGTTTTTTTCGAATAGTTTATAAATGTTTCTGTGATTTACTTCAACAAAGAGGGCAAGACAATTTCACTTTTATCTTACCCTCTTTGTGTAGTATTCAAAAATATGTGCAATCGCTGATGTATCAAAGCACTTTACGAGTGTATCACTTGGCTTTTCTAGGAATAAAGTTCCTGATAAAGGTGAATTTTCGATAATCATTGCGACTGTAAAGATAGCCGAAGATACTAAAGGTCAAAGCGCCAATAAAATTGACAAATAGATCCTTCATCGTATCCATGATACCGATATCTAAATAGCCACCAGAAATGGTATATGTTTCAGATTTTCCATCATCGGTCTTATACTCGACCTCGGTTTTTTCAATATTGGGGATGGTGTGAACAGTATTTCCATCTTTACTGAGTTCTACGCTATTTATTTGTTGAACAAGTGTGTCCTTTTGCATATCTAATTGGAATAAATGATCGGCTGAGAATTCAACAAATTCCCAAGCGACACCAACGGTCATTGAAAAACAAAAAGAAACAATAGCAAGAAGCAAAGGGGTCAAATTCATTGTTTTTGTATTTTTGTTGAGTAAATAGACCAAGGAAAAGCCTACTCCACCAGCTAAAAAGCCGCTTAATGCATGAAGAAATGTGTCCCACATAGAAAAATACCCATAAAAATCGCTCAATTCACCTAAGACTGTCGAACTAAAAATAAAAGAAATTAAAATGATTTCTAACATATTAGGGATCTGGATCTTAAGTATTTTTTCTAAGAGATAAGGTATTTCAAATAAAATTAAAGTGAGTAATAACAGAAATGTATTGCCCATGTTTTGTTGGATTAATTGATCGACTAACATGATTGTGACGATGGCACGTAAGAGGATGTAGATCCCGTGAGTGACTCTGCCAGCAGTTTTTGTACCATTCATAAAAAATCGTTTAATATAATTCATCATTTAACTCCTTCACGTATATTAGAGATTATACTAGTTATCAAGAACGAACCACAACTTTTTGAACTGGATACAGCAAATAATTAGTTGAAAGAGAGTCAAGTGACAAATTTTTTCGAAAGGAAAAACGAACGCAAAATGGTCGATAGGAAAGCTTTTTATTCACATTAATTGTTTTTTTATCCTGATTATCAAGAAAGATTAAAAACATAGTTGATATTGTGAAAAAATTCACTTATTATAAGGGGAAGAATTACTTTAGGAGGGAAAAAATGAAAAAAGTAGTAAAAAGTTTAGTGGTTTTGACATCCGTGTTGGCAATGGGAGCATGTAGCCCTGATAAAAAGGAAGCCGCGACTTCATCAAGTACGAAAGCAACAGAGAAAACAGAAGCTGCATCAGGGGCATCGGAACAATCCTATACAGACCCAACAGAAATGAAAAAAGCGTATGATATCGTTATCGTTGGTGCTGGTGGTGCGGGGATGTCGGCAGCAATCGAAGCGAAAGATGCTGGATTAAATCCTGTTATTTTTGAAAAAATGCCAGTTGCTGGTGGAAATACGTCTAAATCGTCAAGTGGTATGAATGCGTCAGAAACAAAATTCCAAAAAGAAAATGGAATCAATGATTCAAATGATGCTTTTTATGAAGAAACATTAAAGGGAGGCGGGGGAACAAATGACAAAGAACTTCTTCGTTATTTTGTTGATCACTCAGCCGATGCAATCAACTGGTTAGATCAAAATGATATCAAGTTAGATAATTTAACGATCACAGGTGGAATGAGTGAAAAAAGAACGCATCGCCCATCTGATGGCTCAGCAATCGGTGGCTACCTTGTTGAAGGATTACTAAAAAATGTCCATGAAAGAAACATTCCGATTTTTGTAAATACAGATGTCTCTGACATCAAAGAAAACGATGGAAAAGTCAATGAAGTGACTGTCCAAGTCCAAGGGGAAAAACCTAAAGATATTACTGGTAAAGCCATTATCGTAACCACAGGCGGATTCGGTGCTAATGAAGAATTTATCAAAAAATACCGTCCTGATCTAGAGGGCTACGTTACCACCAACCAATCTGGCTCAACCGGTGACGGAATCACAATGATCGAAAAATTAGGCGGACAAACTGTTGATATGGATAAAATTCAGATCCATCCGACAGTTCAACAAGATGAAGGTGTCTTGATCGGAGAAGCGGTTCGTGGCGAAGGGGCAATCTTAGTTGATCAAACAGGAAAACGGTTTGTCAATGAGTTGGATACAAGAGATAAAGTATCTGCTGCTATCACAGCGTTACCAGAAAAATCGGCATATCTGATCTTTGATCAAGGTGTGAGAGACCGTGCGAAAGCAATTGATTTTTATGAGAAAAAAGGCTATGTGACTTCTGGAGAAAGTATCGAAGAATTAGCAGAAAAAATGAATCTTCCAAAAGAGGATTTATCTCAAACGATAGAAACTTGGAATACAGCTGTTGCGGCGAAAAAAGATGAACAATTTGATCGGACAACAGCGATGGATCATGATCTGTCACAACCTAACTACTATGCAATCAAAATTGCTCCAGGAATCCATTACACCATGGGAGGAATAAAAATCAATACGAATACGGAAGTATTGAATAAAGAAGAACAACCAATCACAGGGTTATACGCTGCGGGTGAAGTAACCGGAGGACTACATGGAAATAACCGTATTGGCGGTAATTCAGTCGCTGAGATCATTATCTTCGGTCGTCAAGCTGGGATACAAGCAGCAAAATATGCAGCTGAAAATTGAGATAAAAGTTTTAACTCGCTCGTTGAGGAAGAAGGAGTTTAAGTTCCTATATAAAGAATCAACTGTAAACGAACGAGCTAATTGATTTCTTTATTATTGCAAGCCGTAAGTCACGAATCTGGTTTTAGCCGTTTTTGTGATTTACGGCTTGTTTTAATACCTTAATTCAGGATATGAAGAAAGCAGACTAGCACTAAACAAGTCGCTATGCTTCATTCGGTTCGAAAAATATGAAAGTCTAAATTTGTTGCTGAAAGTTCTTTCTTTCCAAAAATATTTTTTCTTTTTTTAATAATTTCCTATCAGTTTACTAGAAAATTTTATATAATCAATCAAGAAAGCGTTTTCTTTTTGCTGATGTTTTTTGCAAGGTAGTTGGACTTATAAAATAGGAGGGAAAAATGAATAAAATGCAGATTTATATGTTACTTTTACTGACTGTAATGGGTACATTAGTTTTTTCTACAAAAGTATCAGCGCAAGTCCAGAGTGGTTCTCCCAAGATGATGGTCTATTATCGTGCTTGGCGAGATAAAGAAATGAAAGGCGTTAATACTAGTTTGACAGATGAGAATTGGTTGTCGATGGAAGATATTCCTTATGGTATTGATATTGTGAATATTTTCAGTTACGTTCCTGAAGGACAAGAAGCTGCGGCGGCTCCGTTTTTCAAAAAATTAAAAGAAAGTTACGTACCAACTCTTCATGCCCGTGGTGTGAAATTAACGAAAGCAATCGATTATTCTGTGCTATTGAAAATACCATATAGTGGTACTTTTCCGACGGAACAAGAATTTGACGCATATGCGAATCAACTATTAGATGAACATGTCCGTGCCTATGGTATAGATGGTTTAGATATTGATATGGAGACATTCCCTAGTCAAGCTGATATTGCTTTGTCTGATGGAGTGATTCGAGCATTAGCACGCTATATCGGACCATCAGCGAATAATAATACTGTTTTTGTTTACGACACGAATGGTTCAAATACAGGTCCATTACAAAATGTCGCCGAACATTTTACCTATTTAGGGTATCAGCAATATGGCTCTGATGCAGGTAGAACAGCAAAGGCAATCAATGACTATGAAAAATTGATTCCCAAAGAACGATTCATGCCTGGACTGTCTTTCCCTGAAGAACAAGATCATAATCGTTGGTATGATACAGGAGAACCTTACGAACAAAGTAATTTATACAAAGTAGCGAAGTACACGGCAGACAATCATCTATATGGGATGTTTCTATATGCATTGGATCGGGATGGCCGTACGTACAATGAGCATGACTTGAATCATGTCATTCCTTCTAATTTTTTATGGACGAAGTCAGCAATTCTAGAAGCGAAAGGTTTTACCTTGGAGCAAGCGAAAAAGATAGCGAACCACCACTGGAAGCGTATAGGGAACAACGATTTGAATCAAGCAGTTGTGGAAGAAAAGATCAAGCAAGCAAAATCAATCTATGAAGTAAATAAAGTATTACTAGGATCAAGTGAACACTTTGGAACGGATGGGGTGAGTGCTGAGTATGATCCAATTTACGAATGGTCATTGATGAATTGATCGATTGTAACTAAAACAAAACCAGCAAGTAGCGATCTGAGAGGTAACTGCTTGCTGGTTTTTGTGTTTTTTTATGATTGAATCGTTAAAATGATTTTTCCAATATTTTTATTGGCTTCCATATATTCATGTGCTTCTTTCACTTGATCAAGAGGAAAAGTACTATCTATGATCGGCTTTACTTGACCATCCGCAAGATAAGGGCCTACATTGTTCATGAATTCTTGGGTCAATTGTGCTTTATAGGAATCACTACGGGGAGTTAACAAGGTGCCTATCAGCTGCACCCGTTTTGAAATCAATATGCCCAAATCTATTTCTGGAACGATGGTGCCGCCTAGCATGCCAATCAAGACCCATCGGCCATCAACTGCAATCGAAGCGAGATTTTTTTGCCAATAAGAAGCACCAATAAAATCTAAAATGACATCCACGCCTCGACCGTTCGTTATTTTTTGAACTTCTTTTTCAAAGTCTTGAGTTTTATAGTTGATCAGTTCATCTGCGCCCAGTTCTTGGCAAAAAGCAAGCTTTTCGGTTGAACCAGCGGTAACGATCACTTTTGCCTTCGACAATCGTTTAGCTAATTGAATGGCTGCTGTACCGACACCACTAGCGCCTGCATGGATCAATACGGTTTCATGCTCTTGCAGTTTTCCTAACCAATAAAGGGTCTGGTAAGCAGTAAGAAACACTTCGGAGATTCCAGCGGCAGCCACGTAATCTAAAGAGTCGGGAAGCAAAATTGCTCGATCAGCAGGCATGACAGCATATTCGGCATAGCCACCTAAATTAACTAAGCCGCAAACCCGTGTTCCAGGAGTGAATTTGCTGTCTTCACTCTTGTTCTCAATGACCTCACCTGCAACTTCTACACCTAAAATGGGATAAGGTGGTTCTTGATCCGTTGATTCCCGGCGCATGATATCGGTCCGATTCACTGCTGCAGTGTGGACTTTGATCAAAAGCTGTCCTTTTTCAGGGTGTGGTTTGGGTGCATCGATTTCTTGAAGGACATCAACTGCTCCCGGTTGTTTGAATGTTATTGCCCGCATAAAATTATTCCCCCTGATGCCAGTTTTTAAGAGTACTTGAAAGGTCATCTTTGCCTTCAGATACTACGATCGTTGTTTTTTTGATTTCTGGTTGGTCGACCAAAGCAGTCAAAACAGCTGCGACAGTTTTACGGCTAATAGTTTTAGCAGTTTCTTCCGTTGGTTTGGCTAATTGAATGGGTGTCACTTCCTCATCATTTGTCAATGAAACGGGTTGGATAATGACGTAATCTAAAGAAGTACGATTCTTGAGCCATTCGTCTGCATAATGTTTCGTGATGTAGTAGTCGATCATCGATTCTGGCCATTTGCTTCGATCATCTGCAAAGACAGCACTGATCATCAAATAGCGGGATACATTGGCAATTTCTGCTCCGATCATTGTTTTGATTGCACCATCTAGATCAACTTGTAAAAGGTTTTTCCCTTGAGAACCAGCGGTGAAAATCAACACATCACTCCCTTTAAATGACTGTGCCATTTCTTCAGGAGTCCATGTTAAATCGAAAGAAACATAGCTGACATTCGAATCCTTTACAAGAGATTGAGTTGCGACATCTCTGACACCAGCAACGACTTGATGTTCAGAGGATGCAAGTTCTTTTATTAAGTGGCGGCCAATTTGTCCATTGGCACCTACGACAAAAATTTTCATTTTAATCTTCCTTTCTTGTAGCAATCAAAACAATGATAACACTAATTTGAAATTTTGTTAGATTTGAACTCTTAAAATATCGATGGTTTTTTAGTAGATTTGGCAGCTGATTTTAATTATAAAATAAAAAGCTTGTTCATCCGTAAAGAGCGTGGGACAAAAGTAAGAAACACTTTTGTCTCAACCTCATAAAGACAAACAAGCTTTTGTATGCGACTAGATCTTTGGTTGTGGATTCGTACGGATCAAACGGAGCAATACGCTGCAAACACCTGCAGTTGCGAGTCCTGCAACGATGGCTTCTGGGACTCCACTGGTGAAAATAACCGCTAGAACAGCGGAATAAACAGCGTTGATATTTTTGCCGATCACTTGAGCATAGTCTTGTTGGAATAAGAAATAAATCATGTTCATCACTAGGATCGTATTCACAAGTGATCCTGCTAGACCAGCAATAAAGAGAGAAACAGTATTGGCTTTGTTTTTGATCAGTTTTTGCATTCCTTTAAAGACGAAGTAAGGAACGACCCCAATAAGGATCCGTGGGATAAAAGCAATCAGCAATGCTTTTAAACTGCCATGATCTGTGCCGATCACTGGAATGAACGGCGAAAAAACAAACGATAAAGGTGTTTGTACTACCGTGCTACGAATCATACTGATCAAGCCGAAAGTCCCGCCTAAAAAAGCACCTAAACGAGGTCCAAGAACGATAGAAGCAATGATCACAGGAATATGCATCGTCGTGGCATTGATGGGTCCTATGGGAATAAAGCCAAGTGGCGTTACAGCTAGTAAAATCAAAATTGCTAGAAACATAGCAGTCAATGTAAAGTTCTTTGTATTTTTCATGATTACTCCTTTTGATTTAGATCGTTCTGTTGTTGATTGTCGTAACGACTTGATCGATGATCACTTGGATATCCGCAAGTGCACCTTTACCAAAATCACCACAAGCCAGTAACGATTCTCTAGGTTCGATCTCTTGATAGCCCACCGATTTTAGGGTAGCTAGATTCTTTTGATTGATCGGATTTTGATACATATTGGTATTCATAGCTGGTGCAATCAACTTTGGTGTTTTAACAGGTAGTGCCATTGCGACAGTTGAGAGCAGGTCATCTGCGACTCCATTGGCTAGTTTTCCTAGGATATTCGCAGTTGCAGGAGCAATCAATAATAAATCTGCATGTTTTGCTAACTCGATATGATTGATGACACTCGGTTCTTTTTCTTGCATAACATCAGTATGTACTGCACGTTTTGATAAGGATTGTAAGGTAAGCGGAGTGATAAAGTGCGTACTGCTTTCTGTCATGATCACATCAACTTGATAACCAAGTTTTACGAGTTGGTTCGTAATATCTGCACTTTTGTATGCGGAGATACTACCAGTAATGCCTAAAAGTATTTTTTTCATGGTTCATTCTCCTTTTTGTGAATCAAGATGTCTTCTATTTTAACAAGCGAGCAAAAGGTGTCAACAAGTTGATTTTTTCTGAGGACCCAACATATCTTTTTAGAAAACTAATGAAATAAAAAGAATGTAGGTCCTTTTACTGAAAATATCTAGCTTGATCCATCAGAGATATTCGTTTGGCTGATCGTCTGTACGATCAATTCAGCGATTTCTTGTTTTGTCTGAGCTTCTTTGACTTCGCCATCTGCTGAAAGCAAATAACCGTGGTGAGATTGCCCCGTGATTTCTGTGAGATCATTTGCCAATATATAGTCTGTGCGATTCTTTAGGATACTTTCTTGAGCGACTGCTAACAATTGTTCTTTTGAAACATCAACTAAAAGCTTGAAGCCGATGATTTTAGCTGTTGGCTGCCACTCACGTAGATGACTGATGATTTTTGGCGTTTTTTTCAATACGATCACTAAATGTTCTGTATTAGAAGAAATCTTTTCATCTTGCTGAGGTACTTTTTCTTGTGTCATAAACCACTCAGGAAGAGTGTCAGGTGATAGTGGCTCTTTCGTTATCGATGTAGCCAATTGTTCTTCTGAAAGGCTAAAAGCTGGAGTGAAATCACTAACTGCCATGCTATGGATGATTGCATCATAGGTATTATTTTTCAATAATTCCTTTAGAACTGTAAAGAGTTCTAGTGTAGATTCAATCAAGTGCAACGTGATTTTTTCATGTGTTTCTGGCTTCACAGCATTTGCGGTTGTAACATAGTCGATCCTCGCAGAAGAAGAATGTACAAAAGTTTCGGCAATCGTTTTTCCAAGGCGACCAGTGGAATGATTCGTGATCGATCGGACTTGGTCGATTTTTTCGCTAGTGCCACCAGCAGTGATCAATATCTTCATTTTTGCCCACCTACATTTACTAAAGTTCGTCCTTGATGTGTACCAGACAAAAGCTGTTGAGTGATTTCTGGCAGCTCTTCAAGGGAAATCTCTTTGACACGTAGGACATCTGTAATGGTCAAATCTGCTAATTGTTGCCATACTCGGTTACGATCAGCGTGGGGAACATTTACCGAATCGATCCCAATCAATTGGATATTCCGCAAGATAAACGGTAAAACAGTTGTTTCAAGTTTTATACCACCGGCATTCCCACATAAAGCGGCTGCCCCATTATAGGAAATCAGAGGAAGAAGTTTCGCCAATTGAGTCCCGCCTACTGTATCGATCAGATAGTCGATCTGCTGTTTGCCCAAAGGTTTTGTTTTTTCTGGTAAGAACTCTTCTGGAGAAACAACCTCTGTTGCACCTAGATCAGTTAACCAATCTGTCGTTTGTTTTTTCCGTGTCAAAGCAATAACAGAAGTAAAGCCAAGTTGATGTAATAGAGCAATAGCCACACTACCAACGCCACCAGTAGCACCGCTTACAACGATTTTGTCTGTTTTATTCATCCCTTGATCGATTAGTGCATTGACACATAAAGCAGCTGTGAAACCGGCCGTGCCTAAGATCATTGCTTGGCGGGAAGTCAAATTAGCTGGCAATGGAACGATCCAGTCTCCTGGTACCTTCTGATATTGACTGTACCCACCTGGATGAGAAACTCCAAGTCCATAGCCTGTGACAAGTACAGGGTCACCTGACTGATAGCGTTCATCTTGACTTTCTACAACGATGCCCGCCAAATCGATACCTGGCGTCATAGGGTAAGAGCGGATCACACCACCTGCTTCACTACTTGCTAGTGCGTCTTTGTAATTGACGTCTGAGTATTCTACTTTAATAAAGACTTCACCATCTTCTAGGAGCGGCTTTTCTTGTTCAACGATAGCGGAATGGAAGGTAGGCACATTCTCTATTTGAAGCGTTTTAAATTTATTCATGTATGCGACTGTTCCTTTCAAAATTTTCTTTTATCATACCATAAAGTTCTCCTTTTTATGGGGATTCGCTGTGCTTTTATTACCAAAAAAAAAGAAATTTAGTAACTAGGAAAATGTTGGACTTTTTTGAAGAATTTTTTTGTAAAAAGGGTTGTCTTTTTAACTAAAATTTGTATACTAGTACGAGTGATAGTAAACTCTGTGTTTACTATTAGAAAACTTCAATGAGGAGGAATGAGATGGAGATTGGTGATAAGCTAAGGAATCTACGGATCCAAAAAAATTTGACTCAGGAAGAATTAGGCGAACGGACAGATTTGTCCAAAGGCTATATTTCTCAGCTGGAACGAGATTTAAGTTCCCCATCAATGGAAACTTTTTTTTCTATTCTTGAAGTACTCGGTGTGACACCTGAAGAATTTTTCCATCAAGATACTGTGAATCAGCAAGTGGTTTATTCAAAAGAAGACCACACGATTTATCAAGATGAGGAAAATGGCTACGAATTAGAATGGCTTGTATCAGATTCAAATGAAAAAGAAATGGAACCTGTCTTATTGACTTTTGAAAAGGCAGGAGAATATAAAACATTCGAACCTTCACGATCAGAAACGTTTATTTTTGTGTTGGAAGGGGAATTAGAGTTAAGCTTAGGAGAGAAAAAATACGTAGCGCAAGCAGGACAATCAATCTATTATCAGGCAACAAAGCACCATCAGTTACGGAATCATCAAACGAAACGGACCAAAGCATTGATTGTTGCTACACAATCGTATTTGTAATTTAGGAGGTTTAATAGTGGGAAAACCAATTATTTCATTTGATCAAGTAGTGAAACGCTACGACGATGAATCAATTTTAAAAAATGTAAGTTTCGAGATCGAACAAGGAAAATTTTACACATTGCTTGGTCCTTCTGGCTGTGGTAAAACAACGATTTTAAGAATCATTGCAGGCTTCACGGAAGCGACAGAAGGCGATATTTATTTTGAAGGAAAAAGACTAAATGACTTGCCAGCCAATAAACGCCAAGTAAATACGGTTTTCCAAGATTATGCGTTGTTTCCACATATGAATGTCTTCGATAACGTTGCCTTTGGTTTGAAAATCAAGAAAATGAATAAAGCCGAAATCGAAAAAAAAGTAAAAGATGCGTTGCGGATGGTCCAACTGCCAGGATATGAAACCCGTGAAATCAGTGAAATGTCCGGTGGCCAAAGACAAAGAGTTGCGATTGCCAGAGCCATCGTGAATGAACCTAAAGTCTTATTGCTAGATGAACCACTGTCTGCATTGGATCTAAAGTTGCGCACAGCGATGCAGTATGAATTAAGAGAATTACAACAACGATTAGGAATCACCTTTATTTTTGTAACTCACGACCAAGAAGAAGCACTAGCGATGAGTGATGAGATCTTCGTCATGAATAAAGGGAAGATCGTGCAAAGTGGAACCCCAGTCGATATCTACGATGAACCGATCAGTCATTTTGTTGCGGATTTTGTTGGAGAAAGCAATATCGTCAATGGGGTGATGATCGAAGACAATTTGGTGGAGTTTGTTGGTAAACAATTTGAGTGTGTGGATGGTGGAATGCGCCCTAATGAACCAGTAGAAGTGGTATTGCGCCCAGAGGATCTGACAATCACTACTCCAGACAAAGGAAAACTAGTCGTGACTGTGGATACACAACTCTTCCGCGGCGTTCATTACGAGATCATTTGTTACGATGAACAGCAAAATGAGTGGATGGTCCACTCCACAAAGAAAGCCAAAGAAGGTAGTCAAGTTGGCTTAGCCTTTGAACCAGAAGATATCCATGTGATGCGTTTCAACGAGACAGAAGAAGAATTCGATGCTCGTTTGGAGAGCTATGAAGAGTAAGGAGGGACAATAATGAAAACAATGCGTAGAATCTATTCAGTCCCTTATATCTTATGGTTAGGATTGTTTGTTATTGCGCCAGTTTTGCTGATCATTTATCAATCTTTCTTTGATATGAACGGTCAGTTCACTTTGAGCAACTATGCCGCATATTTTACGTCAGGTACTTATTTATCAATGACACTTAATTCAGTTTGGTATGCTTTTTTGATCACTTTTTTTACTCTTATCATCAGTTACCCAACTGCCTATTTTTTAACTAAACTAAAACATAAGCAGCTGTGGTTGATGTTGATCATCTTACCGACATGGGTCAATTTATTATTAAAAGCGTATGCCTTTATTGGAATCTTTAGTATTCATGGAAGTGTCAACCACTTTTTTGACTTTTTAGGAATCGGCCCAAGGCAGATTTTGTTTACAGACTTTAGTTTTTTATTTGTAGCTACTTATATAGAAATTCCTTTTATGATCATGCCGATCTTCAATGCGCTAGAAGAAATGAATCCTTCGTTGATCAGTGCTAGTCGTGATCTAGGAGCAAATAATTTTGAAACATTCCGTCGGGTCATTTTTCCATTATCTTTAAATGGTGTGAAGAGTGGTGTGCAAGCTGTGTTTATCCCATCCTTATCATTATTCATGCTGACGCGTTTGATTGGCGGAAATCGAGTGATCACACTAGGTACAGCAATCGAACAGCATTTCTTGGTAACTCAAAACTGGGGAATGGGCTCAACAATCGGCGTTATTCTGATCATTGCCATGTTTATCGTTATGTTACTCACGGGTGAGAAGAAGAAGGGAGGCCGTTCACGATGAAAAAAATCAAATGGTCTTATCTTTACCTAGCAATTGTTTTTCTTTTGTTATATCTGCCGATTTTTTATTTGATTTTTTATTCCTTCAATGCTGGTGGCACGATGAACAGTTTCACTGGTTTTACGTGGGAAAATTACCAAGCAGTCTTTGACGATACGCGGTTGATCATCATTGTACTGAACACGTTTATGTTGGCTTTCTTATCGGCTTTGATTGCGACGATCATTGGAACATTTGGTGCAATGGGCATCTATTATACGAAAAAAAGGCAAGCAAGAACGGCTCTGCTAAGTATGAACAATATTTTACTCGTTTCACCCGATGTCATCATTGGTGCTAGTTTCTTGATCTTCTTTACTTTATTAGGATTTGGCCTAGGATTTCAAAGTGTTTTACTCTCACATATTGCCTTTAGTATTCCTATCGTCGTTCTGATGGTATTGCCAAAGCTACAGGAGATGAACGATTCGATGGTTGATGCTGCAAGAGATTTGGGTGCCAATAATCTGCAAGTTGTAAAAAATATCATCTTGCCGTTTCTTTCGCCTGGGATCATTGCAGGCTATTTCATGGCGTTTACGTATTCACTAGATGATTTTGCAGTAACCTTCTTTGTTACTGGGAATGGCTTCACGACCTTATCCGTAGAAATCTACTCACGCGCGCGCCAAGGAATCAGTCTGGAAATCAACGCATTAAGCGCACTTGTTTTCCTATTTTCAATGATTCTTGTAATTGGCTACTATTTCATTAGCAAAGAAAATCGTCCGAAAAAATTAAGAAAGAACCGTCGCGGACGTGAGGAGGTGGCACGTTTACGATGAAAAAATTACAATCATTATTCATTGGTATCCTAGTCATCATCGTGGTTTTGCTTTTTGGCGTTCGTCAACTAGAGAAAGCCAGCGGGATGAGTGGTGCTAAGATCGTCACGATCTACAACTGGGGGGACTACGTTGATCCTAGCTTGATCACTAAATTTGAACAAGAAACTGGCTACAAAGTTAACTATGAAACGTTTGATTCAAATGAAGCAATGTTCACGAAGATCCAACAAGGGGGAACGAATTATGATATCGCCATCCCTAGTGAATATATGATCCAAAAAATGATCAAAGAAAAACTTGTGCTACCGTTAGATCATACAAAAATCAAAGGATTAGCAAACATTGATGATCGCTTTTTGAATCAGGATTTTGATCCAAACAACACCTATTCCGTCCCTTATTTTTGGGGAACATTAGGTATCGTTTACAATGATAAAATGTTCAAGGAAAATGAGATCAAACATTGGGATGACTTGTGGAAACCAGAATTGAGAGATAGCTTGATGTTGATCGATGGCGCACGAGAAGTAATGGGACTTTCATTAAATAGTCTTGGCTACTCTTTGAACAGCAAAAACAGAGATCAGTTAAATGAAGCGGCCAACAAGTTGAACCAGATGACCCCTAATATCAAAGCAATCGTTGCGGATGAGATCAAAATGTATATGATCAATGAAGAAGCCTCTGTGGCAGTCACTTTTTCCGGTGAAGCAGCAGATATGATGTCTGAAAATGAACATTTGCATTACGTGATCCCTTCAGAAGGATCAAATCTATGGTTCGATAATATCGTTATGCCGAAAACGGCTAAAAATAAAGAAGGCGCCTATGACTTTATCAACTTCATGTTAGAACCAGAAAATGCAGCGCAAAATGCCGAATACATCGGTTATTCAACACCAAATAAAAAAGCGAAAGCATTATTGCCAAAAGAGATTTCTGAAGATGAACAATTTTATCCTTCAGACGACACGATCTCCCACCTAGAAGTTTATGAAGACCTCGGGCCAAAATATCTAGGCATCTATAATGACTTGTTCTTGGAATTCAAGATGTATCGGAAATAAGCGCAAAGTCCTATAAAAAATCAGATACCTCTGAGGAATCAAAAACTTTCGTCTACAGGAACTAGTCGTATTATAATCGGCACATGTAACTGTACCTTTAGCCATTCTCATTCCTTGCAAAGATGACTAAAAAATGTTCTTTTATGATTTTTTAGTTGTTAGTGTCCTCTATCATGCTATACTTGTCCTATATATTTACAGCGAAAAGAGGATGAAAAATGAAAAAGATGGCAATGAAAGGTTTGGTATTGGGTGCAATGATGGTTGGTAGTTTTGTCATCGGTCAAGCAACTTTTGCGGATAGCTCTATTCCGATGTACCGTGTGTACAATCCTTATAGTGGCGAACATTTGTATACGCGCAGTACTGGCGAGCGGGATAACTTGAAACGTTATGGTTGGCGGTATGAAGGTGTGGCATGGCAAGCACCAGAAAATGGGTCTCCGGTGTATCGTTTGTACAATCGTTCGAACGGCGAACATTTTTATACAACTAACGCTGGTGAGCGGGATCAAATCAGTCATACAGGTTGGACATATGAAGGAATTGCTTTTTATTCTTATAATGGAGCGAATGGTGTTCCTGTCACTCGTTTATATAACCGTCAAGTGAATTGGCACCATTACACGTTGGATCAAAATGAAAAGAATGTGATTTCTCGACAAGGCTGGAACATTGAAGGAACTGGTTGGTATGCAATGCCGAATAGCCAGGCAAATCCAACACCAGCACCAACAAATAATAAAGTATTAAATGTACCAGTAGTTTGGCAAGGAGATACGATGTTATGTGAAGGAGCATCACTATTGGAAGGATTGCACTATAAGGGAGTCGCAACCAATCAATCCTTAACAAGTTTCGTTAATTCGATGCCTAAAGCTTCAGATGGTAATCCAAATCATGGGTATTCAGGTGAATGGCGCTACAATGTAAATGGTACGTATCAAGGCATGATGGCTGATCCAGTTGTGCAATGGGCGAAAAACGTAGGCGGAAATGCCGTGAATATCACAGGTTCTGGCACAAATGGTATCAAGAATGAAATCCGTAATGGCAACCCAGTTGTTACCTGGATCACGTATAACTACGCTTCCCCACAATTTAAGCAAATGCCTTGGGGACGTGCAGTCTGGAACGGACATGTGGTTCTAGTTGACGGCTTTAGAGATGGTGCATATCACGTGGTCGATCCTGTTTTTGGGGCAAAATGGATCAACGCTTCTACTTATGAAAATGCATTTAATGTGACAGGTATGGCAGTAGCTGTGAGATAAAAAATAATAAAGAAGGATACTGGAGCAAAAGAGCGCTGATTCCAGAAACAACAGAAAATAGTCAAAGTTTATTTTATAAAAAATTGACATTTTTCTGAAAAATGTTATCCTGAAATCAATCAAATAACATCCGTTGAGAAGGAAAGTAAGTAATCAAGTTATTTTAAGAGAGGCTTCGGTTGGTGGGAGAAGCTAAATAAAAGATTAGTGAAAATGACCTTTTAGGATTTTTGCCGATATGTAGGCAAAAACGAAGAAGTCTCCCGTTAACGAGACCACTGATCAAATGGTCAGATGAAGGGAAAGAGAAATCTTTCTAAATAAAGGTGGTACCACGAGCATAATCGTCCTTTTACTAGTATTTATTACTAGTAAAAGGGCTTTTTTTTATAAAATCCAAAGGAGTGTCGAATATGAATCAAACAATTCCATTTACAGTCGATCACGTAGGTAGTTTTCTACGTCCTAATTCAATCAAAGAAGCAAGACAAAGAGTGAAGGAAGGAACAATTACCAAAGAAGAACTTCGTGAAATCGAAAATGAAGAAATAAAAAAATTAGTAGTGAGCCAAAAGGCAGTTGGATTAAAGGGAATCACTGATGGTGAGTTTCGTCGAGGTTTTTGGCATATTGATTTTCTAGAAGGCTTGAATGGTATCGAAGGCTATGTACCAGAAACAGGCTATAATCAAAAATTCCACGGGAAAGCAGCGCCTTCGTACAATATCCGCGTAGCAGATAAAATCTCTTTTGATCCGAACCATCCTTTCCTAGATGATTTTACCTTTTTAAAAGAAGTTGTAGAAACAGATGGTACATCTGTAGCAAAAGCAACGATTCCTAGTCCAACAATGATTTTACGTCAAGAACTTTTATCAAATGATGGTACTTCTAAAATCAAAGAAGTCTATCCTGACTTAACCGAATTTTACGCTGATTTATCTAAAACTTATCAGGATGCTGTCCAAGCATTTTATGATAGAGGTTGTCGTTATCTGCAATTTGATGACACGAATTGGGCCTTTTTAGCGGATAAAACAAAACGTGACTCACTTGAAGCAAAAGGAATCGATCCTGAGGAAGTTGCTGAAATCTGTACAACGATCATCAATGGTGCATTGGCGGATAAACCAGAAGATTTGACAGTGACAACACATATTTGTCGAGGAAATCATGCTTCATCATGGCTTTTTTCTGGTGGCTATGAGCCGATTGCTAAAAATTTATTTGCAACAAATTATGATGGCTTCTTTTTGGAATATGACTCTGACCGAGCTGGTGATTTTTCTCCACTACGTTATTGGACGAATAAGAAGAGTAAAGTTGTGTTGGGACTGGTCACTTCTAAATTTCCAGAATTAGAAGATCCTAGTGAAATCAAGAAACGTATTGAAGAGGCACAACAGTACGTGCCATTGGAGAATTTAAGTATTAGCCCGCAATGTGGCTTTGCGTCGACAGAAGAAGGAAATCGTTTAACGGAAGAAGAACAGTGGAAAAAAATCGAATTATTACAAAAAATCGCGACCGAAGTTTGGCAAGACAAGTAATAATTTAAGTGTTAGAAGAAGAGGTTGGGACAGAAGTGTTTAACTCCGAGAAATAAGAAGAAATTAACGAAAATTGCTTTTCAAATTTTTGTGAATTTCGGCTTATTTCCGAAGGAGTTACTTCTGCTCCCACCGTTTATTCGGAGTTAGAGTCTGTGGCAAAACTGATTTTTAGTTTTGTCCCACGCTCTATTTTTATGTTGTTTTTCATTTTATGATGGTCAGTAAGGATAAATCGACCTGTACAAAAGTAAGATGGTTCGTATAATTTATGTATCTTATTGAAGTGAGGATGTGATTCGTATAGGAGTCAAAGAATGGTTTAGAAAAAAATTTAGTATTAAGCAGCATGAGGGAAAGAAGTCATTACAAATACTTGAAACGAATGACCAAATAAAAAAATTTCATTTAGAACAGGAAGTCGTTAAAAATCTTGGACGTTTAGAGCAGACCTATTTTGCTGAAACAGGAAAATCTAACGTACTATTTACTCCAGAAAAAGTGATAAGTCGTTTAAACCAAAATAGTCAATATGCCGATCGCTTAGGAGAAGATTTCTCCAAAGTTGCGCCAGAAGAATTTCGTAACAAAATGAAAGAGTATTGCCGTGGCATTCTTTCATTAGCTGAGTATGAATATTACTGGATCGCTATTGAAAAAGAGGCTATCAAGAAAATTGGAAACAAGGAAATCATCGAAGCATTAGAGCAAACACTAACGATCAGAGAAAGAATTTTCCAGATGTGTATGGCAAATGAAATTGCAAACCCATTACTAAATGAAAAAGCATTTGATGAAGTCATTGGACGAATTGCTTATCGACACTATCAAATAGATACAGCTATCTTGAGAGATGAAAAAAATGTTGTAAAATTCGCTAACAAGCATGAGACAGCAAAAAAATGGGAAACTTGTTCAGAGGGTATCCTAGATGGGCGACCAACTATGACGACTGGCAATAGTCAGCCTGTATCAAAAAGTACAGCAATTTTGAATAAGGATAAAACAACGATAAATTTTGCTAATATACATGAAACGATAGAGAAATGGGAGGCTTATTCAGAGAATGTAAAGGGTGTATCTCCATTAGACGAAACTAGCCAGCCATTACCACCAATCGTTACGGCTAGATTAAAAAATAAAATACCACAAAATGATTTGAAGGAAATACATAAAAAAGATGCTGGAGAGAGTCAAGAGAAAAAGATCATTCAGCTTATACAAAATAAAGCAAAAAACGAAACAAAAGTGCGTCAAAAGAACATCCAGAAAGCAAGAAAATGGTATGTTTTTTCTCGATGATGATAAAGAGAGGCAAATGAATCAACGAAATGTTTTTTTACTATTGAAGTATGATCGATGAATCCAAGTTTAAAATTGATTTTGTAAGGAGACGAGAAACACTTTATGCTAGGTGTAACATTTCTCTATACAATAACATACGGTGAACTAGCTATAAATAACCCCTTAGTCAAAAAACTACCTTTTTGACCAAGGGGTTATATAAAGAACGTTACATAATTTTTTGTATCAGTGTTTATATTTTCTTAAGTTTTATGCCAAGAAAAAGGCAAAGATTCATTGATAATTCTTCACTTTTTTACTATATTCTATGGACATACCAACAAGTAACCCTATAGAGCTTTTTCATTTTTACTCCTCAAGTAAAAATAAACTCCTAGGCCGCGGCTATCCCACCGCGGTTTTTTTTATTCCTCGATCAAGACAGCATGGATACCGAAGCCAGCTAAGATTCTGGCAGAAGTATAGGTATTCAATCCTTTGCGGAACGTGATATAAATTGGTCGGTCTTTAGGAATCTCAGCAATTCGATCACGTAGTTCGTTCATTGGGATGTTTTTAGTAGCAGGAATACTTCCAGAAGGAGCTTTGTTTGGTTCACGAATATCTAAGAAGAAAGCATGGGCTAAATCTTCTTCTGAAATATCTTCTACCTTGATCGTGTCAATGACATTCGTCAATTGATTGATGGCCACATAACCAGCAATGTTTAGTGGATCTCTAGTTGTTGAATATGGGGGTGAGTAGGGTAGTTCTAGATCAGGTAAATCAAAGACTGTTAGGTTACCGGTAATTGCGACCGATAATTCTCCCATTCGTTTATCAACGCCTTTTTCACCAACCGCTTGTCCGCCAAGTATTCTTCCGGAATCAGCATCAAAAATGATTTTTAGATTAAGGCGAGTCGCTCCGGGATAAAAATAGGCATGATCAAATGGAGTAATAAAAATTGATTTATAGTTAGTGATTCCTGCATTTTTTAAGGCATGTTCAGTCATTCCTGTATAGCTTGCGGTATAATCAAAAATTTTTGCAACCCCTGCACCAACATAGCCGCGATAACGCATTGGTGTACCGTTCAAGATATCAGCTAATAAATGTCCTTGGCGGTTTGCAGCACTGGAGAGCATGCTTGCTATTGGCTGACCAGTCACAACACTTGTTGTTTCGATGATGTCACCAATCGCATAAATATCAGAAATATTGGTTTCCAATTGATCGTTCACAATAATCTGTCCTGTATCAGATAACGAAATACCAGCAGTTTTGATTACTTCGTTATTTGGTGTCACACCGACTGCAAATACGATCATATCCGTTTCCAACGTTGAACCGTCAGAAAGTAATACTTCTTGGCCATTTCGGCGGATTTCTTTGATTTCAGTATTTAACTGAACCTTCAAGTTATTTTCCACCAACTTGTCATAAATCAAATCAGCAATTTCTTCATCATAGGGATACGCTACTTGAGGCAAATGATCAACTAATGTTACGTCCATTCCTAAATGATGGAAATTTTCTGCTAATTCTAGTCCCATGACGCCAGCACCTAGAATCAAAACATTTTTAGGGTCATGTGTTTGGATAAATGTTTTGATGCGGTCAGCATCTGTGACACTTCGTAATACAAAACTATTTGTTGCCTCTGCTACACCTGTGATATCAGGAAAATAGGGACGAGCACCTGCAGAAATGATCAATTTATCATAATTAGTTACAGACTCTTGATCCGTTTGCAAATCTTTTACGGTTAATTGTTTCTTTTCAGGATCGATTGCGGTTATTTCATGTTCTGTCAAAACGTCGATATTATTCTTGACCTTTAAGATTTCTGGAGTACGTTCGATCAATGTATCGCGGTTTTCAATGATATTTCCCAGATAATAGGGTAATGCACAACTTGCATAGGAAATATGTTTTCCCCGTTCATAGATTACGATCTCATGTTCTTCATTTAAGCGGCGTAAACGAGTAGCAAAAGAAGGTCCGCCGGCTACTCCGCCAATTACTACAAATTTCATCAACATCCTCTCCTTTTCTATACTGATAGTACTATTTTATAAGTGAAACAGCAAAAAATTGTGCCGGGTACACTTAGTAGTAACTCATTATGTTAAAAGAGAGAAAATAAAAAGTAAGAAAGTCATTATTGTTCTTTTCTAAAGGTGAAATGAGAGCAAAACGAAAAAAGAAAAAACAAAAAAACTACACAAGCCGCTAACAGCGATCTGTGTAGTTTCGCTCACTCATTTTCATATTCTTCCAGTTCGATGCTTAGATCTTCCCATTCTGAAAGTTTTGCTTCTTGTGTTTTTCTTGCTTCTTCTAATGCCTGGTTCAATTCATTCAGTCGTACATGATCATCCAAATTTTCCGGTAAAATCATTTGTTTTTCGAGATCAGCTAGTTCCTCATCTAATTTAGTCAACTGTTCTTCTACCTGAGTGACTTTCCGTTGCAAGCTACGAATCAGTTTTTGCTGTTCTTTACTTTGGAAATAATTTTTTTTGTTTGAATTGACCTCGACGGCTGCTGGTGTTTTTTCTGCTAATAATTCCGCAATTTCTTCTTCCTCTTGTTTCTTTTCTAAGTAATAATCGTAATCGCCTAAATACATTTTACTGCCATTCTCAGAAAGTTCGATGACTTTTGTGGCGATACGATTAATGAAGTAGCGGTCATGTGAAACGAATAATAGTGTGCCATCATAATCGATCAGTGCATTTTCCAGAACTTCTTTGTTATCGATATCTAAATGGTTGGTTGGTTCATCTAAGATCAAAAAGTTTTCTTGATTCATGGCTAGTTTTGCCAATGCTACTCTGGCTTTTTCTCCACCACTTAAAAGAGGGATTGTTTTTTCGACATCTTCCCCAGAGAACAAGAATGCGCCTAATACACTGCGGATCTCTTTTTCTGGAGTTGTTGGATGTTCATCCCATAACTCAGCTAGGATCGTTTTATTGGTGTGAAGTTCCGCTTGTCCTTGATCATAGTAACCGATTGTGACATTTGTTCCTACATGTTCTTTTCCTCGGATAAATGGTAGTTGATGGATGATCGATTTTAACAACGTTGATTTCCCGATTCCATTCGGTCCGACTAACGCAATCGCTTCTTGACGACGAATATCTAAATTGATTGGTTCAGATAAGATTTCGCCATCGTAACCGATTGCGGCATCTTCAACTTGTAAAACAACATTTCCAGAAGGTTTAGCGGCACTAAAAAGAAAATGTGCTTGTTTTTCGTCTCCTTGTGGGCGATCCAAGCGATCCATCTTTTCTAATGCTTTTCTACGACTTTGCGCGCGTTTAGTGGTAGAAGCACGGACTAAGTTACGTGCAACAAAGTCTTCGAGTTTTTGGATCTCGGTTTGTTGTTTCTCATAAGCTTTCCATTCTGTAGCTAGTTGTTCTGCTTTTACATCAAGGTATTTGGAATAATTTCCTTTATAATGCCGCATTTTTTTGCGACTTAGTTCATAGACTTCTGTGACGACTTTGTCCAAGAAATAGCGGTCATGGGAAACAATTAGCAATGCCCCAGTATAACTTTGCAGATAACTTTCCAACCAAGAAAGTGTTTCAATATCTAAATGGTTGGTTGGTTCATCCAGAATCAAAATATCTGGGTGTTGTAATAGCATTCTGGCTAATGCAAGCCGAGTACGTTGACCACCGGATAAGGTATCGATTGTTTGATCATAAAAAGAACGATCAAATTTAAAGCCGTGTAAGACTGAGCGTATCTCGTTTTCATAACCATACCCATTTTTATCCGAAAAATCATGCTGTAATTTGTCATACTCTTTCAAAAATGATTCGTAAGCAGGGGTATCAGGCGTACCTTCGCTGATGAAAAGTTCTAGTTCACGCATTCTGTTTTCCATTTTACGAACACTGTCGAAGGCTTTTAGCATCTCATTCCAGACAGTTTCTGTGGAATCTAAACCGGTATCTTGGGCAAGATAGCCTAGAGTAGCGGCTTTATTTTTAGCAATTGTTCCTTCATCTGGGCTTTCTATACCAGCAAGGATTTTTAACAAGGTCGATTTTCCAGCACCATTTCTACCAACTAAGGCAATTCTAGCGTTTGTGCTGATTTCAAGATGGATATTTTCAAATAAAATCTCTGCACCAAAATGGCGAGCAATCTGATTGGCTTGTAATAGTATCATGGAATCCTCTTTTCTACTTTGTGAATTCACTAAGAATGAAATCTCGTTTTCATCTAGTAGTCTACCATAAATTCTTTTATACTGCGAGGTTCCAAGAAATGATAAGAAAATGAACAAAGAATAAAATTTCACAATATGTAAGCAATGGAATTGATTTTTTCCTATATATACTGCTATGATGGATAAATCAAAGTAAACTTAAAAAATAGTGGGGGTAATTAAGTGAAAGATCATATCATCCCAAAGGCAACAGCTAAGCGCTTGCCTTTGTATTACCGGTATTTAAGAATTCTAAATAACGCTGGTAAGAAAAAAGTGTCATCAACTGAATTAAGCGAGGCCGTACAAGTCGACAGCGCAACGATTCGTCGCGACTTTTCCTATTTTGGGGAATTGGGAAAACGTGGGTATGGCTACGATGTTGAAGATTTAATGCATTTCTTTGCAAAGACCTTAAATGACGATCAGTTAACGAATGTTGCATTGATCGGAGTCGGTAACTTAGGAAGTGCACTTTTGAAATATAAATTCCATCAAAGTAATAGTATCCGTGTGAGCTGTGCTTTTGATGTCAATGAAGATATCGTTGGACGAATCGTAGATGGCATCCCAGTTTATCCAATGGAAGATATGTCAGAACAAATCAAGATCCAACAAATAGAAGTAGCTATCTTGACGATTCCCGCTGAAAGAGCTCAAGATGTGGTCAATCGTTTAACGGAGGCTGGAATCAAAGGGATTTTGAACTTTACATCAGCACGGTTGAATGCACCAACTGATGTTTTGATCCAAAACGTTGATCTGACAAATGAATTACAAACATTGATCTATTTTCTCCATTCGGATGCTTCTTTACATGGGGCAGAAGAGAGCGAGTAACCGTGTTTGTTACATGAAAAATCAATGATGGTATCAATAAGAAAGAAGTTTTTGAAACAGACAATGTTTCAAAAATCTCTTTCTTATTTTTATGAAGTTGGTAAGACAGGTATAATATATATTATGAAATAAGTAGAGTACTTTAGAACATTTCTTTTTCTTGTAACCGAACAAAGGTTCTTATATACTATTCATAGAGGTGAGAGCGATGGAATTACAATTTCCTTTACATAATGATACATCAAGAAAAATCATTCATATCGACATGGATGCTTTTTTTGCCTCCGTTGAAGAACGTGACCATCCTGAGTTTCGCGGACATCCCTTAGTAATTGCTCGACACCCCAGTGATACAGGAGGAAGAGGGGTGGTGACAACGGCAAACTATGAGGCGAGAAAATATGGTATCCACTCAGCGATGAGTGCGCAAAAAGCATATGAATTATGCCCACAAGCAATTTTTAAACCAGGCGATCATCATAAATACAGTGAAATTTCTAAGATCGTACGTGAAATCTTCTATCGTTACACAGATGTTGTGGAGCCAGTCAGTATCGATGAAGCATACTTAGATGTAACGAATAACAAAATCAACTGTAAATCTGCAATCAAAATTGCCCGTTTGATTCAAAAAGATATTTGGGAAGCTGTCCATCTCACTTGTTCTGCCGGGGTAAGCTATAATAAATTTTTAGCAAAATTAGCCTCTGATTTTCAAAAACCAAGAGGCATTACAGTAGTTGCACCACAAGATGCTGTTTTATTTTTAAAAGCATTACCAATTGAAAAGTTTCATGGTGTGGGAAAAAAGACTGTACCAAAAATGCATGAATTAGGTATTTTTACGGGAGCAGATCTTTATGAATGTACAGAAATGATGTTGATCAGAAACTTTGGTAAGATGGGATATTCACTTTATCGAAAGGTTAGGGGAATCCACGATTCTCCTGTCAATGTGACAAGAGAGAGAAAATCAGTCGGGAAAGAGCATACGTATGGGCAACCTTTGCAGACAGAAGAAGCAGTTTTAGCTCAACTTCGACAATTATCTGAGAACGTGGAAGAAGCGTTGAAACGGGTTCAAAAGCACGGAAAAACAGTTGTGTTAAAAGTACGCTATACGGATTATTCTACTACTACGAAACGAGTGACATTGCCTGAATATATTTATAAAAAAGAAGCACTTTTTTACCAAGCTAGTCTCATCTGGGAAGAAATCCTTGGTGTAGAGAAGGGGATTCGTTTATTAGGGATCACCTTGACTAATTTAGATCCGATGACTTATGAAAACATTGTCTTACCATTATGGGAGACAAAGGAATAAACAAAAGCATTTTTTCTGGTTATGACTTAAGCTAGGTGAAAATTGAAATGGCTTTAAGGAATTAGGATATGATATACTTCAAAGGTAGAAAAGTGAAAAGATGGTGGCTAGTCTCTTGAAAAAGGGGTGATGCCTATGGT
>NZ_SPHN01000006.1:37131-159258 GCF_005844145.1 Enterococcus sp. BSD2780061688st2 D3
TTAGGATATGATATACTTCAAAGGTAGAAAAGTGAAAAGATGGTGGCTAGTCTCTTGAAAAAGGGGTGATGCCTATGGTTCATCGCTTTATCCCTAGAAGGGAGTAAGTAAGTGTCAACTTTTGAAGCAATTCAACTGATGATCGCGTTTGCGACATTGGTTTTGCTGATCATTGACTCTAAAGACCAAAAAAAATAACCATCTAATCCACTTTGGCGAGTAATTAGATAGTTACAATATCAAACTAATAAAAGCTACCGTCTTTTTAACGGTTCTGCATTGGGGCTATGTTCGCGCATAGCTCCTTTTCTTTATATTAGCTGATATAATTCATTAGTGCAAGTGTAGTATTCAATTGAACAGAATGATTTGTATGGTTTGAGGTACAAAAATTGTTGCTAGGTGATGTTTGAACAAGGGGTCCTATGCTGTTAAGGCTATTTTTACAGGTTTAATTCAATTTTTCTTCTGGTTGTAACTTAAGCTAAGTAGAATTTGAATGGCTTTTGAAAATTAGGATATGATATACTTCAGAGGTAGAAAAGTGAAAAGATGGTGGCTAGTCTCTTGAAAAAGGGGTGATGCCTATGGTTCATCGCTTTATCCCTAGAAGGGAGTAAGTAAGTGTCAACTTTTGAAGCAATTCAACTGATGATCGCGTTTGCGACATTGGTTTTGCTGATCATTGACTCTAAAGACCAAAAAAATAACCATCTAATTCACTTTGGCAGGCTTTAGATGGTTAAAATCCTATTACTGTCACCGTCTTTTTAACGGTTCTGCATTGGGGCTATGTTCACGCATAGCTCCTTTATCGTCTTAAGTATAGCAAAATAATTTTAAATCTGCAAATACTGAAGAATCTTGAAGCCTTTTTCGATTGCCTAGCATAACACTTTACACTCACTATAGATATAATAATACGCCAAATTAAGGAAGCCTTTCCATTTAAGGTCTGTAACTAGAGGTTTTTAGACACAAAAAAACCATTCGTATGAACGAATGGTTACAATTGATAAGGCTAAATCAAGTCTTGTTTTTTGATTTGTTCGTAGGTTTCAGTTGCATCAGTACATTTTTCCCAAATAACTACCTGATTCTCAGCTAAAGAGCGTTGAACATCGATGATACGTTGGTTACTGCTTCCACGAAATTGTAATTTTAAATCTCGTTTGCTGATCTCAAAACGACCATCCACTAAAATATCGATTTTTGACAAGAGCTCCAACTTGTCATCTGAATCTTGCAATAGTTCATCAAAAGTATAGCCAGTCCATGACCAGATATCTTTTGTGTGACCAAATTCCTGACGGATACGATCAACGACTTGCAGGCAGACATCCGTGTTTAAAAATGGTTCGCCACCTAATAAGGTCAGTCCTTGAACATAATCGTGACGTAAATCGTCCATGATTTGCTCTTCAAGTTCTTTAGTGAAGGGAGTGCCATAGCGGAAATTTTGGGCGGCTTTATTGAAGCAACCTTCACAAGCAAATAAACATCCACTAACATAAAGGCTATTTCTTACGCCCTCACCATCCACAAAATTAAATGGTTTGTAATCTGCAATATAGTTCTGGCTGTAATCTTGTGCCAGCCATTCTTTAGGTTTAGGATTTCGCATATAAAAACTTCTTTCTAATATAAGGTTATGAAAGCCCCCGCTTTGCACCATTCGGATAAGAATAGACCGAGCAAAATAGCTTTTCATATTTTGGTGAGGTATAGACTTATCTGAAAAGGTGTAGGGGATTGAATACCGTCAAATAAGGTTATGAAAGCCCCGCTTTGCACCATTCGGAAATAGACCGCGAAGTATGTTGCTCAAGTTATCGAAAACAACGGGCTGACGAGAGTCGTACGCATACAATAAGTAAGGCGAGGTTTGGGCAGAAGGTTTTACCCTGAGAAAGTAAGAAGAGATTCACGAAAATTTTTTTAAAAATTTTTATGCATTTCAGCTTCTTTGCCAAAGGCGTTGTTTCTGCACTAACCGTTTATTCATATTTAGAGCGTGAGACAAAATTATTTCTTTTGGCCCACGCTCTTTCTTTACAAATATAAACTGCTTATTTCATATGTTTTACGCGAGAAGAAATTTCCTTATGACGTCCATGAACCATTGGACGTGCTTGAGGATTTCCTAAATAACCACATGTTCTTTTTACAACATCACATGTTTTAGGATCGTGATTCCCACACTCAGGACATTCAAAGCCGCGTTCTGTTGGTTTAAAATCACCTTCGAAACCACAGTTGTAACAATGATCGATTGGTGTATTTGTTCCTAGATAGCCGATTTTGTCATAAGCATAGTCCCAGACAGCTTCCAATGCTTTAGGATTTTGTTGAAGCATTGGATATTCGCAATAATGGATGAAGCCACCTGAACAATATTGAGGATAATCTTTTTCAAAATCAAGTTTTTCAAAAGGTGTTGGATTCTTTCTAACGTCATAATGGAAACTATTTGTGTAATATTCTTTGTCAGTAATATTTTCGACCAAACCGAATTTTTCTGTATCTAAACGGCAGAAGCGGTCAGTCAAACTTTCACTTGGAGTAGAATAGACACTAAAATGATAACCGTATTCATCGCCCCATGAATCAGCTTTTGCTTTCAATTCTTTTACGATGTCAAGAGTGAAGTTTTTTGCTTCTGGGTTTGTTTCCCATTCGCCACCATAGAAAGCAGAGGCAACTTCGTACAATCCGATATAGCCTAATGAAACAGTAGCACGACGATTTTTGAATAACTCATCAACTGCATCTGTTCTTGAAAGGCGTTTGCCAAAGGCTCCGTACATGTAAAGGATAGGGGCGTTTGCAGGGATTGCTTCTTTACAACGATCTACGCGGTAAACTAAGGCATCTTTCATAATTGCCAAACGATCGGCCAAAATCTGCCAGAACTTTTCTTGATCTCCTTTTGCTTCCATCGCAATACGAGGTAAGTTTAAAGTAACCACGCCTAAATTCATTCTTCCTACATTGACTTCTTGACCATTTTCATCTTTCCATCCTTGTAAAAATGAGCGACAACCCATGGGTACTTTGAAGCTGCCAGTTAATTCAACGATTTTATCGTAGTTCAAAATATCAGGATACATCCGTTTTGTCGCACATTCTAATGCTAACTGTTTGATGTCATAATTAGGATCAGTTGGGTTTAGATTGATGCCATCTTTTAAAGTAAAAATCAATTTAGGGAAGATTGCTGTTCGTTTTTCGCTACCTAATCCATTGATTCTAATTTGTAAGATTGCTTTTTGGATTTCGCGTTCAAACCAATTTTTACCTAAACCAAAACCAAGAGAAGTAAATGGTGTTTGACCATTTGATGTAAACAGTGTATTGATTTCATATTCCAAGCTTTGCATTGCATCAAAAATGTCTTTTTTGGTTTTTGCTTTTGCGTATTCTTTTTGACGTTCGGGTGATTCGATCCATTCTTCGGCATCTTTTAAATGTTTGCTGTAATTTAGTTCAGCGAATGGAGCAAGCAATTCATCTGTTCGGTCAGCAGAACAACCGCCGTATTGGCTAGAAGCAACATTTGCAATGATTTGTGAAATTTGTGCTGTAGCAGTTTGAATCGATTTTGGTGATTCTACTTCGGCATTACCGATCTTGAATCCATTGTTCAGCATCCCTTTAAAGTCGATCAAGCAACAGTTTGTCATAGGCGTATATGGATGATAATCTAAATCGTGGTAATGGATATCTCCTTTTTGATGCGCATTTGCAATGTGTGGAGGTAACATTTTTAGCCCAATTGATTTTCCTACGATCCCTGCAGTCAGATCACGTTGCGTATTGAATACGTTACTATCTTTATTGGCATTTTCATTGACCACAGTTTGGTCTTTATTGATCAATTTTTCGATTGAGAAGTTGATATCAGTAGCTTTGCTTCTTGCAAAGTCACGTTTTGTACGATAATTGATATATTCTTCAGCTAACTCATATTCGTTCTTTTCTAATAAGATATGTTCAACGATATTTTGAATTTCATATATTTTAACATTGTCAGTGAAGCGATTTTTGATTTCTTGGACAACAAGATCAACGATTGTTTGGATTTTTTCATAAGTCAGTGGAGATAAGGAGCCGTGAATTTTCTTTTCTGCTTTGATTAAAGCTTCATTGATTTTTTTGTCATCGAAATCCACACGTCGGCCATCTCGCTTGATGATCGTGATATTCATGGACTCAGTGGTACCCGGATTTGTGTTTTTCACTTTGTATTCTACGTTCATATTCTTCAACTCCTGCTAAATTCTTCTTGTCTATCATAAAACAAAATTCAGCTGTGAGCAACTAAATACTTGCTACATATAGTATGCAAATGGTTGTATATTTGAATGTCTATACTATATATTGTGTATATTTCTTTGTGAAAAGAAGTGAAAACGTAAAGTTATAGCATTTTAAAATCAAAGGTCAGCGTGCAGTGAATAAAATAAATGAATAAAAAAATTTTAAATTTTTGTTTTCTGCGTATGAAGTGACAAAAACTAAAGAGAAAAAAAACTGTGGGTGTGCTACTATGCAAGTAAGACAAGTGCAGGGGGAAATACAATGGATAAGATGATCGAAGTTAGACACTTAAGTAAAAGTTATGGAAATAAACTTTCATCTGTAAAAGTTCTTGATAATATCTCCTTTTCAGTTGAAGAAGGGGAATTTGTCGGTATCATGGGACCAAGTGGTGCAGGCAAAACAACTCTATTGAATATTTTAGCGACTATCAGTTTGCCAACGATGGGAAGTGTTAAGATACAAGGAAATGAGATCACTAAAATGAAAAGCAATGAATTAAGTGATTTTCGCCGAAAAAAATTAGGCTTTATTTTCCAAGAATTCAATCTTGTGGATACTTTGAATGCAAAGGACAATATTTTACTTCCTTTAGCTGTGGAACGGATATCGAAAGTAGAAATGGAACGTAGAGTCTTGCATGCAGCACAGCTATTAAATATTGAAGAGATCCTGAAACGTTATCCTGATGAATTGTCGGTTGGCCAGCGTCAAAGAATTGCTGCTGCAAGGGCACTTGTCGTTCATCCTCAGGTTATTTTTGCCGATGAACCAACAGGATCACTAGATTCTAAGTCAGCGACTGAGCTATTGAACTATCTTAATACGATCAATCAAGTCGAAAAATCAACGATTCTATTAGTGACGCATGACCCGTACACCGCAAGCTATTGTAACCGAATTTTGTTTATCAAAGATGGAGTTATTTTCTCAGAAGTTGTTCGCAGAGGTTCAAGAAATGAATTTTTTGAACGTGTCATTGATATGCAAGCAACGATTGGAGGGGGTGGCAAGGTAAATGCTTTATAAGTTGGCTGCTAAAAGCTTTATGCGACAGTCACGAGGATATCTGGTTTATTTTTTCAGTTTAGTCTTAGCAACGATGATCTATTATTCTTTTAGCGCGATGACTTATGATAAATCATTGATTAGACGGACAAGCCAAGATTTTTCAATCGATGCTTTTTTTAATATTGGAAGCTGGATCATTATCATTGTTTTGTTCTTTTTCGTCATTAGTGCCAATCGTTTTTTTCTCAATCGAAGGCAAAAAGAATTTGGCATCTATCAACTATTTGGTATCAAAAAACGCCAAGTTGCAGTTATCTATGTTCTAGAAACAATGACAATGGGGTTGTTTGCTTGTATAACAGGTGTTGGTTTAGGTATCGTTTTTTCTAAATTATTCTCTATGATCTTGATACGAATGATGAAAATGACGATCAAAAGTCTCTTTTTTGTTTCATTTCCATCAATCGTTGAAACTGTTCTGATCCTTTTGTTACTGTTATCGTCCGTTTCACTCTATTCTTTATGGAAAATATGGCGTTACCCCCGTTTCCGCTCATTCGGTAAAAAAGAGCACACAGAGAGTTCAAAATTACGAATCCGTACACGGCATCGGCTGCTGGGCTTTCTTGGTCTATTGCTTATTTCTAGTGGCTATTTCTTTGCAGTCCATTATCGAGAGTTTATTACCAAAAATTTAGCCGCAACGGGAACATTACATTTTGCGATTTTTTTGACACTTTTGATTATTATTTTTTGCGTGGTGGGCACCTATCTCTTTTTCTGTTATTCTTTTCGCCTGATCTTGAATTTATTCAATCGTTCGGCTGTCAAATATAAAGGAATCAACTTTTTGCTGATTGGAAATACGCAGATCCATTTGCAAAAAAGTTGGCGGATCAATTCATTGATTACATTGGTTATAGCTATTTCATTATCAATGATTGGAGCGATCATGAGTATTTCCACGATCACTGCACGAACGGTCGATATTGCTAATCCAGTTTCTTATCAATTAGAGCCTGAGCTGGCGGAAAAAATCCGGCCGATATTATCTGATGGAAAGCAAAAGATTACAGATGAAATCACTTTGAACTATAAAGTGATCGGGGGCATCAATAATATTGATGATTTAGGTGAAGGTGAGGAGTCAAAGGTATTTAAATTAGTGAATTTGATTTCAGAAAAAGAGTATAATGCCTTTCGCAGAATCAATCCTAAAATGCCTAAGGTTGCGTTGACTTCTGATGAGAGCACTGTCTTACTGGATAGTACGCTTGATTTGTTTAAAAACTTTTCACTGTATGGTTCCACGATCTATCTCCCTGAGGTGAAGCTAGACATCCAGGCAAAAATGGTCAATTTCTTAGGTGATAGTGATGTGAATTATTTAGGCCCCACCTTGGTCGTGAGTGACAAAGTATTTACAGAAGCAAAAGGGGTCCATTATCAGCTCCTTAATTGGAATGTTGAAGGTGGAGATAATGAGCAAATCACAGAACGGTTAACGAAAGAAGTTACTACTACGTGGGACAAAACCGTTTACTACGATTATGATATAAAAGGAGACCAATTAGTCGGTCATATTGAGTCAAAGAAAATCCCTGAAAATATGGATAAAAATAAAGAAAATAATTATTTTTCGGAGGGTAGCCGTCTGAATTTTGTGGCACGTTATCCTGCCGTACGCTGGGCAGATCGAATTATCGGGATCATCACGTTTTTGGCTATTTTTCTCGGAATGATCGTGATCGTGGCAACCGGCAGTATGCTGATGGTGCGATTATTAGCTGAAGCAGAAGAAGAAAAAAGTAATTATCAGTTGTTGACGAAAATTGGAATTGCCCAAAAAAGAACAAATCGGATGATTTTTGAGCAAAATGCCATCATGTTTTTCCCGCCAATGATTTTGGGAATCATGCACACGATATTTGCTGTCAATGTGTTTTCTCAGTTTATAGCGACCGCTAGTTATTGGCTGCCATATCTCATCTGTGGTTTTCTGATCATCATTTATCTACTATTTTATTACATTACGAGTCGACTATATTGTCGAATCATTGAAGAATAACCAGCAGAAGGTGGTATTCCAGTTGAATAAAAAAACAAGTAACCACGAAAATCATGTCCATGATTCGTGGTTGCTTGTTTTTTTTTGTGAGTGGCTGAAGCAAGTTTGATGAATAGGAAAGTCTGATAGTTTCATTAGATTGATTATTTTTTAATCGTGTATCTAACTTGTGACAAAACTGTTAGCGAGAAAACGCTTTCTGTTAGCGGAACAAATGTTGCTTTTTTCCAAAAGTGGGTAAACTTGTTTTGAGGTTTTAATTGGAGGGAAACAGGAGGGATTTCAAATGAAGAAATGGCGGAGTAATCCTCGGTTCAGGTATTGGGGTACCTTTGTTCTGCGAACACTTTTTTATGGCGCGATACTCTTTGTATTAATTTACTTATACCATTATAAAAATATTCAAGGTGGATCGTTTATTTATAACGAATTTTAGGAGGAAGACGATGAAAAGTAAAACGGTTGTTGAATCCATCGATTGGTTTGGACGTGAAGAACCCGATCGAGTCGCATATCAATCTGATGACGCAAGATATACTTTTGGTGAACTAAAGAAAAAATCAGATGCATTAGCAAATTATTTAGTGAAGAATGTAGTTGGCAATGATCCAATCGTTGTATTTGGAAATTTAGAGTTCGAGATGATTGTTTCATTTATCGGTGCTGTGAAAGCCGGACACGCATATCTTCCTATTGAAGAGCACACGCCGAAAGAACGCATAGAAACGATTCTTCGGGTGGCTCAGCCTTCTATGATCATCAGTGTTGGGGATTGGAAAATCGATTCTACAGATATCCCTGTTATTTCTAAAACTGAACTGGATTCAATCACTAAAGAAGATGTGGCTATTGAACCAAGCTTGATGGTAAAAGGGGATGAAACTTTCTACATTATTTTCACTTCTGGAACGACCGGTGAACCTAAAGGGGTACAAATAAGCCAAGATAATTTATATAGTTTTGTTCAATGGACGTTAGACGATTTTCAAATCAGTGAAGGAATGCGTTTTTTAGCACAGGCACCTTTTTCATTTGATTTATCAGTTTTTTCGATCTATCCCGCACTTGTTTCAGGTGGGGCGTTGAAGCCGCTAGAAAAAGCAGTCATTCAAGATTTCAAGCAATTATTTTCAACTTTAGCTCATTTAGCTATCGATGTGTGGGTCTCTACTCCTTCGTTTATGGATATTTGTTTGATGGAACCAACTTTCGATGAGCAGCATGTACCAGATTTATCAGTTTTCTTATTCTGTGGAGAAGAATTAACCAAAAAAACGGCACAAGAATTACTCACTCGCTTTCCTCATGCGTATATCTACAATACGTATGGACCAACAGAAGCCACTGTAGCCATCTCAGGTGTGCAGATCACTCAAGAGGTACTAGATCAATATGAACGATTGCCAATAGGATACATCAAATCGGACACTCGTGTTCTGATTGCTAGTGAAGGAGAATACGTTTCTGATGATCAAACGGGCGAGATCATTATTTCAGGACCTAGTGTTTCAAAAGGATATCTAAATAATCCGAAAAAAACAGAAGCTGCTTTTTTCAACTATGACGGTCAACCAAGCTATCACACAGGAGATTCGGGAAGATTGACGAAGGAAGGTCTACTCTTTTATGAAGGACGAATTGATCAACAGGTCAAGCTTCATGGCTATCGGATCGAATTAGGTGATATCGAGCATTACCTATTAAAGGATCAACGTGTCAAACAAGCAGTTGTCGTCCCTAAATATCAAGGAACAAAAGTACAGCAACTTGTTGCATTTGTGGTGTTGGAAAAAACAGCAGGACAACCAAACTTTCAATTAACAAAAGCAATCAAAGCGGAGTTAGCAAAAACATTGATGGATTATATGATTCCCCAAAGAATGAATTATGTTGATCTGTTGCCGCAAACAGTCAATGGGAAAATCGATCGAAAAAGACTGATTGCTGAGGTGAATCCGCAATGAATTTTCCACATATGATCCCGTATGCTGAACCGTATTATTTCTTATTTTTAGTCATTGGACTAATACCGATTGTTTTATCATTGCTGATTCGTGGTAAACGTTTATCCATTTATCAAACACTTATTACGCTGGTTTTTCTATTTATCAGTTTTGGTGGCGTTTATTGGCAACAAGGTGTGGCGCTGATTGCTTATGTCATCTGGCAAACATTGCTTGTCTGGGCATATTTTTCTTATCGTCAAAGAAAGAATCAAGGTGGCTGGTTTTATCTAGCCGTATTACTGGCTATTTTTCCTTTGTTTTTGACAAAAGTTACACCATTTGTTGAACATGGTAAGTCATCATTATTTGCTTTTTTAGGGATTTCTTATCTGACATTCAAATCTGTACAAATGATCATGGAAATGAGAGATGGAGCAATCAAAAGCTATCATCCTTTACGCTATATCCAGTTTCTCCTCTTTTTCCCAACGATTTCTTCTGGACCAATCGATCGTTACAGAAGATTTGAAAAAGATCAATTGGAGCCACCTGTACCAGATAAATATGTCGATATGTTGGGAAAAGGTGTTCAAAATATTTTTGTAGGTTTCTTATATAAATTTATTATCGGACACTATTTTGGACAAGTACTCTTACCAATTGTATCAAAAGTAGCATTGCATGATGGTGGCATTTCGTGGGCGCTTGTAGGCTATACTTATGTATACAGTATGTATCTGTTCTTTGACTTTGCCGGTTATAGTCTGTTTGCTGTCGGTACAAGTTACTTAATGGGTTATGACACACCGATAAACTTCAATAAGCCATTTTTATCTTGGAACATCAAAGAATTTTGGAATCGTTGGCATATGACATTGTCATTCTGGTTTAGAGACTATGTCTACATGCGATTGATGTTTTTCTTAATGAAGAAAAAATGGTTCAAAAGTAGAATCGTCACATCGAATATCGGCTACTTTGGCCTGTTTTTATTGATGGGAGTCTGGCATGGATTGACGTGGTACTATATTGTCTATGGCATATACCATGCAGGGTTGATTTGTGTAACAGATGCCTGGTTGAGGTTCAAGAAAAAACATAAACAAAAGATACCGTCAAATCGATTTACTCATGCATTCGCAGTCTTTATGACTTTCCAAGCTGTCTGCTTTAGCTTTTTGATTTTTTCAGGTTTCTTGGATCAGCTTTTCTTTAGATAACAGTAAAGTGAAATGATTGTGTCTATCAAAAAAATATAGAAAAATATGAAGGAGCGATTTTATCATGGAAGAACAAGTTTTGACAATTTTAGAAGAAATAACAGGAATAGATGAAGTAAAAGAAAATAGAGATATCGATTTATTTGGGGAAGGCTTACTTGACTCTCTGGCTTCGGTCCAACTGTTAGTAGAACTAGAAGGGCAATTAGATGTACAAGTACCTGTATCAGAATTTGACCGCGACAATTGGGGGACACCAAATAAAATTATTGCGCAAGTGCAAGAATTGAAGGGATAATGATGAAGAAGAAACTATTCGCTATTTTCGGTCCGATCCTTTTGGCTTTTGGATTAATAGCACTCTTTTTCACTTCTTCTTATCGTGTGAATTTAAATGATCCTACCCTCATAAAAAAAGCATCTACGTCAATGGCTGAGAATGTTTTAAAAGGGGATGCCATTAAGAATGAGGCATTATCGGAAAAACAATATGTTCCCTTTTTTGGATCAAGTGAATTAAGTAGGATTAGTCCATTCCATCCATCGGTATTAGCTGAAAAATACCAACGAAATTATCGGCCGTTTTTATTAGGGGCACCTGGTACACAATCTTTGAGTCAATATATGATGATGCGTTCAGCCGGGGATGACTTGAAACACAAAAAAGTAGTATTCATCATTTCACCTCAATGGTTCGTAAAAGAGGGTGTAAAAGACGACTATTTTAATACGTATTTCTCAGAACTCCAAACATTTGATTGGTTGTTCTCATTGAAAAAGATCACACCAACTGATCGCTATTTAGCAAGACGTCTGTTACATTTTTCTAAAGTAAAAGAGGATGAGGCACTGACAGAGGTGTTAAAAACGATTAAAGCAGGTGAGTTACCAGCGGCAGACAAAATCGATCAGTTCCAAAATAAATGGAACTTGCTGAAAAGGGAAGATGAGCTTTTTAGTAATATTGGCTTGAGCAATCAACAAGCGAAGATCGATCATGAAACAAAGGCTCTGCCAAACTCTTACCAAGAAGATTCTTTGGCAAACTTAGCTGAAAAAATTGGAAGAGCGGAAACGACGAACAATCCTTTTGAACTAAAAAATGATTTTTATACACATCGGATAAAAAAATATGTTGACCGACTAAAAGACTCACAAACACATTGGGATTACCGCTTTTCTCCAGAATTTTCAGATTTCCAATTAGTTTTGCAGCAGTTAGCGGAAGATCATGCGGAAGTCTTATTCATTATCCCTCCCGTTAACCAAAAGTGGAGTGATTACACAGGATTATCACAACAGATGATCCAAGAATTTGCGAAAAAAATCAAATTTCAGTTGAATACTCAAGGGTTTCATCGAATCGCTGACTTTACTCACCAAGCGAACCAACCTTATTTTATGGAAGATACGATCCATTTAGGTTGGAAAGGCTGGTTAGCAGCAGATCAACACATCCAGCCATTTTTAGAAAATGACCAGTCAACAAGCCATTATCAGTTAGACGATTCATTTTATAGTAAGGCGTGGCAAAAGCAATCCCCAGATCAACTGAAGGATGTACAAGTAAAACAGCAGTAAGTTGCGCTGTCTGAAACAATAAGAATGAACTACAAAAAGTAATGCTTGTTGTCTCGGTCTAAAGGAATTGAAAAAAATAGTAAATCCTTTCTCTCAACTGTGGAATAGAACTAAACGACGGGAACAGAAATAACTTCTTTGAACGAAACAAAAATCCTCAAAATTTGAAATTTTTTCGTGGATTTTTGTTTATTCCTTGGAGTTGAATATTTCTGTTCCGGTCGTTTTTCTCTGTTTTTCTTTATAGAAAAACAGAGAAACTAAAAAGTCCACATAATAAATGGTATAATCTTGATATCAATAGTTGAAATGGGGGAAATTGATTTTGGACAAAAAAGAAGAGAAATTACTGATTGATCTAACTTCAGCCAAAGGAGTACCTGGAAATGAAGAAGAGGTCAGAAAAGTTTATAAAAACTATGCCAAAGAATTTGCAGATGATATTTTTTATGATGGCTTAGGAAGTATTATTGCCAAACATGGCGCTGGTGGAGGTCCCAAGGTATTCATCTCTGGTCACATGGATGAAGTCGGATTCATGGTCACAAAAATCACGGATAAAGGATTTTTAGAATTTCAAACATTAGGGGGCTGGTGGGGGCAAGTCATGCTGGCTCAACAAGTAGAAATCAAAACGCAAGAAGGCAAAGTCATCCATGGCGTGATTGGTTCAAAACCACCTCATGTTTTGACTCCAGAAGTTCGGAACAAGCCTTATGATATCAAAGACATGTTCATTGATATTGGTGCAACTAGCGCAGCAGAGGCAAAAGAATGGGGAATCCGCCCGGGAGACATGGTTACTCCTTACATTGAATATAAACGTTTGAATGGTGGGAAATTTCTGTTAGCCAAAGCTTGGGACAATCGAATCGGAACGGCTGTTTCGTTACGCGTTCTTGAAAATTTGGCAAAAGAAAATCATCCGAATGTGTTGTTTGCCGGTAGTGACGTACAAGAAGAAGTTGGATTGCGTGGCGCTCGTACAAGCACGCATTTAGTAAATCCTGATATTGCCTTTGCTTTAGACACAGGGACAGCTGGTGATACTCCAGGAATGACACCGAAAGAAGCAGATTCTGTCTTAGGAAAAGGACCACAGATTCTGATCTTTGATGCTTCAATGATCCCACATAAAAAATTACTGAACTTTGTAATTGGTGTAGCTGAAGAAATGGACATACCTTTCCAATATACTGTGATCACAGGTGGAGGAACGGATGCTGGGCAAATGCATTTAACGAGAGATGGGGTACCATCTGTTGCAATCACTGTCCCTGTTCGATACTTACACTCACATACATCGGTTATCCATGAAGATGATTATTTAAATACAGTGAAGCTAGTCACAGAAGTGGTCAAACGATTGGATAGCGAAACTGTTGAAAAAATTCGGAGTTATGAATAATGAAAGATAGCTTAACTATTTCAGAATATCGTAAAAAAGCGCGCATCTCGCTTGAACATCAATGGGGGATGAATGCGTGGCTGATTTTTCTTTCCATGTTTCTCGTAGGATTAATCCAAGCATTTTTTGAAGGAGCTTTCTCAATAAATGATTCGCAGCATCAAATACTTCGTTTTTTACTTGAAAATCTCCTTCTGTTTGCTTTCTCATACGCTTTGTACTATATCGCTTTAGTCGTTGTACGTGGAGGCAGAGCAAAGTCTAATCTGTTATTCGTTGTCTTCCAAAAAGAATATTTTGGACCGATTTTAGTCATCAATCTGATCAATGTAGCCATTAACTGGCTGATCAATGCGTTGGTTTTATTACCTGGTCTATTGATTGGTGGAGTCAGTTCATATACAAAGTTACTTTTCAATGCAAATTCTGTTGCTCCAAGTATTGTGTCAGGCGACTTATTTGATGTCAGTTTTGTTTTGTTGACTGTGATCATGGTCTTTGTTTCTTTAGTTATCATGAGTATCATTGGTGGTCTATTTCAATTTGCTGCTTGGACAAAATTCGATTATCCAGAGCTTTCGATCATCCAATGTCTTAAATATGCCTGGTATCTATTAAAAGATCGCTTGGTCAAGTATATTTTATTGCAGCTTTCATTTATTGGCTGGTATATCTTGGGTGCTTTAGCCTTATTCATTGGATTACTATGGGTAATTGCTTACGTCAATGTAACGATTGCAGGATTTTATGAACAAGCGAGAATTGAGAAGAAAGATCCAACCGACTATTTTTCACTAGAAGCTAGAATATAGCCCAAAAAGTTTTGGTTATGTTAGGATAAAAAGTTGAGGGGGAATCACTCATGAAATTAACAGTTTTAGGGTGTTTAGGCGCCTATCCATATAAGAATCAGGGAACAACAAGTTATCTGCTGCAATCAGATGGCTTCAATCTTTTGATCGATGCAGGAAGTACAACACTGGTCAAGTTGGAAGAACAGCTTGATCCGTTAGCATTAGATGCAGTGATTTTGAGTCATTATCATCATGATCACATTGCAGATTTAGGTGTGCTGCAATATTATTGGCAATTGCATCCAGAAAAAGATCCTGAGGCGATTTTGCCAATCTATGGTCATACAAAAGATACGACTCATTTCGAGGAATTGACATTGCCAAATGTGACTGAAGGACGACCTTATTTTGAAGCAGAAGAATTAAAAGTAGGACCATTTACGATTACTTTTATGGAAACAATCCATCCGGTTGTATGCTACGCGATGCGAATCGTAGAGGAAACAACCGGCAAGATATTTGTGTTTACAGGAGATTCTGGTTATTTAGAAAGCTTTGCTGAATTTGCGAAAGACGCGGATCTTTTTTTAGCGGACACGTATCTATTTGCAGGAAATGAACGTCATAAAGCACACTTTACTTCAAAAGAGGCAGGCGAATTGTCTAGAGCAGCTGAGGTCAAAAAACTAGTTTTGACTCATTTGCCACAATTTGGTGATTTGGCACAGTTGAAAAATGAGGCACAAGAGGCCGCTGGAGCTAAGATCGAAGTGGAACTTGCCGCAGTAGATAAAGTATTTGACATCTAGGAGGAAAATGAAAATGATTTTTGTACCTAATGAGAACCACGATCCACGGATCAATTTAGCGATTGAACAGTTTTTATTACAAGAAATGCCTATAGATGAACCAATTTTACTTTTTTATATTAATGAACCTTCGATCATCATTGGAAGAAATCAAAATACGATCGAAGAAATCAACCGAGAGTACGTCGACGAACATGGGATACATGTCGTTCGTCGACTTAGTGGTGGCGGTGCGGTGTATCATGATTTTGGTAATTTGAATTTTAGCTTTATCATGCCGGATGATGGCGATTCTTTTCGTGATTTTGCCAAAGTAACCAAACCGATTATTCAAGCTTTGCATGAACTAGGTGTAGCAGGAGCTGAATTAAAGGGACGGAATGACTTAGTGATCGATGGTATGAAATTCTCTGGCAATGCAATGTATGCAACGAATGGACGAATGTTCGCCCATGGAACGATCATGTTTGATTCTGATATCAACGAAGTAGTCAATGCATTGAAAGTCAAGAAAGATAAGATCGAATCAAAAGGGATCAAATCCATTCGTTCCCGTGTGACGAACATCAAACCATTTCTTCCAAAAGAAAAACAAGGGATGACTACAGAAGAATTCCGTGAAGAAATTTTATTGAAGATCTTTGGTGTTCCATCAGTGGATCAAGTGAAAACTTATCAACTGACAGAAGAAGACTGGACAAAAATCAATGAAATCTCTGACCAGTATTATCGTAATTGGGATTGGAATTATGGAAAATCACCCGATTTCAATTTCTCTCGTCAACATCGTTTTCCAATTGGCTCTATCGAAGTCCATTTGAATGTCTCCAATGGTTTGATCCATGATGTTAAGATTTTTGGTGATTTCTTTGGATTAGGGGATATCAAGGATGTCGAGCAATTGCTAGTAGGCCAACGCTATGAAAAAGAAACATTGAAAAAAGTAGTAGAACAGATTGATATCAAAAAATATTTTGGCGCAATCGAACCAGAAGATTTACTTTCACTTTTGTATTGATCAAGTGAAACAACCAGGTTCTATTATTTTCTAGAACTACATCAAAGAGGTATAGATAAAAGTCGTTTCGATTTGAGAAATTAAAAAAACGAACAATACGTTTTTTGTATTGCTCGTTTTTTTTTTTTTGAAATTTCCGAAAAACCTGACTTTTGGACGCCGTTTATTTGAGAGAGGCTGGGACAGAAGTGTTTAACTCCGAGAAATAAGAAGAAATAAACGAAAATTGCTTTTCAAATTTTTGTGAATTTCGGCTTATTTCCGAAGGAGTTGCTTCTGCTCCCGCCGTTTATTCGAGCGTCTGCAGCAAAACTGTTTGTAGATTTGTCCTACATTCTTATTTTGATTTAGAACATGCAATAAAAGTTTTTCTAACTTATTTCATCCTTTTCAAGGAGTCGATCATTTCACATCGCTTTATTTTCTCGGATTTTTGAACGGGTGTTTTAACTGTATCGTTAGGCGATCACTCTTATTGTCTTTTTCTTGCCTCAACGTACCAGCGTATCGTTCAGCGATATCTTTGATCATCGTGAGATCAAACTGTTCTTTTTCTTGCAATTCTTCTGTGATACCGTGAGAAAATAAGTTCGTTTCATAATGAGCGCTATGTTCACAGTGGATCAGTAATTCATCCTCTTTTTCTTTTAAGTGTAATGAAATTTTTCGTTGCATAGGGTCCTCGATAGCGTGAGTTTCCCGAAAAGAATGCTCTAGTACATGAATCAATAACTGTGTTAGATCATTGTCACTAACAGCCGGTTTTTCTGGAAGATCCGCTTTGAATTCTACTTGGATATTACGCTTAGAAGCAATATCTTGATAACGAGCTAGAATCAGATTTGTCAGTTGGTGTGCAGAGTAAGAGAAGATAAATTTAAAGTTCTGTGCCTCATTCAAGATGCCTCTAATTTCATTTTGTGCTTCTAAAGATTTATTTTCTAAAATTAGATCTTCAATGTTTTCCATATTTTGAATAAATTCGTGTCTTAATGAACTGATTTCTTGGATATGCTCTCGTAGTTGGTCATAGTGCTGTTCTAATAAATCGGACTTCACTTCAAGAAAGCCTACTGCCCTTTGGTGTTGGTCGAAACTGACGATATATTCGATGATATTATAAACAACGATCACAATCAAAATGAGCACGAATAAAATAGTTGACCAATTGATATCTGCTTGATAGATTCCTAATGCAGATTGGATATAAATCATGCAATGGAAAATCGCGATCAGGACGATCCATGGCGTACAAGCCACAAAAAAGCGATTGTTCTTATATGCCTCACCTATGGAAGCTAATGAGGTAACTAAGGTGCTAATAACACTTACAACGTTGACGATAGGCATCAGTTCCGGAAGTTCATTTGGTGTCATTAAAGAATAAACGAGCACACCTAGTTGTATCGAAATTTGAACGATACAAAATAAACCATATATTTTTTTATAATAGATCATTCGTGTCAGATAGTAAGAGATAATAAGTACTGATGTTAGAATAATAAAAACATGCGATAAAATCGAATGCACGATCGGTTCGAAGAGAACACCACTCAAGATGTCTTCTGAAACGGATTGGAATCCAAGAACTAATGCAAAACAACTAAGGATCAGTAAAGAAACATCGAGCTTTCTCTTCTTGTAGAGAATAAATGTCGAGTAGGACAAGGTTCCTATAGCTAAAAATACAGCAATGGTCATCGTGACTACTTGGGGAATGGACTGTGAGAAAATAAAGCTGATCATCGGTCCAGTTGTTCCGATATAGACTTTAGGAGGAAACCCAGCATAATTACGATAGGGAGAAGCAACTTCGATTTTTAATATTTTCCCAGCGTAGTCTGTAGGTAGATCGATCACAGCTAAAGAAAGTCCTGGGTTATTTTCTTCTAAAATATGAGAGCGATCATATAAGAGTTGTTTGTCTAGGTATACTCTGATCCATTGATGGTTTCCTTTGATCAATAGATTTGAATCATTTACTTGTTCTTTTAGGGTGGTTTCCATGACAAATGTTTCATTTCGATCGATTTTCGGAAGGTGTGTCACGTAGCGGCTATCAAAATGAAAATCAGGATCACTTTTCGAGTAATAACTCCAAGAATCAGTCAATTCTGTCACGTTGCCACGATCTGTAGGGGCAAAGATATAATAAAAAAAGTAAAAAATACTTAATAAAAATAACGAACATAATATAATCAAAAAAATCCATTTTATTTTTAGACTGGATTGTTCTTTTGTATTATTATTGTTATTGAAAATCTTCATAACATTAGCCTTTCTGTCATGTAGTTTTTTTCAGATTATATGTTTTTTCATTTATAGTCAATCAAAAATAGCAATAAATTTAGATAACTAGAGTTATTTTTTGGTTTTCGTTTCAATTTAAAGTTATTCTATTATTAATATGTTATGTTTAGGTTTGATAAAAATATTTAGTTATTATATTATTAGATTGGATAATTGAAGAAGGGGAGTGGGGAGCAGTGCCTCTATACAAAAAAATAACTTTTTTCAGCTCAGTATCTTTGGTTGTACTGTTAGCACTTACCTTAAGTATTATTTTACTTCCTAGGGTTTTTGGCTTGACGCCACAAATCATCGAAGATCACGGAATGAGCCCTTATTATAGTAAAGGTAGCCTGATTTATGTAAGACCAAAAAATCCTAATGAATTATTGGTCGGGGATGTCATCACTTATTATGAAAACTCTGGCGAACACATTATGACAAGAAGAGTTATTGCAGTAGAAGAAGAACATCAAAAATTTTATACGAAAGCGGACAATCAAAGTCAAACGGAATCTGGTGTCGTGTCAAAGAGAAACATTATTGGTGTACCAATCTTTCAAATTCCATACCTTGGAATCGTATTATCCAGAACAGCGTTTGTATGGATTCGCTGGTTGTTCTTTGGGATTGCGTTTAGTTTGTCAGCCATCACTGCTTGGAACACACTTGATACGTTTAAAAAAAGGAAAAGAAACCATTCATTTTTGTCTTCGCACAATGTCAACGACTAATAATTTTTCCGTAGCTTGTAGATTTATTTTATTCTTCGTATAATGGAAGGATAAGGAGGAAGATTATGCGTAATGAAATGATGCATCGTCCTGTAGTGAAAGAAGAGTTAGTTGACTTTATGCGGACGAAACAGAAAAAACTTGAAGGTGAGCTTGGCTTGATTGAAGAAGAGGCACATCTCGCAGAAGTTCCAATCATTCCACATGAGACAGTGGTTTTCATGCAATTTTTATTGGGCCAATTACAACCTAAAAAAATTTTAGAAATAGGCGCAGCTATTGGATTTTCGTCTAGTTTAATGGCACAAACGATTGAAAAAGATGGGCATGTCACCACGATCGATCGTTTTGACGTTATGATCAAGAAAGCAAAAGCGACTTATGAAAGACTAAATTTAACAGATAAAGTAACGTTATTAGAAGGACAAGCTGCTGATATTTTACCAACACTGACTGGTCCTTATGATTTCATTTTTATGGATAGCGCTAAATCAAAATATATTGAATTTTTACCCGAATGTTTACGTCTCTTAAAAAAAGGCGGAGTGTTGATGGTAGATGATATTTTTCAGGGAGGAACGATTCTTATACCAGATGAAGAAATTCCCAGAGGAAAACGGGCGATCCATCGTAAATTGAATGAGTTCTTACGAGTGGTCATGGAGCATCCAGACCTTACTTCCACTTTAGTACCTTTGGGAGATGGAGTAATCCTTATCACTAAAGAAAAAGATCAGATTGTTTTATAGTAAGAGGAGATTGCCGTACATTTTCCTAAAAAAATAAACAATAGGTGAATCTGAACTTTGCGACAATAAGAACAAATGGATGAAAAAATAAAAGAAACTATTTGTTCTTATTGTTTACTATACCTGATAGGATAAGAGCTACTTATTTATTTAGTAGGTTCAAGAAAAAAATCAAACGATTTAGACGATTGGGCATTTTATCAATAAAATAACTATTTCGTATTGACAGAAACAAAATGATTCTATATAATTATTTTTGTTCCGAAAAAGCTTGTCATAGTAGCTCAGCTGGATAGAGCATCCGCCTTCTAAGCGGACGGTCGGGGGTTCGAATCCCTCCTGTGACGTAATCAAACCGCTAGAAACGTTTGTTTCTAGCGGTTTTTCTTTTGTTTTGTGCCAAATTTGTGGCAAAAAAATGAGTATATTTTTTGGTGGATCAATTTAGTTTTGATAGGCTGCTTATAGGAGTGACATTTACAAGGTCTTATTTTTAATACAAGAAATTTATTTATGCTTTACAGCTTTGTTACCCTTTGTCAATTACATGATTTCAAAAGTTATTCAATGTCAAAACATTCATATGACATTTTGAAATCGTAAAATTAAAATGTGTTGCAAGTATTAATTGGTTGAATTTAATATATTTATCTCTTCTTTCATTTCTCATTTGTCTATATGAGTATATGAAAAAAATTTAGTCAAACAACCAACAATGTAAAAGGTTTGATTTTTTATTTTTAGGCTGTTCAGCTATACTATTTTTATTCATCCCTTTTCTTTTGGGATGGTAGAAATATCTTCAAAGGGGGAAGTAGGATGTCAGTCATTTCACAAATTTTGATCACACTTGTTGCGATTGAATTCTTTTATATCATGTATCTTGAAACTTTTGTACCTAGCTCTAAAGCCACAGGCAGGGTCTTCAAAATGAGCCAAAAAGAATTGGCCAATCCAACGGTTCAAACGTTGTTCAAAAATCAAGGAATCTATAATGGGTTGATTGCTGTGGGGCTTTTATACGGAGCTTATTTTGCAACGGCTCAAAAGGAAATTTCACTTTTACTGCTAATCTACATTTTATTCGTCGCTGCGTATGGAAGTTTTACTAGTGATAAAATGATTTTCTTGAAGCAAGGCGGACTAGCAGTGATTGCACTTGTGACGCTAGTATTCTAAATAATGAAAATGCAGAAAATTTCATGAAAAAAATGGACTAACTTTGTGAAAAATATTACTTTATGGTGGAATATATGCTATCCTAGTACTCGCGTGTTTGAAAAAAACAATAGTAAAAAGGAGTTTATAGGTTGTTCAAAAAGTATGTTTTTTTATTAAAAGAAGAGTTCACAGGATATGATTTTTCAAAGTTTCAAAAGGACTTGCTAGCAGGAATCACTGTGGCGGCGGTAGCCTTACCGCTTGCATTAGCTTTTGGTGTATCTAGTGGGGCGAATGCGGCTGCTGGTTTGATTACAGCAGTGATTGCTGGATTAGTTATTGGTAGTTTATCAGGCGGATTCTATCAGATCTCTGGTCCTACAGGTGCTATGGCTGCTATCTTGATGTCGATCGCGGCAACACAAGGAATGCAAGGTGTATTGCTTGCGACATTTTTAGCCGGTATCTTGTTGCTTCTTGCGGGTATTCTCCGATTAGGGACGTTGACTTCATTTATTCCAGCTCCCGTGATTACTGGGTTTACCTCGGGGATTGCGATCATCATTGCATTGGGGCAAGTGGATAATTTGTTTGGTGTTCACTCGGAGGGAGCAAATGTCATTGAAAAACTGTCTAGCTATCATACCTTAGGCTTTCCAGTGAATATCGCTTCATTCTTGATGGGATTCGTCGTAATTGTAGGAATGATCCTTTATCCTAAAAAATGGGCTGCGAAAGTGCCAAGTTCACTTTTAGCGATCATTCTCACTACTGTCGTGATGCTGCTGTTCAAGTTACCAATTGCAACAGTTGGGAAGATTCCCCAGACATTAATCAGCAGTGATCGCCTGATGATCGATGCTTTCAATCTTTCTGCATTAAAAGAAGTGATGGTACCTGCTATCAGTATTGCACTTTTAGGTATGGTCGAGAGTTTGCTTTGTGGAGCATCTGCTGGGCGTATGGCCAACAAACCTTTGGATAGTAATCAAGAACTTGTAGCACAAGGAATTGGGAATTTAGTATTACCTTTTTTTGGTGGGATTCCTGCAACAGCCGCGATTGCTAGAACGAGCGTGGCTATCAAATCTGGAGCACAAACTAGATTAGCTGGGATTATCCATGCGTTCGTTTTATTCTTATCAATGATCGTTTTTGCACCGATTATGTCAAATATCCCAATGCCTGCTTTAGCGGGTGTTTTGATCGTTACAGCTTGGCGGATGAATGAATGGAGTACGATAAAAACGTTAGTAGCCAATAAATACTGGTCAGGGATCTTGCTATTTGGACTAACCATGGTTTGTACAGTCATCTTTGATTTGAGTATTGCGATCGTCATCGGTATCATCGGTGGGTGTATTTTCTTTGTTGTCAAAAGTGCAGCTATCACGATTTCTGTTGAAACGATTGATTGGCAAAGAATGAATCTGCCAGAAACAAAGAAACTGGAAAATTGGACAGTTGTTTATATCAGCGGACCACTCTTTTTCATGTCAGCGGAAAAATTAAAAAACAAATTAGCGCAATTGAATCATAAAGATGGCCTGATTTTTTCAATGCGCGGAGTACCAAGCATTGATCTGACAGCAAAAGCAGTTTTTGAAGAGTTTCAAGAGAAGGCGGAAAGCAGAGGCCAAACGATCATTTATACTTCCTTACAACCAGAAGTTGAGAAACAGTTACAACATCTATGGAAAAAAGAGGGAACTGAACAACATCAGACTGTTGCCCATGCACTTTCAGCATTACACGAACAATATACTTAATTTAGGTCATAACAAAAGTATTTAACCCTGTGAAAAAAGAAGCACGAAATTTTTAAAATTTGGAAAACTTGACTTATTTCCCAGGAGTTGCTTATGATCCGCCGTTTATTCGCATTAAGAGCGTGAGGCAAAGTACTTTTTACTTTTGCCTCACGCTCTTAATTTTCTTTTTTCAGATATTCAGCCAGAGTAAGCCAGTCGTGATTGATCATCTCTGCTAAAGAACGATTATAGAAAATGGCAGCTGGATGGAATAGGGGGAAGACGTGATATGTTTTTTCACTCCATTTATAAGCATCCATTTTCTCGTTCAATCTCAAAATAGGGCCAGTATACAATTGACCATGATTTTTTGAAATTTTATATGACTGTCCTAGTAAGCGTTGTAGTCCGATATTTCCCAAAGTTGCAATCAATTGGGGTTGGACATGTTCAATTTCATAATCCAAGATCGGTGCGTGAGCGAATACCTCCGCTTTTGAGGGTGTTCGGTTCGGATAGACAGTTTCCGTTGCTTGTTTGCGTTTGTTCAAGCGGTGTACCGTACGGTAAGGCCGACTTCTGACTGCACTTGTGATATAAACATCCTCGCGTGTCAATCCAGCGAGGGAGAGTGCTTGCATCAATTCTTTGCCAGCTTGTCCGCTAAAAGGAATATGGTTTTCGATTTCTGTTTTTCCAGGAGCCTCTCCTACGAGCATCAGCTTCGGGAAAAGCGGTCCCTGTCCAGCCACAAATCCTTCTACTGGACGGTTTTGCATCCGGGTTTTTGCTTCTTGGACCAATTCATCTGGATAATGCAATTGAATCTCCTCCTTTATACGACTTATTATAAATAGAAAAGAATAAAATTGCGATTGAACCACATTATGTAAAAAAAAGGGAAAGTTACATGTAAACTAGAGTTGACGGATGCGCGTGTTTCTGGTAATCTAGTACTGTTGTAATTGTGGACTCCACAGCTACAACCGCACAGAACGAGTTTATTAAGTACAGTTTACTGTCACTCTGGATGGCGAGTCTAAGTCTATTATAAGGAGGTGCTTTATAGCATGTACGCAATTATTAAAACTGGTGGTAAACAAGTAAAAGTTGAAGTTGGACAAACAATCTACATTGAAAAACTTGACGTTGAAGCAGGCGAAAAAGTTGTTTTTGACGAAGTTATTTTAGTAGGTGGCGAATCTACAAAAGTAGGCGCTCCAACAATCTCAGGTGCAACTGTTGAAGGAACTGTTGAAAAACACGGCAAACAAAAGAAAGTCGTTACTTTCAAATACAAACCTAAAAAACATTCACACCGCAAACAAGGTCATCGTCAACCATACACAAAAGTGGTTATCGACGCAATCAACGCTTAATTAGCGCTTGAGAAAGAAGGCCTGAATAGAATGATCAAAGGAACATTTAAACGTAATGACGCTGGTCAAATCGTTTCATTTACTTTGACAGGGCATGCTGATGCAGGTCCTTATGGTAGTGATATCGTTTGTGCAGGAGTTTCCGCATTAGCTATCAGTACAGTAAACGGAATTGCCTCATTAGCTGGTTTTGAACCGATTGTCGAAATGAATGAAGAAGAAGGCGGCTATTTATATACCGAAGTAACTTCAGGAATGACACAAGAACAAAACAATATTGCCGAGATTCTATTAGAAAATCTCTTGTTGGGATTACAATCAATAGAAGCTGAAAATTCAGAATATATCCAAATTAAAACAATCAACGATAAATAGGAGGTGCAGACCATGTTGTTATCAATGAATCTACAATTATTTGCCCACAAAAAAGGTGGCGGTTCTACATCTAACGGCCGTGACTCAGAATCAAAACGTCTAGGTGCTAAACGTGCTGATGGACAAACAGTTACAGGTGGATCAATTCTTTACCGTCAACGCGGAACAAGAATCTATCCAGGTGTAAACGTGGGTATTGGTGGAGACGACACTTTATTTGCTAAAGTTGATGGCGTAGTACGTTTTGAACGTAAAGGCCGCGACAAAAAACAAGTGTCTGTTTATCCAGTAGCTCAAGAAGCTTAATAAACGACTAGCTCTATTCCTTGTATCGCAAGGAATAGAGCTTTTTTGTATGTTAAAGATATTTTTTGACCATATTTTTGACTATACTTTTTAAAAATCGAGATAGTTCGATTGTTTATGTAAGTGTCAATCCATACAAACAAAAATATCTCAAATATCGATTGCTTGAAAATTTTTGCTTTTCTTAAATTATAGAGCAATTAAAACCAACTAGGTCATGAAATCATTTTATTCCTTTTTTTGTTATACTATTTGTGGGAATTGCTCATTCTTTTACACGAGGAGGAAGGTTTTTGGAAAATTTATTTATGACGTTTCTTACTTATTCTTTTATAGGCTGGCTTTGGGAAAGTGTTTTTTGTTCGATCAAGGCAAGGCATTTTGTGTATCGTGGTTTTTTACTTGGTCCGTATTGTCCGGTTTACGGATTTGGTGTAGCAGCTGTACTGACGCTTGTGCCAAGTAATGCGGGAACATTGCTGAATCTTTACTTTAATGCAGTGGTGATCGTAACGATCGTGGAATTTGTTACAAGCTGGCTATTAGAAAAATTATTTGGTATGAAATTATGGGACTACACAAAAGTTCCCTTTAATATTGAGGGAAGAGTGGCGGTTCCTGTGTCATTATTTTGGGGGATAGGGTGTCTCTTGTTGATCAAATGGATCAATCCGATGATTCAAGACGTCATTGAGTTATTCATTAGGAATACAGAAAATATTGGGCCGTTGGTGGTTGCGTTTCTTTTCTTACTGGATGTACTCTCTACCTTTGTTTTTACATTTACGACCAAGAAAGAAGTGGCTTCTGTAATTGATGATTCTGATCCTGAAAATGCAGCGATAAAAGAATTCCGCTTAAAACACTTATTGATGAATCGTCGATCTTCTAGAAGTAGAGAAAGAGTCGCTCAGTTCCTTAGAAACCAGCCAATGAAAATAAAACATCACAATTTGAATCGTTTGATCAAAAATTATCCGAATATTCGATTTAAGAAATAATCAGTTTTTCATAATGATTTAATCGTTAATGAGACAACTTTCTAACAGGTACTTTGTTTAGGGAGTGTCTTTTTTTAGTAATTTGTTTTTTTATGAATTAGTTATAGATAATTTGTCATTTTAATAATCTGTTGATTTCAATTGTAAGAAAGATTAAAGTAATAACACGCACTAGTACTAAGGAGAGTGGAACAAAAGAATTTTTATATGAAAAATAGTAGAATCAATAAATGTTTTAATAAACACTGTTTTTTTACGAGGAATCCTATTATAATAGAGTTTTTAAAAGAGAGTATTATGGTAAATAGTTGACGAAATCTAATTAAATCAATAGTATTATGTTTTGAAACCAGTCTAAAAAAAGGAGCGAGAAAATTGGCAAAACGAATTGACCGAATTTATACGTATGTCAAAGAGAAAACCGCTCATCTTACACCTGCTGAATATGATCAAGGCGTAACAACACAAGAAATCGCTGAAGTTTTAGGAATTCAACGAACGAATAGCAGTAAAGATCTTAATCAGCTTGTACGTGAAGGAAAATTGTTGAAGACAGACGGACGACCTGTACGTTACATATATCAAATGCATGTCACTTATAATCAACCAGCTGTTAAACATGTGATCAGCTATAAAGAAACGACGAATGAAATTGAAAAACCAATGATTCAAATTGATACAAAGGATATCTTTGCTAAAATCATCGGTGCAAATGGCAGTATGAAAAATTCTGTCGAACAAGCAAAAGCGGCGATTTTATATCCTCCAAAGGGTTTGAATTGCTTGATTACAGGACCAACGGGATCAGGGAAGACCTACTTTGCACACGCAATGTTCCACTTTGCCAAGGCCAATAATGTGGTAGGGGAAGAAAATGAGCTAATCGTATTCAATTGTGCAGATTATGCAAATAATCCAGAACTGTTGATGAGTCATCTATTCGGCTATGTAAAAGGTGCTTTTACTGGGGCGGAAGAAGAAAAAATGGGGATCATCGATCAAGCAGATGGCGGAATGCTGTTTCTGGATGAGATCCACCGTTTGCCACCAGAAGGGCAAGAAATGATTTTTTATTTTATGGATCATGGCACGTATAGTCGTTTGGGTGAGACGACAAAATCTCATGAAGCGAATGTTCGGATCGTTGGGGCAACCACAGAAGATCCAGGTTCTTCTTTATTGGAAACTTTTGTTCGCCGTATCCCGATCAATATCAAGTTGCCGGCATTTGAAAAACGACCAGCAAACGAAAAAATCGATTTAGTAAAAATCATGATCGCTCATGAAGCCAATCGCACGCAAAGGAAAATCACGTTGACTGAAGATGTTGTCAAAGCTTTAGTAGGCAGTGTGACCTATGGAAATATTGGGCAGCTGAAATCGAATATCCAACTGGTTTGTGCAAGAGGCTTCCTTAATCATATGAATTCACCGGAAATCTCGATCACGATCGATGATTTGACGGAAGGAATCAGAAGTGGTTTGATCCAATTAGCGAGTAACAGAGAAGCAATGTCTGAATTATCAAAATTACTGGAACCTAAAATCACTGTTTTACCTAATGATATGATCATGAAGATCCAGTCCGATTCCTATGAGCTTCCTTATAATCTTTATGATATCATCGGCGATAAGGCTGCTCTTTTGAAGTCAGATGGATTAGACCAAGAAGCAATCAATCATTTTATTTCGACAGACATCAATATCCATTTGAAATCTTTCTACAAGGATCACGGGTTCTCCTTTAATGCGGATAACAAATTAGCAGAATTTGTCGATCCAAAAATCATTGAGGTAACAAACCAAATTTATGTGATGGTCAAAAAAGCATTACCTTATGAATTTCAACAGAATTTCATTTATGCCATGAGCTTGCATATTAGTTCGTTTTTAAAACGCATCAATATTGGCGAGGAACGTCATACGAATGACAATATACGTGAAATGGCGATTGATTTTCCGGAAGAATACACGATCGCACAAGAAGTAAGAAAATATATCGAAACCTATTTTCAAGTGAAAATTCCCGATAGTGAGGATTATTATTTGACGGTCCTGCTTGTGTCACTTCGAGCGAACCAAGCAAGTGGAAGAATCGGGGTCGTAGTGGCAGCTCACGGTACAAGCACAGCAAGCAGTATGGTACAAGTAGTCCAACAGTTATTAGATGCTGATAATGTACGAGCAGTCGACATGCCGTTGGATATGGATCCAAAAACTGCGCTTGCTAGGATCGAACGTAATGTTGAAGAAGTGGATGAAGGCAGTGGAACCATCTTATTAGTGGATATGGGCTCCTTAGCTTCGTTCAATACACAGATCCAAAGAGATACTGGGATTCCTGTTCGGACAGTGGATATGGTAACGACTTCCTTAGTTTTAGAAACGGTGCGGAAAGTATCTGTTTTGGGTACAGACTTGGATATGTTGTATGAATCGTTGAAAAATTTCCGCGGCTATGCAGAAATCTCAACAGAGGTTACAGATGATCTATCAGATATTCGCAAAAAAGCTGTTTTGGCTGTTTGCGCATCAGGAGAGGGTACGGCTCAACGAATCAAAGAATTGATCGAACGAGCTGTCAGCAAACGCCAAGAGACGGAGTTAACAGTTTTAGCTTTATCGATCATTGAATTAAAAGATGCATTACCTAAGATCCAAGAAAACTATCAGATCATTGCAACAACAGGGATCACTGATCCACATATTGCAGCTCCATTTATACCTTTAGAACACTTCATTGATCAAAATATCGAACTGATTTTAGATCAATTACTTCTGGAATCGGAATTAGAGGACATGGATGAAGTCTCATTAGATGAAGAAACATCAAAAAAATCTTGTTTGGAGTTCATTACACAAAACTTTACGTTTATCAATGGAGCAAAATTGATTGATCCGCTGTGGGAATTTGCCGGAGATATGGCACATGCCGTAGCGATAGATGAAACAGAATATGGTTTTAAGATCAATCTTGTTTTGCATACTGTAGGGATGATTGAGCGGATCATTTTGAATGAACCCTTGACCGTTGAGGCGGATGAGCTGAAAGGCATGCTTACAGATGAATATTATTTGTTAGTAGAAGAACAGTTGAACAATCTAGAATATCAAATAAAGGTCAAAACACCACCGGCGGAAATCTACTTTTTAGTAAAACTGATCCACAATCATTTGGAGAAAAATGAATACACTAATCTATAAATACACAAAAACGATACACTTTATTAGTGTATCGTTTTTGTGTATTGCTTAAGAAACCTTTAAAATCAACTAGTGTATTATAAAAAAGTTGGCACGCTTCTTGCTTTTAATAAAGTGTGCTAGGAGGTGGTTGTCACACAGAAATGATAGGGGTTTCTGTGAAGTAGTTTGAAAGAAGGAGATTTACTGATGGATATTCGGTTAGCACGTATAGATGATCGTTTGATCCATGGACAAGTTGCAACTGTCTGGTCAAAATTGACTGGCGTAGAGCGAATCATCGTTATTAGTGATTTAGTGGCCCAAGATAAATTGCGAAAGTTTCTATTAAAGGAAGCTGCACCGCCTGGGATCATGGCGAATGTGATTACTGTTCAAAAAATGATCCAAGTTTATCAAAGTGGTTTATTAGCGAAAGCTAAGGTCATGTTACTATTTACTAATCCCCAAGACGTTGAGACGATTGTCCGAAGCGGTGTACCGCTACATTCACTGAATATCGGTGGCATGAGTTTTTCTGATGGGAAAACAATGATCACAAATTTTGTTTCAGTTGATCAGCGAGATATTGAATCATTTCACTACTTGGATCGTCAAGGTGTGGAATTGGAGATTCGTAAAGTACCCGCAGATAGAAAGGTCCTTTTGATGGAATTACTAGCGAAAACCAAAAAGGCATAAAAGTTGTTGTTGGGAAATGGTCAAATTCATCTGTTGTAATAGGTAGCAATTATTTTTAATTTTTGATTTTGTTACAACAAAAAGAAACAGGAGGTATAAGTATGGTAGGGATTATCCTTGCAAGTCATGGACAATTTGCTGAAGGAATCTTGCAATCTGGTTCAATGATTTTTGGCGAACAAGAAAACGTCAAAGCAGTCATTTTAAAACCCAGTGAAGGTCCAGATGACTTGAGAGCCAAATTAGAAGAAGCTGTTGCTTCTTTTGATAATCAAGACGAAGTATTGTTCTTAGTTGATTTATGGGGCGGAACGCCATTCAACCAATCAAACACATTGTTTGAAGAACACAAAGACAAATGGGCAATCGTTAGTGGTTTGAACTTGCCTATGTTGATCGAAGCATACGCATCTCGCTTCTCAATGGAATCTGCACATGAAATTGCAGCGCATATCATTGAAACAGCAAAAGAGGGCGTGAAAGTAAAACCAGAAGAATTAGAACCACAAGAAGCACCAAAAGCAGCTGCACAACAAGCAGTAACATCGGGTACTCCTGGTAAATTCAGCTATGTGTTAGCTCGTATCGATTCACGTTTGCTTCACGGACAAGTTGCGACAGCTTGGACGAAAACAACAAATCCAACACGGATCATCGTTGTTTCAGATGCAGTAGCGAAAGATGAACTTCGTAAGAAATTGATTCAACAAGCTGCTCCTCCAGGTGTTAAAGCACACGTGGTACCAGTGGAACAAATGATCAAACTTGCAAAAGACGATCAACATTTTGGTGGTCAACGCGCATTACTATTGTTTGAAAACCCTCAAGACGTTTTACGAGCAGTAGAAGGCGGAGTTCCATTAGAAACAGTTAACGTTGGTTCAATGGCGCACTCACCTGGTAAAGTACAACCAAATAAAGTATTAGCTTTCAGTCAAACAGATATTGATACATTCAATCAGTTAAAAGAAGCTGGAATCAAATTTGATGTACGTAAAGTGCCAAATGATTCAAAAGGAAACATGGATGAAATTTTGAAAAAAGCGCAAGAAGAATTGAACAAACACGCATAATTCAATTATCAGAAAAAATGGAGGATTAATATCATGGAATTAAATATTATTCAAGTGATCTTAGTCGTTATCGTTGCATTTTTGGCTGGTATGGAAGGAATTCTTGATGAATTTCAATTCCACCAACCAGTAGTCGCATGTACGTTAATCGGCTTAGTTACTGGGAACCTACTCCCTTGCCTTATCCTAGGTGGTACATTACAAATGATCGCTCTTGGCTGGGCAAATATCGGTGCTGCTGTAGCTCCTGATGCCGCTTTGGCATCTGTTGCATCTGCAATTATTTTAGTATTAGGTGGTCAAGGAAGAGCTGGGGTTTCTTCAGCTATCGCAATCGCTGTTCCTCTTGCTGTTGCTGGTTTGTTACTAACAATCATCTGTCGTACGATTGCAACTGCCTTCGTTCACTTGATGGATGCTGCTGCAAAAGAAGGTAACTTCAGAAAAGTTGAATTTTGGCATATCGTTGCAATTTGTTTACAAGGTGTTCGTATTGCAATCCCTGCTGGTTTGATCCTAGCAATTGGCGAAGGTCCAGTAAGAAGCTTACTTGAATCTATGCCAGCTTGGTTAACAGACGGTTTAGCAATCGGTGGTGGTATGGTTGTGGCTGTTGGTTATGCAATGGTTATCAACATGATGGCTACTAAAGAAGTATGGCCATTCTTCGCTATCGGTTTCGTTTTGGCAACTGTAACACAAATCACTCTTATCGGACTTGGTGCAATTGGTGTGGCTCTTGCTCTTATCTACTTGGCACTTTCTAAACAAGGTGGCGGTTCAGGTAATGGCGGGAACTCAAACACTGGTGACCCACTAGGCGATATCATTGACAACTATTAAAGGAGGCGTACACGAAAATGGCAGAAGAAAGAATTCAATTATCTAAAAAAGATCGTATTTCTGTTTGGTGGCGTTCGACTTTCATTCAAGGATCTTGGAACTACGAACGTATGCAAAATGGTGGTTGGGCATATTCAATGATCCCAGCGATCAAGAAATTATATAAAACAAAAGAAGACCGTGCGGCTGCATTGGAACGTCATTTAGAGTTCTTCAATACGCACCCATACGTAGCTTCACCAATTATAGGTGTAACATTAGCGTTAGAAGAAGAACGTGCAAATGGCGCACCTGTAGATGACGTAACAATCCAAGGGGTTAAGGTCGGTATGATGGGACCTTTAGCTGGTATCGGAGATCCGGTTTTCTGGTTTACAGTAAGACCTATTCTTGGTGCATTAGCAGCTTCACTAGCGATTAGTGGTAATATCTTAGGACCAATCATCTACTTCTTAGGATGGAACATCATCCGTATGGCTTTCACTTGGTACACACAAGAATTTGGTTATAAAGCCGGTTCTAAAATCACTGAAGATTTATCTGGTGGATTATTGCAAGATATCACTAAAGGGGCTTCGATTTTGGGGATGTTTATCCTTGGATCATTAGTTAACCGTTGGGTATCGATTAAATTCACACCAGTTGTTTCAACTGTAAAACTTGATAAAGGTGCCTACATTGACTGGAATTCACTACCTTCAGGTTCTGCAGGGATCAAGAGTGCATTGGAACAACAAGCAGCTGGATTGTCTCTAACATCTGAAAAAGTAACAACTTTACAAGATAACTTAGACAGCTTGATTCCTGGATTGGCTGCATTATTGTTAACATTGTTCTGTATGTGGCTACTTAAGAAGAAAGTTTCTCCAATCATCATCATTCTTGGTTTATTCGTGGTAGGTATTGTCTTCCACTTGATCGGATTAATGTAATTTGTAGAAATGATTCTGTTGAAGCTGTGGCAAAAGTCATATTTGATTTTTGTCACAGCTTCTTTTATAATCGCTTCGAAGACACTGTCGGATTATGTGAGGTTGGTAAAATATACATTTTTTCTTCAAAATTTACTTAATGCAAGACTACTTTTCCCAACCTCGGAAATGGAGTATAAGAAATGGTACAATCTATCAATACAAAAGTCGACTTAACAACAAATGCTACTTCTTATTTAGGGATCACAGATTATGGTAAGATCATGATCGGTGATAAGGGTTTTGAATTTTATAATGAACGAGATGCACGTAAATTTGTCCAGATACCTTGGGAGGAAGTAGATCAGGTGATTGCTTCTGTCATGTTCAAGGGAAAATGGATTCCTCGTTTTGCCATCAAATCAAAAAGAAATGGTACGTATACTTTTTCTGCTAAAGACCCTAAAAAAGTGTTACGTGCGATTAGAAACTATGTTGACCCTAGCAATATGGTTAGATCATTAAGTTTATTAGATGTAGTGAAACGCGGCGTGAAGAATATTTTTAAACGCAAATAAAATTAGGCGAATGCGGTCGAGACAAAAGTGTTTCTTACTTTTGTCCCACGCTCGTTCGTTTTTTTTTGTCAGAAAACCACATACAATCCATCGAATCAACTGATCGAAAGACAAGTATACGAACTGATCCAAAATCATATCATGACCGTGGCACAAAAAATAAGGAATACTTTGGTGCTACGCTTTAAATACGGATAAACATTGGAAATAAAGAAATATCTCGCAAAAAAACAAAATCCACAAAAGTATGAAAAGCAATTATCGTGAATTCTTCTTATTTCTCGGAGTTACACAAGCTACCATAACATCTTCTTGCTACTTGTAGTTCAATCATTTGCTCGCTTTAAAACGTGTATGCTAGAATTATAACGTACAAAAAGGAGGTTATATTATGGGTTGGTTATGGACATTGATCGTGGGAGCGATTATTGGTGCGATTGCTGGAGCAATTACCAGTAAAGGAAATTCCATGGGATGTATCACAAACATCATTGCCGGATTGATTGGTTCAAGTATAGGACAAGCAATTTTTGGTTACTGGGGACCGCAAGCAGCAGGTATGGCACTTATTCCGTCGATTTTAGGGGCTGTTATTTTAGTAGCGGTTGTTTCATTCTTCTTCGGAAGAAAATCATAAAGGTATAATTATTTTCTATTGGGTATGATAGCTAGGGCAAATCACTAGATGATTTGTTCCAGCTATTTTTTTCTTATAAATTTATCAATAAAATTCGCTTTATTTGTCGTGAAGAAGCGAAAATTTGCTATAATAGAAAAAAGAGGCAAAGAAAGAAGGAGTTTCATTTATGATGCTACGAGTAGAAAAATTACGTAAAAAAATGCGGGAAAACAATTTAGATTCATTTTTGATCACAAGTCCTTATAATCTCCGTTATTTGACAAACTTTACTGGAACAACAGGTTTAGCGGTGATTACATTAGAGAAAGCATTCTTTATTACAGATTTTCGTTATACTGAACAAGCCGCAGCACAGGCACAAGGATTTGAGATCATCAAAAATGTCGGACCGATTTTTGATGAAGTAGCTAACTTAGTTCGTAAAGAAGGCTTACGTATGTTAGCTTTTGAAGAATCAACTGTTTCATTTTTAGAATACTCAGTGTTAGAAGAAATCATTGATGCAGAATTGATTCCTGTTTCTGAGATGATCGAAGAATTACGAGAAGTGAAAGATGAAGAAGAAATCGCGATCATTGAGAAAGCTTGTAGCATAGCCGATATGGCCTATGACCATATCTTGAAAATGATCCAACCAGGCATGACAGAGATCGAAGTAGCCAATCAAGTAGATTTCTATATGCGTTCCCTAGGGGCTTCAGGCGTTTCATTTTCTACGATCGTTGCTAGTGGACTACGTTCTGCAATGCCTCATGGTGTAGCAAGCAATAAAGTCATTGAACAAGGCGATATGATCACTTTGGATTTCGGTTGCTACTATGAAGGATACGTTTCTGATATGACACGTACATTTGCAATCGGCGACCCAGGTGAAAAACTTAAAGAAATCTATGAGATCGTATTGGGTGCTCAATTAGCAGTGATCGAAGCTGCTAAGCCAGGTGTTACAGGTATCCAACTAGATGCAGTCGCAAGAGACTATATCACGAAGCATGGTTATGGAGAAGCCTTTGGACATTCCACTGGTCATGGTATCGGACTAGAGATCCATGAAGGACCGAATGTTTCAGCTAGAGCAGAGAAACAATTTATCGTTGGGAATATCATTACAGATGAACCAGGAATCTATCTTCCAGGAATCGGTGGTGTTAGAATCGAAGACGATTTGTTGATCATACCAGAAGGAAATCGAGTATTGACGCATTCACCGAAAGAATTGATTATTTTATAATCTGTTTGATAGATGCAAGACTCATGCGGACTTTGTTATAGAAAATCACTCGATTTAATGATACACTATATAAGAAATCGAGCTTCGACAATTATAGAGAAGCTTGCTTGAAAGAACGAGCTGAAAGAAGCAAGTGAACAGTTTACCTTTGTGTATTGCGAGTAAATCGAAGAAAATATTTTTACGCGTAAGCAATATGCACATAGGCAAAAGGAGGAATAGATAAAATGGCAGAGGACAAAAATTTGATCTTGAATGCGAGCCAAGAGCTAGGTGAAATCGTTATTGCGCCAGAAGTGATTGAAGTGATCATTGGGATCGCTGCTTCAAAAGTTGAAGGTGTTTATGGGATGCGTGGCACATTTGCCAGCAACGTGACCGAATTGTTAGGACGGGCAGCTCATGGTAAAGGTGTTTACTTAGTAAATGATGAAGACGGCTTGAAAGTAGATCTTTACTGCTATTTAGAATATGGTGTCTCTGTTCCTAAGGTAGCAATGGAAATGCAAGAACGTGTCAACCAGCAAGTTCTTTTCATGACTGACATTGCTTTAGCAGAAGTGAATATCCATGTTGTAGCAGTAGTACCCGAAAAGTTGGAACAACCAGCGATCGAAGAACTTTTTGAAGACGAAGAGGAAGAAAATGAATAAAGAACTATCAAGACACGAGATTCGTGAAATGGCTTTGCAAGCATTGTTTCCATTGGATTTCAATGCTGACCTGACAAAAGAAGATGCAATTTTCCACGCAATTGAACTTGATCATAAAGACATGATCAATGAAGAGGAGTCAGAATTCGTTCCTGTTTATCTAGATACGCTAGTTGGCGGGGTATGTGCCAAAAAAGATGAACTAGATCGTACGATCGAAAAACATCTTCGAGGGAACTGGCGAATCAACCGTATTTCCAAAATGGACTTAGTCATCTTACGTATTGCTATTTTTGAAATGATGTATATTGAGGATGTACCATCCGCCGTTGCATTAAATGAAGCAATCGAATTGACGAAAACTTTTAGTGATGATCAATCACGTAAGTTCGTTAATGGGGTATTATCAAATGTATTGAAGGAAATAGAAGCTGGGGCGTAAGTCCTAGCTTTTTTCTGTTAATGAGTCAAAACGGGTTATAAAACAACGATTATCTATGGTAGAATAAAAGCACAAAAAAATCTGGGAGTGATTGTATGGCAGAATTGATCAATGGAAAAGAATTAGCTGAAAAAATGCAAGCAGAGATTGCTATAAAAGTAAATAAACTAAAAGAAAAAGACATCCATCCCGGATTAGTCGTTTTACTAGTGGGTGAAAATCCAGCTAGTCAAGTCTATGTTCGAAACAAGGAACGTTCCGCAAAAACGATCGGTATTTATTCAAAAGTCGAACGATATGCGCAGACGATTTCTGAAGCGGATCTGTTGGCTGAAATTGAAAAGTATAATCAGGATCCTAGATTCCATGGTATCCTAGTTCAGTTGCCACTACCAGAACACATAGATGAAGAGAAAGTCTTACTTGCAATCGATCCTAAAAAAGATGTCGATGGATTTCACCCAATGAATTTAGGCCGATTATTAGCGGGAAATCCTGACAAGATTCCATGTACACCTTATGGAATCATGAAAATGTTTGAAGCTTATGACATTGATCTTTCTGGCAAACGAGCAGTGGTGATCGGACGAAGCAATATTGTTGGCAAACCGATGGCGCAACTGATGTTGATGGCGGATGCTACTGTTACGATCGCGCATTCAAAAACAAAACAACTTCCAGAGTTAGCTAAAGAAGCAGATATCTTGGTCGTAGCCATTGGTCGTGGTCATTTTGTAACGAAAGAATTTATTAAACCAGGCGCTGTTGTGATTGATGTGGGGATGAATCGTGATGAAAACGGCAAGTTGATCGGTGATGTGAAGTTTGATGAAGTCGAACCTTTGGCAAGCTACATCACACCTGTTCCAAAAGGTGTTGGACCGATGACGATCACGATGTTGATGTACCAAACAGTCATGGCCGCTGAAGCAGGTGAGTAGATGACCCAAGAATATTTAACAGTTACTACGTTAACGAAGTATTTAAGAAGAAAATTTGATGTAGACCCTTATCTTGAAAGGGTCTATTTAACAGGAGAAATTTCTAATTTCCGTTTGCGTGCAAATGCACACCAATATTTTAGTTTGAAAGATGATCATGCCAAAATATCTGCCATCATGTTTAAAGGAGCTTTTCAGAAACTGCGCTTTCAGCCAAAAGAGGGGATGAAAGTATTAGTTGTCGGGAGAATCTCGCTTTATGAAGCTGCTGGATCTTATCAGATCTACGTGGAACACATGGAGCCTGATGGTGTAGGGGCACTTTACCAAGAACTGGAAGAGCGAAAAGAAAAACTGTTGAAAGAAGGACTTTTTCAAGGGCCAAAACGGACACTTCCCCGCTTTCCGAAAAGAATCGCTGTTTTGACTAGTCCAAGCGGTGCGGTGATCAGAGATATCATCACTACAGTAAAACGGCGTTATCCGATTGTTCAGTTAGTCTTATTTCCAACCGTTGTCCAAGGAAACCAAGCGGCAGACAATATCGTAAAAAATATCCAGCAAGTAGAAAAATTGGGGAATTTTGATACGATGATCATAGGCCGTGGTGGTGGATCAATCGAAGATTTATGGCCATTTAATGAAGAGCGAGTTGCTAGAGCAATCTATGAAGCAAAAACGCCTATCATATCCTCCGTTGGACATGAGACAGATACAACAATTGCTGACTTAGTTGCGGATGTGCGGGCTGCGACTCCGACTGCAGCAGCTGAATTAGCTGTCCCAGTGTTATCAGAAGAATTGTTGAAGATCAAGGAGCGACAAGCTAGACTTGAACAGGCATTTATGCGCCAGATTCAGCGCAAACAAGAACGCTTTGAACGGGCAAAACAATCTTATGTCTTTCGTCAACCCGATCGCCTATATGAGGGTCAGACCATCAAATTGGATCAGTTGAAACAACGATTGATGCAGTCAACACAGCAAATTTACCATCAAAAAGAAAAAGAAACATTGAATTTATCGCATCAGTTGCAACAAGTTGCTCCTCTTTATCGAGTGAAGTCTGCGAAACAAGAAGCAGGTTATCTTGAGAAAAGGTTAGCAGAGAAAATGCAGCAATACATGCAAATGCAAAGGCAACAGTTTCAACAAGCAGTTCAATCTCTGGACCTGTTAAGTCCACTGAAAATCATGGGACGCGGTTATACGTACACGACCATAAATGAGCAAGTGGTCAAAAGTGTGACAGAGATCCAACCAGACGATTCTTTGGTCATCCACTATCAAGATGGGCAAGTAATCGGCAAAGTACAAAAAGTAGAAAAGGAGCATAAACAAGATGGCAAATCCAACATTTGAAGAATCATTGCAAGAGTTAGAAAAAATCGTCATGCAGTTGGAACAAGGGGATGTTCCTTTAGAATCAGCACTAGATGCATTTAAACGTGGAATGGAATTAAGCAAGCAATGTCAGGATACTTTAACAAAGGCAGAAGAAACACTAACGAAAATGATGACAGAAGCAAACGAAGAAATTTCTTTTGAAGGAAAAGAGGAAGCCTAATGAAATTAGCTGATTTTTCTGCTATTCATCTTCCTGCTGTCGAAAACGAGATGCTTGCTTTTCTTGACGAGTATACATCTGATGAAAAGTTAAAAGAAAGCATGGTGTATTCGATCCGTGCGGGGGGTAAGAGAATCCGCCCTTTACTTTTGTTGACTACAGTTGCTTCATTTGAAGAAGTTATCAATACGACTGTTTATCAAGTAGCTGCCGCCCTTGAAATGGTTCATACGTATTCGTTGATCCATGACGATCTGCCAGCGATGGACAACGACGATCTGCGTCGAGGGAAGCCAACGAATCATAAAATCTATGGCGAAGCACTGGCTATATTGGCGGGTGATGGCTTACTCACAGGTGCGTTCCAGCTGATTAGTATGACTCATTTAGCAAATTCACCAAAACTTCTGCTGTTACAACAGTTAGCTGTGAGTGCAGGGACGCAGGGAATGGTTGCTGGCCAAGCTGCCGACATTGAAGGCGAAACAAAACAGCTTGCTTTAGAAGAATTAGCGTTCATCCATGAGAGAAAAACAGGGCGGTTGATCCATTATGCGCTACTAGCCGGCGGAGTTTTAGCAGATCAGCCGGAAGAAGTAGTAGGGGAATTGCAACAGTTAGCCAGACACCTAGGACTGGCTTTTCAAATTCGAGATGACTTATTAGATGTGATCAGTACTACTGAGGAGTTAGGAAAAACTGCTGGCAAAGATGCGGAAATGGAAAAAAATACCTATCCCCGATTGCTAGGGATCGAAAAGACAAAAACAGCATTGAAAGCAGAAATCGCTAGTGCGAATGAAATCATCGAACGTCTAGAACAAACCGTCTATTCGTTTAAAGGACAACTGCTTCGTCAATTAGTACAGCAATTTGATATATAGGAATGAGGAAAAAAATGGAAAAAGAACGTGTGGACGTTTTAGCGGTCAAACAAGGATTATTTGAAACGAGAGAACAAGCAAAACGTTCAGTCATGGCAGGACTGATTTACAATGAAAAAAATGAACGTTTTGATAAACCTGGTGAAAAGATCCCTGTTACCAATGAATTGAAAATCAAAGGGAAAAAATTACCATATGTTTCCCGCGGCGGGTTGAAATTGGAAAAAGCACTAAACGTTTTTGATCTATCTGTTGCCGATAAAATCTTGCTTGATATTGGTGCTTCTACCGGTGGCTTCACGGATGCAGCGTTACAAAATGGCGCCAAAATGAGTTATGCGTTGGATGTTGGCTACAATCAACTGGCGTGGAAGATCAGACAGGACGAGAGAGTAGAAGTAATGGAAAGAGTTAATTTTCGTTATTCAAAACCCGAAGATTTCAAGTTGGGAGCACCTGAAATTGCGGTGATCGATGTTTCGTTCATTTCTTTGAAACTAATGCTTCCTCCTTTACACGACATTTTAACAGATGGTGGCGAAGTGATAACCTTGATCAAGCCACAATTCGAAGCTGGCAGAGATGCGGTTGGGAAGAACGGTATCGTGCGTGATCCGAAAACCCATATACAAGTAGTTGAGGATATCTTGCGTTTTGCTACGGGCCATGGCTATGATGTTTTAGAACTAAGCTATTCCCCGATCACTGGTGGCGAAGGAAATATTGAATTTTTGGCACATTTGAAAAAAACAAAAGACGAAGGAACGTTATCTCCAACGATCGACGTAGTAAAAATCGTTGAACAAGCCCATGAACAATTCAATCACAAATAAATGCGAGCCAGATGATAAAGAAGTCAACGAATTCTTCTTTATTAAGCGCTTGAAATAAGCTATCATAGTAAAGAAGAATAAACGAAGGAGCGAAGAGCGTATGAGAAAAAAGGATCGACATCGTTTGATTACTCGGTTACTGAACGAAAATGATATCAGAAAACAAGAAGAATTCGTTGAAATCTTAAAAAACAAAGGGATATCTGTGACTCAGGCAACCATCTCTAGAGATATAAAAGAACTCAAACTTATCAAAGTCCCTGCCTCAGATGGCGGTTATCGTTACAGTCTTCCGGCAGAAACAAGTGAAGATGTGAATACGAAATTAGAAAAATTACTGAGAGATGCCTTTGTAGCTGTTGACCAAATGGAAAAATTTGTGATTTTGAAGACATTGCCTGGAAATGCATCAGCAGCTGCTAATCTTATCGATAAGCGCTATAAAAAAGAATTGTTTTCGATCATTAATGATGATGACAACGTGCTGATGATTACGCGTACAGAAGAAGATGCTGTGACATTAAAGAAAGATTTTCTACATTACCTTTGATAGAAGGAGTGAGTGCGATGTTACAAGAAATCAGTATTACTAATTTTGCGATTATTCCTGAACTGCGGTTGTCTTTTCATGAGGGAATGACGGCACTCACAGGTGAAACAGGCGCAGGAAAATCAATTATTATTGATGCTCTTGGGCTGTTGGCAGGAGGAAGAAGCTCAAGTGACTATATCCGACAAGGTGCAGATAAGTGTATTCTGGAAGGTTTATTTGAGTGGCCTAAACAAGACGGTTTTTCTGCATTGATGAATGAGTTAGGAATCGAATCTGATGGAGACAACCTGATTGTTCGAAGAGATATGTCTTTGACAGGGAAAAATATTTGTCGTGTCAATGGGCACATCGTAACATTAGCTAATCTAAGAAAAATAGGCAGTTATTTGGTAGATATCCAAGGCCAAAATGAACATCAGGAATTGTTACAACCAGAAGCACACTTAGTTTTACTCGATCGTTTTGGCGATAATGAATTTCAGCGTAAGAAGAAAAATTATCAGAAAGAGTTTTCGCGCTACCGCGAACTTGAACGGCAAGTTCGTAAGATCCAGAAAAATGAAAAATCTTTTGTCCAACGGATTGACATGCTTCATTTTCAGCAAGAAGAAATCGCTGCGGCACAATTAGAAGTAGGCGAAGAAGAACAGTTAAGTGAAGAGCGAGAAAAATTAAGTAATTATCAAAAAATAGTGGATAGTTTAGCTAGTGGCTATAGTGCGCTGAGCGGGGAAGAGCGGAGCAGTGTAGACAATGTAGGATTGGCAGTAGCTGAGCTGCAAAGTATCGCGCACTTGGATAATGAGTACGAGGCGATTTTTGAAAATGTCCAAAGCGCCTATTATTTATTGCAAGATGCAATCGGTGATATGAGTCGTCAAATCGACTTGCTAGAGTTAGATGAGAATCGCTTAGAAGAAGTGAATCAACGATTAGAGCTGATCCGTCAATTAAAGCGTAAATATGGGGAATCGATCGAAGCCATCTTGAACTATTATGATGATATCACTCAGGAACTAGCCTCTTCCGATTTTTCCGAAGGACAACTTGAAAAAATGAAAAGTGAACTGGCTGAAAAAGAAGAGAAACTTCAGAAACAGGCAGTAGAATTACATGAGATACGAAAGAAAATCGCTAAAGGATTAGAGCAATCTATCTTAAAAGAATTAAAAAGTCTTTATATGGAAAATACTGAATTCGAAGTACGCTTTTCAAAATCTGACAAGGCACAACTAGATATGAATGGATTTGACCAAGTGGAGTTCTACATAACCACGAATCCTGGGGAGCCTTTGAAACCTTTAGTCAAAGTAGCTTCTGGCGGCGAGCTTTCTCGGATGTTATTAGCATTGAAGACGATCTTTTCTTCTGAGCAAGGAGTAACTAGTATTATTTTTGATGAAGTAGATACAGGGGTCAGTGGAAGAGTCGCACAAGCAATCGCAGATAAAATCTCACAAATCTCACGTTATTCACAGGTGTTATGTATTACACATCTTCCTCAAGTAGCAGCCGTGGCTGACTATCAGTATTACATTAAAAAAGATGTCATCAAAGGGCGCACTCAAACCTCTGTAGCAGAATTGGCGCCAGCACAGCGTGAAGAAGAAATTGCACGGATGTTGGCAGGAAGTGAAATCACCCCTTTAACGATGGAACATGCAAAAGAATTACTACGCTTAGCGAAACAAGACTAAGTATTTTGTTTGATCAATAAGCGGTTGACACTAAGACAGCAATAGATGATTATTGTGAAAAGAACTGAAACGTGTTTTTCGGTGGTTGAAGAAGCTGTTTTGGGAGCATTGTTTATTCGAAAAAAAGAGAAGGCTGACAAAATCTTTGTCAGCCTTCTTTTTTTCGTTCAAACAATCGATGTTACATGACACTCATTACAGCAGTTAAAACAACTGAGCCAACAGTTAGAATAAGCATTGTCCAAATGACAATTTTGGTGATCTTGGAAAACGTACTTGTTTGTTTTTTCTCACGCATAGTATCTACCTCGAAATTTTATTGTTGCCCTTAGTTTACATGCTTTTTCTTTATTCGACAAGGGGGGGTGTTTATAAAAACTTCCCCTTTTTTAAATAATAAGCGGTTAGTATACTAATGAGTAGCATAAAAAGGGTCAGCCATAAAAAGGCGTCATCCCGTTCAGCAATAGGAAGTTTGATATTCATCCCGTAGAGACTTCCGATGATTGTCGGGATCGTTAAAATAATTGTAAGAGAAGTTAAAATTTTCATAATATTGTTTAGGTTATTCGATATAATAGCAGAAAATGTTTGATTCATTTGTTCTACGAGATTCAACTGGATGCGGGCAGTCGTTCTAGCTTGTTCCGTTTCAATGATCACGTCATGTAGATGAGCTCTTAGCGCATGATTTTCTTGGATCGCTTTATTTTTTATCAGAGTGTTTAGTGTAGTGGAATTTGCGGCTGTTGCTTCTCTGAAATACACTAAGCTTTTCTGGATATCCATGATTTGATATAGCTGACTATTTTCCGTAGAAACACGTAATTGTTTTTCTAAAACATCACATTGAGATTGTAAAGTAGACAAATACGTGTTGTATGAAAAAGTGATCTGCCAAATGATCTGCATGAAAATATTTAGATTGGTCGATAAATCATTTTTTTCAAACGTTTGACTGAATACTTTTTTCAAAAAGAGTGGTTCGTGATTCGTAATTGTGATAAGCTTTTTTTGAGGTGTCACTATAATTGAAAAAGGATACGTATCCACTTGGAAATAGCCACTGGGACTTGTCTTTACAAAAGGATATTGTAATAATAATAACGCTGGTTTTGTTAGTTTTGTTTGATTGAATTCCTCTTCTCTTGAATTCTCAGCATCATCTAGTATCGACGTAATATAATCGGAAGGAATCTGGAATTGATGAGTTAGTGCATTGATTTCTTCTTCGTTTGGACGTTCCACACAATACCAAACTGTTTCAGCAGTTTCTTTTTGTGTATTTACTAGTTGCTGGTTAGTCATAGAAAAATACTTGATCATAGTCGAACCTCCTAAAATCTTTGTTTCTTCTATTATAACGGATAATCCAATCGAACACAGTTGGGGAGATTGGACTAGGCAACTTTTCTGATTGATGTCGTCATTTGAAGTAGAAGACTCGATAAAGCAAAGAAAACTGTATAAATTTAAAATAAATGAAATAGTTGTGTAAAGTTTATAGCGTATACTTGAAACAACTAGAAGAAGGAGTTTTTGTCAGATGGGCACTTTTACGCCAATTGTTTTATTTTGGTATATTTTTCCTGCAATCGTCTTATTTGGTTGCAACTTTTTGGTAAAACTATTTTCATTGGACCGTCGTTTTAAAATTAAAGCTCCTGATCTTGCTGTCCCTTTTTTGTGGGGAGGCATGCATGCTTTATCACGTAATATGGCCACTTTTTCATTCCTACCATTTTTCATGATTTCCATGCTTTTAATGGCAATATGTATTGCTGTATTCCAAGCTTATTATTATGATGAAATCATTTATTCGCGTTATTTGAAAATGACTTGGCGGTTAGCATTTTTACTGACGATCGTCTTTTACGGACTATTGATCGTTTTAAATATCCTTACGTATCTATGATAAAAAACGGTTTCGAGCTGTAAAAAGTTTTTTTAAAGACTTTTTACAGCTTAATTCTTAAAAAAGTTTTTATGAATAAAAAAGTTATTCTCGGATTTTCCATAAAAGGTGGTAGAAAGTGGGGGATTGTGGTAGACTAATTTTAGTTAGTGGAGGAACGGGGGTAGTTTCAATGTTGATGGGCGAATATCGGCATAATATTGATACAAAAGGTCGTATGATCGTACCTTCGAAACTTCGTGAAGAACTGGGCGAAGAATTTGTCCTCACCAGAGGATTAGATGGCTGTCTTTTTGGCTATCCCATGAGTGAATGGCAGAATCTAGAGTCCAAATTAAACGAAATGCCCTTAGCTAAAAAAGATGCTCGTACGTTCGTGCGTTTTTTTTACTCGGCTGCCACTGAATGTGAATTAGATAAACAAGGACGTATCAATATCCCCAGCACATTGAGAAATTATGCTGCTTTGACAAAAGAATGTGTAGTGATCGGCGTTTCAAATCGAATTGAGATATGGGATGAAGAACACTGGCAAGAATTTTCCAAAGTTGCAGAAGAAAACTTTGATGAAATTGCTGAAAATATGATTGATTTCGGACTATAAGATAGGAAGAGGCTGACTAATGACTGAAACATTTCAACACTATACAGTCATGTTGAAAGAGACGGTTGATGGATTGAACATCAAACCTGATGGCATTTATGTAGACTGTACACTTGGCGGTGCCGGACATAGTGAATATTTATTGAGCCAATTGAATTCAAATGGGCACCTTTATGCATTTGATCAAGATCAAAAAGCAATCGATCATGCAACAGTACGATTAGCCCCATATGTTGAAAAAGGCATGGTTACTTTTATCAAAGCAAACTTTCGAGAATTAGAAGAGCAGATAACAAAATATGTTTCCCATGTGGACGGTATTTTGTATGATCTAGGGGTATCTTCGCCTCAACTTGATGAAGCAGAAAGAGGATTTAGCTACCATCAAGACGCACCGCTAGACATGCGCATGGATCAATCAGCGCCTTTGTCTGCGTATCATGTGATCAATGAATATCCTTATAATGAACTAGTAAAAATTTTCTTTCGCTACGGTGAAGAGAAATTTTCAAAACAAATCGCTCGAGAAATTGAACGAGTTAGAAAAATACGCCCAATCGAAACGACTGGCGAGTTAGTAGAAATCATTAAAGATGTGATTCCTGCACCAGCGAGAAGAAAAGGCGGTCATCCGGCAAAACGGATTTTCCAAGCTGTGAGAATCGCAGTCAACGATGAACTGGGTGCGGAAGAAGCATCATTAGAACAAGCGATTCGTCTTTTAAATCAAAATGGTCGTATCAGTGTGATCACGTTCCATTCGTTAGAGGACCGTATCGTCAAAAGTATGTTCAAGGAATATAGTACAGTCCGAGATTTACCGCCAGGATTGCCAGTCATTCCAGAAGAATTTCAACCAGAATTAAAATTGATCAATAGAAAGCCAATTCTTCCTTCTGAAGAAGAATTAGCTGAAAACAACCGATCTCGTAGTGCTAAATTACGAATTGCTGAAAAAATACGTGTGAAAGAGGAGTAGAATAATGGCAGAATTAAGAAAAGCACAAGAATATCCATATGATTTACCAGATATGGTCGAACAACCTGAACATCAGCTGCCAGATTCGAATCAAGAAGTTATTCTTCCTCAATCGCCAGCAAAACGGTTAAAACATATATCCAATTTAGAAAAACTGGCTGTAGTAAGTATTACGCTTTCGGTGATTGCACTTTGCATACTAACTGTAATGTTGCGTACGAATATCAGTGGTGTAGAAAACGAAATTACAACGATCCAAACTAAAATCGACAAAAAAAATGTCGAAAAAACAAGTTTAGTACAAGAAAAGAACGAGTTGTCACGTACTGAACGAATCAAAAAAATCGCAGAAGAAAAAGGGTTGTCGATCAACGACGACAATTTAAGGAAAGTGAAGTAAATGAGTCTTAAAAATAAATTCCGGCGGTTTATGGAAAAGAAAAATCTAAATCCGATGAACAATCGCAAAAAAGTAGGTATCATTTTATTTGCTACGAGTATTGGATTGTTCTTTTTATTTGCCGTCCGTTTTTCGTATATCGTTATTGGAGGCCATGTTGCTGGGACCTCTCTAGCGGAAAAAACTGAACAGCTCTACAAAGGTAGTGAAGTCGTCAAAGCAAAACGCGGAACGATCTATGATCGCAATGGAGTGGCCCTTGCTGAAGATGCTAAATCTTATTCGATCAAAGCTATCTTATCCAAAACGTATACAACTGGTGATAAAAAATTGTATGCCCAAGAAAAGGATTTTGATAAAATCGCTACGATTTTGCATAAAAATCTTTCAATCGAAAAGAGCCAGGCACTAAAGATCCTACAAGATGGTGCGAAAAATGAGCTATACCAAGTAGAGTTTGGAAACTATGGGAAAAATATCTCACAGGAGACCAGACAAACGATCGAATCAGAAATGAAAAAAGAAAATATCGCTGGGTTATATTTTGAAGATCATTCTGCACGGATGTATCCTAATGGTGTATTTTCTTCTCATTTTATCGGGTATGCTGTCCCAAATAAGGACGATACAGGTCTAGTTGGTAAATTGGGATTAGAGGCTGCTTATAATGATGTATTGAGCGGAAAAAATGGGAAAATCATTTATCAAAAAGATAATTACCAAAATGCCTTACCAGGGACAGTCGCTGAAGAAGAAAAAGCAGTGAATGGTCAAGATATTTATACGACTTTAGATAGTCGTCTTCAAAGTTATTTAGAAACCTTGATGGATCAAGTCAATGATGAGTATCAGCCAGAAGAATTGACGGCTGTCTTAATGAAAGCCAAAACTGGTGAGATCTTAGCTATGGGTCAACGACCTACTTTCAATCCAGAAACAATGGAAGGATTACAAGAAAAAGATTCCGTTTGGCGTAATTTCTTGGTTCAAGATAGCTATGAACCAGGCTCTACAATGAAAGTCTTCACGACAGCAGCTGCTATCGAAGAAGGCAAATTCAATGAAAATGAAACGTATCAATCAGGTAAGATCAAAGTTGCAGATGCAACGATCAATGACCATGATTATGGCGCAAAAGGTGTCTTGACAATGAGACAAGCACTTTCTTGGTCAAGTAACGTTGGGATGGTCATGTTGGAACAACGGATGGGTGGTGCATGGTATAACTATCTGCAAAAACTAGGTTTTGGACAAAGTACTCACTCTGGCTTAGATGACGAGGTTTCAGGCGATTTGCCAACTATAAACATCGTTGACCGTGCCATGAGTGCTTATGGACAAGCTATCGGAGTGACGAACTTCCAGATGATGAAGGCATTCACGTCAATAGCAAACAATGGTACGATGATCCAACCACGTTATATCAGCAAAATCGTCGATCCAACGACTGGTGAAGAAAGAGCAACGCAAACAGAAGTATTAGGACAACCATTTTCAAAGGAAACGACTCAAAAAGTACGCGAATATATGCGTGATGTGGTAGAAAGTGAAAATTATGGTAGTGCCTATGGTGTATATAGTGTACCTGGTTACAATGTTTCGGCTAAAACGGGTACTGCACAGATTGCTTCTGATACTGGTGGTTACCAAACAGGTGAGACAGCTTACTTGTATTCAATCGTTGAAATGGTTCCGTCAGAAGATCCTGAATATGTATTGTATCTAACGATGAAACACCCTAAAACATATGACCGTGATGCATTAGCAAAAATTGCTAATCCATTGATGAAACGTGCAATGGACTTTAAAGAAACAGAAACAGATGAAAAAACAGAAGAAGCAACTGAAAAAGTGACTGTGGCTGATTACCGTAACCTAGGTACAGATGTTGCTGCAGCAGATGCACAAAAAAGCGGACTACAACCAATTGTTATTGGTGATGGTAAAAAGGTGAAAAAACAGTCAACAGAACAAGGCGATCAATTGATTTCTGGTGAAAAGATCATCTTATATACTGGTGGCGAGAAACTGATGCCTGATGTCACCGGTTGGTCTAAAGCAGACATCATGAAATTAGGTAAAATATTAGGGATTGAGGTAACTTTCGACGGTGATGGCTATTGCACAAAACAAAGCCTTGCGCCGTATGAAAAAATTACCGATGATAAATTAAGCTTTACATTAGAAGAATAAGAAGAGAATTAGGAGAGAAAAGAGCATGGAGTGGACACAAGCATTAATTCCTATCGTTAGTAGCTGTGCAATGACAGTTGCAGCAATGCCGCTATTTATTGGATATTTTCAAATGAAAAAACAAGGACAAGCAATTCGGGAAGAAGGACCTAAATGGCATAATGTCAAAGCCGGAACTCCTACCATGGGTGGTTTAGTGTTCTTGGTTGCAGCTATATTGACAGGGATTTGGGTAGGTGCTTGGCAAGAGCAACTTACTCCTACTCTTTTCATTCTATTATTTGTTTTAGCACTGTATGGCGCGATTGGTTTTTTAGATGACTTTATCAAAATTTTCAGAAAAAGAAATATGGGTCTAAATTCAAAACAAAAACTGATTGGACAAATCGTCGGCGGCATCATTTTCTATGCAGTCTATCGTTCAGAAAATTATGCCGGTACACTGAACTTCTTTGGTATTGAGATTCCTCTTGGGATCATCTACGGAATTTTTGCTATTTTTTGGTTAGTCGGTTTCTCAAACGCTGTGAACTTAACTGATGGTATTGATGGATTAGTGGCAGGGTTAGGTAGTATTTCATTTGCCACTTATGGAATCATTGCTTGGCATCAACAGCAATATGATGTACTGGTCATTTGTTTGAGTGTACTTGGTGGATTATTGGGATTCTTTGTGTATAACCATAAACCAGCAAAAATCTTTATGGGGGATGTGGGCTCACTTGCCCTAGGTGGATTACTGGCAGCAATCTCAATGATGTTGAATCAAGAATGGACATTATTGTTAGTTGGTTTGATCTATGTAGTGGAAACAGCTAGTGTTATGTTGCAAGTGACATCATTCAAACTAACTGGAAAAAGAATTTTTAAAATGTCTCCGATCCATCATCATTTTGAAATGAGTGGTTGGACAGAGTGGAAGATCGATATTGTTTTTTGGGCAATTAGTCTAGTGACTTCTTTGATTACATTATGGTTCATTTGGTAGGAGATGACAGGAAATGAAAAAAATTTCAACGTATGAAAATAAAAAGGTCCTTGTTTTAGGATTAGCAAAGAGTGGATTTAGTGCGGCCAAATTGTTACATGAATTGGGCGCACTTGTCACTGTAAATGATGGGAAACCTTTTGATGAAAACCCTGAAGCACAAGAATTGCTGTCAATGGGGATAAAAGTGATCACAGGGAGTCATCCAATCGAATTATTGGATGAAGAATTTTCGTTATTAGTCAAAAATCCCGGTATCCCTTATAGTCATCCTTTCGTTTCAAAAGCACAAGAACTGGGTATTCCGGTAATTACGGAAGTAGAATTAGCTTACGAGGTAGCGGAATGTCCGATTATTGGCATCACTGGGACGAATGGTAAAACGACAACTACCACCATGACTGGTTTATTATTGAATGCTGAAAAAAATGATGGCATTGCTCGCTTAGCTGGAAATATTGGTTATCCTGCAAGTAGTGTGGCACAAGAAGCAACTAAAGAAGATAAAATCGTGATGGAATTATCAAGTTTTCAATTGATGGGAATCACTGAATTTCGTCCTCACATTGCTGTGATCACGAATATTTATGAAGCGCATATTGATTATCATGGTACGCGTGATGAATATGTCAAAGCCAAATGGCAACTTCAAAAAAATATGACTGAATCAGACTACTTGATCCTCAACTGGAATCAGTCTGAATTAAGAGAACTAAGCAAAACGACAAAAGCAACTGTTTTACCATTTGCAACAGAACAAGAATTGTCGAAAGGTGCCTATTCATTGAATGGAAGTATCTTCTATGATCAAGAAAAAATCATGGATAGTTCTGAAATGGGTGTGCCAGGCGCTCACAATGTTGAAAATGCATTGGCCGCCATTTCAGTTGCTAAATTGTATGGGGTATCTAATACCGCAATCAAACAAACATTACAGCTTTTCCATGGTGTACCACACCGTACGCAATATGTAGGGGAAGTTCAAGGACGTAAATTTTATAATGACTCAAAAGCCACGAATATTTTAGCGACAAAAATGGCTTTAAGTGGATTTACACCAGAAAACTTAGTATTGATCGCTGGTGGGCTAGATCGAGGGAATTCATTTGATGCATTGATTCCTTCCTTAACAGGTCTTAAAGCATTGATCGTTTTTGGTGAAACAAAAGAGAAATTGATGGAGGCTGGCAAAAAAGCAGGTATTCCTATTATTGAAACAGCGGAAAATGCTGAATCAGCAGTGCCTGTTTCTCTTTGCTTAAGTGGAGAAGGCGACGTGATCTTATTGTCACCAGCTAACGCTAGTTGGGATCAATACCCTAACTTTGAAATCAGAGGCGAACGCTTTATGGACGCTATCAATAAACTAGAAAATGTAGAAGCGAGCGATAATTAATGAAAATTTTGGTTACAGGTGGAGGAACTGGAGGACATATCTATCCAGCATTAGCCTTCGTCAATTATGTTAAAACACAAGTGCCAAATGCTGAATTTATGTATGTTGGTGCACAAAGAGGGTTGGAGAATAAGATTGTTCCAGAAACAGGGATTCCATTTCGTACCTTAGAGATCCAAGGATTTAAACGAAAAATTTCACTGTACAATGTTAAAACAGTCCAACTATTCTTGAAAAGTATCCGTTCAGCAAAAAAAATTTTAAAAGAATTTCAACCAGATGTTGTGATTGGTACAGGCGGTTATGTTTCAGGAGCCGTCGTCTATGCGGCTGCAAAATCAAATATTCCAACGATCATCCATGAACAAAACAGTGTCCCAGGGATGACGAATAAATTTTTAAGTCGCTACGTGGATCGAATCGCTATTTCCTTTAAGGATGCTCAAGCATTTTTTCCAGAAGAAAAATCTGTGTTAGTGGGCAATCCACGTGCACAAGAAGTAGCGAATATGAATAAGACGGATATCGTCGAATCGTTTGGACTGGACCCCAATAAAAAGACTGTCCTGATCTTTGGTGGAAGCCAAGGAGCGCTAAAAATAAATCAAGCTGTAACAGATTTTTTGACTGATTTTGAAAGTACGGATTATCAAGTGCTTTATGCTTCTGGCGAGCGTTACTATGAAGCAGTGAGAGAAAAAATAAATGCTTCACCAAACGTTAGTGTCCAACCCTATATCTCTAAAATGGCAGAAGTCATGGCTGCGAGTGATTTACTAGTCGGTAGAGCGGGAGCCACTTCCATCGCTGAGCTAACGGCGATCGGTTTGCCAGCAATCTTGATCCCAAGTCCTTATGTGACGAATGATCACCAAACAAAAAATGCCATGAGTTTAGTGCATGCGCATGCAGCTAAGATGATCAAAGATGACGAGTTGACAGGAAAAACATTGAGAAATGCAATCGAAGAAATCATGACAAACGACAAGCTGCAACAAAGCATGTCCGAGGCATCTAAACAACAAGGGATTCCAGATGCCTCAGAACGGCTATATCGATTAGTAGAAGCTGTTATTCAGAAATAAAGGCGGGTGGTCTAAAGTGAGTAAGAAAAAAGAACCAGAAAATTTGCCGAATCAATCTGTTGATGAGAACAATCTAACTCCTTGGCAAAAGGCCAACCGGAAATATTTAGCAGAACATGGTAAAAAAGAAAAAGAAGCAACGAAAAAAACGGATAATGAAGTTCAACCAGACGAACAAGAAGCGGATGCAGAACCAGCAACTGAAAAGGATGTTCCAGAACATGAGCATGACGCTCCATCCGAAGATGAAACGGAACAAATAAAAGCGGGTGGACCTTACAATGGTTCTTTCCTCAATCGATTGCCCAATCTAAAAAATCAGCGAAATAAAGTATTGTATCGGCGCTTGGCTTTGATTATCACGATTCTAGGTATACCATTGATCTTTTTGATTTATTACGTATCTCCATACAGCAAGTTGCAAGCAGTCACTGTATCGGGCAACGAAAATGTCGCTGCCCAGACAGTCATTACGGATACGAAGTTAACGATGGGTACGAATATTTGGAAACAATACTGGCATAAGGCTGACTACATCAACAATTTGAAAGAAGAACAGCCACGGATCGAAAATGCACAAATCAGTTTTAAAACGCTCAATACGTTTACTTTAAAAGTCAAAGAGTACAAAGAAATTGCTTTAGTAACGAAAAACGGGCAGTATTATCCTGTAATGGAAAATGGGACAGTTCTAAGTGAAAAAGTGGCTAATCCCACAAAAAATCTTCCTATCTTAGATGGATTCACGAACAATGAAAAAATCAAATCATTAACAAAGGAATACAACAAACTGTCAGCTGAATTGCAAAAAGCAATTTCTGAAATCAAATATACACCAAGTGATACGAATAAAAACTTGCTCCGATTGAATATGAATGATGGCAACCAAGTCATTGTAAATATCCAAAATCTAGCTAGTCAAATGAAATACTACGCACAAGTAGCAAAAGATATGGATGAAAAAGGTGTGATCGATATGGAAGTCGGTATTTTCTCCTATCCTTATTCAGAAAGCAGTGCAGAAGCAGAACAGACCTCTGGAACAAATTCGATGGAAACAACGACAGAACAAACAAATGGATCCTCTGCGAGTTCCGAACCTTCATCAGAAGAAACAGTACCAAGTGAGTCGGAACAGACAGGGAATACGTCAGGTGATACAAGTGAAACAAATCAAAATGACGATAATTCAAGTTCGTCTTCTTCGATTTCAACAGAAAATTGATAAAACAACTTTAAAAAGTGAGAATCTACTTTCTAAAAACCAGTAATTTATGGTAGAATTGAAAGCAGTGAATATATCTATTAAAGTATATTTAAAAACGGACGTTAGTTGTTCGCTTGTATATGGAATAGTAAGTAGGAGGGAATCCCATTCATGGCAAAAACAGGAATGTATGTAGGCCTTGATATTGGAACGACATCTGTCAAAGTTGTCGTGGCTGAATATATCGACAGCCAAATGAATATTATTGGAGTAGGAAACGCAAAATCAGAAGGGATTAACCGCGGCATTATCGTTGATATCGATAAAACGGTCCAAGCGATACAACGAGCAGTACGACAAGCAGAAGAAAAAGCAGGAATCCAGATCAAGAGCGTAAGTGTTGGTTTGCCCGCAAACATGCTTGAAGTTGAAAATTGCCAAGGAATGATCGCAGTTAACGGAGATTCAAAAGAAATCACCGACGAAGATGTCCGAAATGTGGCTTCAGCTGCCCTAGTTCGTTCAATTCCTCCTGAACGTCAAATCGTATCAATTTTGCCACAGGACTTTACCGTGGATGGATTCGAAGGAATCAAAGATCCACGTGGAATGATCGGTGTCAGACTAGAAATGTATGGTCTATTGTTTACTGGACCAAAAACTATTGTTCACAATATTCGTAAATGTGTAGAAAATGCAGGATTGGTCGTAAATGAATTAGTCATTACGCCATTAGCTTTAACAGAAACAATCCTTTCAGATGGAGAAAAAGATTTCGGTACGATTGTTATTGATATGGGTGGGGGCCAAACAACAACGGCTGTTATGCATGATAAACAATTGAAGTTTACCAGTCTAGATCAAGAAGGTGGAGAATTCGTCACCAAAGATATTTCCATTGTATTGAATACTTCATTCAATAATGCCGAAGCGCTAAAAATCAATTACGGTGATGCTTATCCAGAACGGACTTCTGATCAAGAAGAATTTCCAGTTGATGTGATCGGACAATCTGAACCAGTGAAAGTTGATGAACGCTATTTGTCAGAAGTCATCTCTGCACGTATGGAACAGATTTTTAACAAAGCAAAAGCTGCTTTAGATCAAATCGAAGCACTAGAACTACCTGGTGGAGTAGTGCTTACTGGTGGAGCAGCAAGTCTTCCTGGCGTTGTTGATCTAGCCCAAGAAATTTTTGGTGTAAACGTCAAACTATATGTACCAAATCAAATGGGTCTACGTAATCCAGTTTTTACTAATGTTATCAGTATCGTTGATTATTCAGCAAACTTGAGTGAAGTTTACCAATTGGCTAAAATTGCTGTAACTGGGGAAACAACTATTGCTCATCATCCGACTGTTGAACAAGAAGTAACTACTTATGATAGTTATGAGGTTCAAGAAGAAACTGATTATGACGAATCTGAACAAAAGAAATCTGGCGAAAACGTAACGAATAAAATTAAAGGTTTCTTTTCAAATATTTTTGATTAATTCATCCTGGGAGGAATAAAATATGGAATTCTCAATTGATAATAATATCAATGACGGCGCAGTAATCAAAGTCATCGGTGTCGGTGGCGGCGGAGGAAATGCTGTAAACCGAATGATTGAAGAAAATGTAAAAGGCGTAGAATTTATTACTGCCAACACAGATGTACAAGCTTTGAAAAATTCAAAAGCTGAAACTGTCATCCAATTAGGCCCTAAATATACACGTGGGTTAGGTGCAGGTTCACAACCAGAAGTTGGACAAAAAGCTGCTGAAGAAAGTGAACAATCTTTAAGAGAAGCATTAGATGGCGCAGATATGATCTTTATCACAGCCGGAATGGGTGGCGGAACTGGTACAGGTGCTGCACCTATCGTAGCTGGAATCGCTAGAGAATTAGGCGCTTTAACAGTCGGCGTTGTGACACGTCCATTCACTTTTGAAGGACCAAAACGTGGCCGTTTTGCTGCAGAAGGAATTGCACGTTTGAAAGAAAACGTGGATACATTATTGATCATTTCAAACAACCGCTTATTAGAAGTAGTTGATAAAAAGACACCAATGTTAGAAGCGTTCCGTGAAGCGGACAACGTTTTACGCCAAGGTGTTCAAGGTATCTCTGACTTGATCACAGCTCCTGGTTACGTGAACTTGGACTTCGCTGATGTGAAGACAGTAATGGAAAACCAAGGAACTGCTTTGATGGGTATCGGCGTTGCAAGCGGTGAAGATCGTGTAGTTGAAGCAACGAAGAAAGCTATTTCTTCTCCACTATTAGAAACATCGATCGATGGAGCAGAACAAGTCCTATTGAACATCACAGGCGGGTTAGATATGACATTGTTTGAAGCACAAGATGCTTCTGATATCGTTGCAAATGCGGCTACAGGAGATGTAAACATCATCCTAGGTACTTCGATCAATGAAGAAATGGGCGATGAAATCCGCGTAACGGTTATCGCAACAGGTATCGACGAATCAAAAAAGGAACGCAAGTCTAGTCGTCCAACTAGACAAACATCTATGCAATCATCTACTCAAAAACCAGTATTGGATATGGATCAAGCAAAACCTACTCCAGTAGACGAAGAAAGTAGTTTTGGAGACTGGGACATCCGACGTGAACAAAATGTCCGTCCTAAAGTTGACGAATCTAATTTTGATACTATTGAAAAAAAAGAATTTGATACATTCAATCGTGAAGAAACAAAATCAAATGGTGATGACGAATTGAATACACCACCGTTTTTCCGTCGTAAAAAATAAGGGAGAGGGAGAGCACATGATTGCTGACAACTTGCTAAAAATCGAGCAAGACATTCAGGATTCGTGTGCTCTTGTTCATCGTAATCCGAAAGAAGTTACTTTAGTGGCCGTGACAAAGTCTGTGGACTCTGACAAGGCAGAAGAATTGATTAAAGCGGGAGTAAACAATTGCGCAGAAAATCGCGTAGATAAGTTATTGCAGAAAAAACAAGATTTGCAAAATCATCCTGATATCAAGTGGCATTTAATTGGTAATTTACAGCGCAGAAAGGTAAAATTGATTGTAAATGAAATTGATTACTTTCATGCGTTGGACAGTTTAAGATTAGCAGAAGAGATCCAAAAAAGAGCAGAAAAACAACTTGCTTGTTTTGTAGAAGTGAATGTCTCTGGTGAAGAGTCAAAACAAGGGATATCCCCAGATGAACTTCTTCCTTTTTTAGAATCGTTGGCTTCATTAACTAAGATAAAAGTTGTCGGTTTGATGACAATGGCGCCTAAAGATGCTTCTGCTGACCAAATTCGTAAAGTGTTTGGAACGCTGAAAGAGTTGCGTGATCTTGTTCAGAAGAAAGAACTTCCACATGCACCATGTACAGAATTAAGCATGGGAATGAGTCAAGATTTCCAATTGGCAATCGAAGAAGGTGCTACATTCATTCGTGTAGGGACAGCGTTATTCAAAGACGAGGAGGAACAATAATGCCGCTTTTAAATAGAGGAGCAATTGCTAATTTTTTCGGATTAGCTGATGAAGAAGAGTACGAAGAATACCCTGAAACAACTAATAGAGCTGTAACACAGCCGACTAAGAATAAACCAACACAAGTGCAGATGAGTCAACCCAAAACAACGGTGGTCTCAAAACCACGTGAACAACAAAGGACTACACGTCCTGTGACCCGTGAAACTGCACAACCAGAAACAAAAAAAGTAATTGAATTACATCAATCATCTGCTAAAAATGTCCGTAAAGAAGAAGCTACAAAATCTTCATTTACACCAAAGACAAATTTAGCTGGAAAAATCACGGTCATGGAACCACGTACGTACTCTGAAGCGATGACCATTGCGAAACGGATCATCGCTGGAGAAGCCACGTTAGTTAATTTTCATCTTGTGGAAGAAAAACAAGCAAGAAGAATCGTTGATTTTCTAACTGGAACTGTCTATGCACTAGACGGTGATATCAAGCGTGTGGGAGACGAAATCTTCCTATGTACGCCTACAGGTATGGAAATCGATAGTTCAACGGCTCAATCGTTTGCGGACGTGAACATGTTTGACCTATAAGAGGAGGAACTACGATTTATACTATTTTTATGTTACTTAATTTGCTTGGGCAAGCAGCATATTTTTACAGTATCTTGTTGATGGTCTATGCACTGTTATCTTGGTTTCCGGGAGGATACCAATCAGGAATCGGTCGGTTCCTAGCTAAAATATGCGAACCATATATACAGTTATTCGAACGACTTCCTTTACGGATCGGCGGCTTTGATTTCACGATCTTGGCATCGATTCTCATTTTGAATTTAGCGGTACAAGGACTGCAACAAATCGTCCTATGGTTGATGATGGCAGTTTACTGATCAACGAATCAGAGAGAAAAATAGGAGGGGGAAAAATGGACGCAAATGTATATCAGCATTTCCGTGCGGATGAACGTTCTTTCATTGACTCAGTTGGTGATTGGATCGAACAGGTCCAGGGTCAATATGCGCCGTATCTTACAGATTTTCTAGATCCAAGACAATCCTATATATTAGAAACGTTGGTTCGACAAGAGACCGAACTACGCTATTCTTTTTATGGGGGATATGAGCAGGCGGAACGGAAGAGATGTTTGATTTTCCCCGAATATTATCAACCTGAAGATGAGGATTTTGAAGTTTCATTATATGAGATTCACTATCCAAGCAAATTTGCCAGTTTGAGTCATGGAAAAATTCTGGGTACATTGGTTGGTACTGGGATCAAACGTTCTTACTTTGGCGATATCATTTCTGACGGGGAACGTTGGCAAGTCTTCATCGCACAAGAAGTAGAACAGTTTGTTGTAACTCAAGTAACAAAAATTGGTAAGGTCGCTGTTCGTTTAGAACCGAAGAAGTATACAGAATTGATTCTGCCCAAAGATAGTTGGACTGAAGAAAGAGGTACTGTTGCTTCATTGAGACTAGACAGTGTCATCTCAGAGATTTATAATATCTCCAGACAACGTTCAAAACAGTTGATTGAGTCAGGTAAAGTAAAAGTGAATTGGACTGAAAACACTCGACCCGACTTTTTACTTGAGCTACTGGATATTGTTTCGATCAGAGGTTTTGGTCGCATCCAAATACAGGGACTTGAGGGGAAAACTAAAAAAGAAAAGTATAGAGTATTGTTTGGTGTATTACGTAAATAAAACAAGAAGGTGGTTTACTCATGGCTTTAACTCCATTAGATATCCAAAATAAAACATTCCCGACAAAAATGCGGGGATATAATCAAGACGAAGTAGATGATTTCTTAGATTTAGTTGTTCGTGATTACGAAGAAGTAACACAAAGAAATCGTGAACTTGAAAAAGCAGTGAAACATTCAGAAGAAAAACTCGAATATTTCAATGAATTAAAAGATGCGTTGAATCAATCGATCATCGTTGCCCAAGATACTGCAGATAAAGTAAAAACTAGTGCAAGTAAAGAATCAGAAGTGATCGTTACTTCTGCACAAAATAAAGCAGATGAATTGGTAGCCACAGCTGAAAAACGTGCGCACCAATTGACGACAGATGCTGAAGAAAAAGCAAGAAAAATCTTGACAGATGCTACTGAAAAAGCAAAACAATTAGCAACTGAAACAGAAGATCTGAAGAAAAAAACACGTGTGTTCCATCAAAGAATCAGCTTGATGTTAGAATCACAATTAGAACAAGTGAAGAGTCCAGAATGGGATGAGATTTTACAACCATTCTCAAGTTATGTCACAGATAGTCATGAAGTAATCAAAGAAGTTTTGGCAAAACAACTTGACAATGAAAATCAAACTGATGTAAACTCAGACACAGGAATCATGGAAGCACCAATCACAGCATTCGATACTCAGGCAATCGATATTTCGATCGTTCCTGGAGATCATGAAGAAGAGTAGAACAGAAAAGCCTCTTGCCATTCTTTAAGCGAGCCGATGATAGTGGAAGATCGGTAAGACACTGCAAGATGAAAGATCCTCTACCTGAATTGTTTCTGAACTAAGAGTAGGAAACAGCGGTTGACCTCGTTATGGGTCTTCGAGAGTTACATCATCATGTAACTGAATTTGGGTGGTACCACGGCATGTTCGTCCCTTGGATGAACATGCTTTTTTGTGTTCTCAAAATTATTAATCAAGGAGTGTAGTGCGTAATGAAAATGAAAGAAACCTTGCAACTAGGTAAAACAAAATTCCCTATGCGTGGGAACTTGCCAAATCGCGAAGCAGATTGGCAAAAAGAATGGGAAGAAAATAAAATCTACCAAAAAAGACAGGAACTAAATGAAGGAAAACCAAGTTTTGTACTTCATGATGGCCCTCCTTATGCAAATGGAAATATCCATTTAGGTCATTCACTAAATAAAATCAGTAAAGATATTATCATCCGTTCAAAATCAATGTCGGGTTTTCGTGCACCCTATGTTCCTGGTTGGGATACTCACGGCTTGCCGATCGAACAAGTATTAGCCAATAAAGGAATCAAACGTAAAGAAATGTCTAAGGCTGAATATTTGGAAAAATGTCGCGAATACGCACTTTCACAAGTAGACAAACAACGGAATGATTTCAAACGATTGGGTGTCGCAGGTGACTGGGATCATCCATATGTCACTTTAGATCCGTCTTATGAAGCTGCCCAGATCAGAGTGTTTGGTAAAATGGCTGAAAAAGGCTATATCTATAAGGGATTGAAACCTATCTATTGGTCACCATCAAGTGAGTCTTCACTTGCTGAAGCTGAAATCGAATATAAAGACGTGAAATCACCTTCTATCTTTGTTGCTTTTAATGTCAAAGATGGAAAAGGGATCGTTGATGAAGATGCTGCTTTTGTGATTTGGACAACAACACCTTGGACATTACCAGCTAACCAAGGGATTGCAGTAAATCCTAGCTATACGTATGTATTAGTGGAAGCTGATGGCCGTAAATTTGTAGTTGCAAAAGATTTATTAGAAACTGTCCAATCAGAAATCGGTTGGGAAAATGTGAGTGTCTTAAAAGAGTTTTCAGGTCAAGAGATGGAATATATGACTGCTTGGCATCCATTCTATGATCGTGAATCATTAGTGATCTTAGGTGATCATGTCACTTTAGATGCTGGTTCTGGTCTAGTACACACAGCTCCTGGGCATGGGGAAGACGACTATATCGCTGGGAATAAATACAAGTTACCTGTAGTATCACCAGTTGATTCTAAAGGCGTGTTTACAGATGAAGCACCTGGGTTTGAAGGGATCTTTTATGATAAAGTAAATCCAATGGTCACAGATCTATTAAAAGAAAAAGGCGCTTTATTGAAATTAGACTTCTTTACCCATAGCTATCCTCATGATTGGCGTACAAAAAAACCGGTGATCTATCGTGCAACACCTCAATGGTTTGCATCGATTGATGATTTCCGACAAAACATCCTTGATGAAGTCGAAAAAGTGAACTGGATTATTCCATGGGGGAAAACACGTCTTTATAACATGATTCGTGACCGAGGCGACTGGGTCATTTCACGACAACGTGCTTGGGGTGTACCATTACCAATTTTTTATGCAGAAAATGGGGAAGCAATCATCACACCAGAAACAATTGAACATGTTGCGGATCTATTCGCAGAACATGGATCGATCATTTGGTTTGAAAGAGAAGCAAAAGAGTTACTTCCTGAAGGATTTACACATCCAGGTTCACCGAACGGTCAATTTACGAAAGAAACAGATATCATGGATGTTTGGTTTGACTCAGGTTCATCACATGAAGCAGTTTTACGTCAACGTCCAGAATTGACATTCCCTGCAGATATGTATTTAGAAGGTTCTGACCAATACCGTGGTTGGTTCAATTCAAGTATCACAACGAGTGTAGCAATCAATGGCGTGGCACCATATAAATCAGTTCTTTCACAAGGATTTACTTTAGATGGAGAAGGCCGCAAAATGAGTAAATCACTTGGAAATACGATTTTACCTGAAAAAGTGATCAACCAGTTTGGAGCAGATATTTTGCGTCTTTGGGTAGCAAGTGTCGACTATGAAGCGGATGTCCGCGTTTCAATGGATATCTTGAGCCAAGTTGCAGAAGTTTACCGTAAAATCAGAAATACCATGCGTTTCTTGATCGCGAATACAGAAGATTTTGATCCGAAAAAAGATACAGTTTCTTATGAAGAACTACGCTCTGTTGATAAATATATGACAGTTCGTTTAAATGAAGTGATTAAAGAAATTCGTGAAGAAGGATATGAAAAATATAACTTTATGCATATCTATCGTACAGTGATGAATTTCTTGACAGTAGATCTATCTGCATTCTATCTAGATTTTGCCAAAGATGTGGTTTATATCGAATCAGAAAATGATTATCAACGTCGTTGCATGCAAACTGTTTTCTATCAAACAGCTGTGGCATTGACAAAATTATTGACACCGATCATTCCACATACAACGGAAGAAATTTGGTCATTCTTGAAAGAAGAAGAAGAATATGTGCAATTAAGCGAACTTCCTGCATATGAAACATTTGCTAACCAAGAAGAGTTGATGGATACGTGGGCAGCATTTATGGACTTAAGAGATAAAGTATTGAAAGCTCTTGAAGAAGCACGTAACAGTAAATTGATTGGGAAATCTTTAGAAGCTAAATTAACGATCTATCCAAATCAACAAGTACGTGAATTGCTAACAGCGGTGGACGCAGATATTCCACAATTATTGATTATTTCACCTGATTATTTTGAAGTGAAAAATGATCAAACAGATGTACCTGCAGAAGCTGTGACATTCGATGATGTTTCGATTTTAGTTGAAAAAGCAGATGGAGAAACTTGCGATCGTTGTCGCCAAATCCGTAAAGATGTCGGAGTTGATGAAAAATTACCTCATCTATGCGGACGTTGCGCACATATCGTAGAAGAAAATTATCCAGAAGCAGTTGCTGAAGGGTTTGAATAACAGTTAAAAGAACAGAAGTGATAAGGTACCAGAAATCCTCAGAATTCATAAAATCATTTTTCAAATTTTGAGGATTTGGGCTTATTGCTAGAGAATGGGATTCTCTTTCGTTTATAGTGATATAGAGGTCGAGACAAAATTCGCTTAGGTTTGAGAAACTGAATAAAAAAACGAACAATACATTTTTTTGTATTGTTCGTTTTTTTTTGAAATTTTCGAAAAAAATGACTTTTGGACGCCGTTTATTCGAGAGTCTGTAGCAAAACTGTTTTTAGATTTGTCCCACACTCTCGAAACTATTTGAATATTTTTATTGTTTAGCGCTTTTTGTACTACAAAATCTTCAGATTACTTAGCCTTATAATTTGCCACGTTCACGGTACCATTCATCTGGTTGCCAGATCCATTCAAAGCCATCTTTTTCAAGTAGTTTGAAGGCTGCTTCAGGCCCCATCGTACCTGCTTTATAGTTAGGAAAATCAGGTTTGGTTTGATCCCATGCTTGACGGATGACATCGACGATATGCCAAGACTGTGCGACTTCTTCCCAATGGGAGAAGTTTGTTCCATCACCTTTTAAGGCATCTAATAGTAATTTTTCATAGGCTTCAGGACTATTTTCGACCATTTCAGAACTATTACGATACTCTAATTTGATCGGTTCGGTATTGAACCCTTGACCGACTTCTTTTCCATTTAAGGATAAGGAGAATCCTTCTGTTGGTTGGATATAGATCGTCAATACATTTGGTGGAAGTGTCGTGTCCTCACAAGGTTCATCAACAGATGTTTTGAAGACATTTACGGGCACTTGTTTGAAAACGATATTGATCCTTGTTCCTTTTTCTGTTAGACGTTTTCCTGTACGAACATAGAAAGGCACACCTGACCAACGGAAATTATCGATCGTGAATTTTCCTGCGACAAAGGTTTCAGTTGTTGATGCAGGATCAACTTTGTCTTCTTCACGATAGCTTTTGAACATTTCACCATCAAGTTGTCCTTGATCATATTGACCACGAACAAAGTTTTCTAGGACCTCTTGTTGATCGTAGATTCGAACAGCTTTCAGTGCTTTGATTTTTTCAGCGCGAATTTCCTTTTCAGAAAATGCGACTGGTGGTTCCATAGCTAATAAAGCCACGACTTGAAGAATATGGTTTTGGACCATATCTTTCAATGCACCACTGTGGTCATAATAGCCTCCGCGGTCCTCGACACCAAGAGCTTCACCAAAAGTGATTTGGATATTATCAATGTAGCGATTGTTCCATTGGGATTCAAAAATATTATTTGCAAAACGGATAGCAGAAATATTTTGGATCATTTCTTTTCCTAAGTAATGGTCGATCCTAAAGATATCTGGTTCTGGAAAGACCTGACGGATCTTTTCATTTAGATCGTAAGCCGATTGGTAATCTGATCCAAAAGGTTTTTCGATGATCAATCGGTTATAGCCATTTTCAGTGACGATTTTTTGAGATTTTAAATGGGCAACGATAGTACCAAAAAATTGTGGAGCCATAGCAAGGTAATAGATACGATTGCTATCTAGTTGGTATCGCTCATCTAATTGATCAGCCAATTCTTTTAATGTTGCATAATGAGTTGAATCATTGACATTATGAGATTGGTAGTAGAAATGACTCGCAAATTCCTTTGCTTCTTCGTCGGAAGGATTTAAGGATTGGATTGTCGAAATGACAACTTCGCGGTAATGTTCATCGCTCCAAGGTCTCCGAGCAGTACCGATGACAGCAAAATGTTTTCCTAGATTGCCTTTTTTGTAAAGACGAAACAAAGAGGGATACAATTTACGTTGAGCTAAATCACCTGTACCACCAAATATCGTAAATAAAACATTTTTTTCATTAGACATGTAGGTAAGCTCCTTTATAATTTATCGACAAAAATCGTGCTGGCAGCTTTAAAACTGACAGAAATTTTCTTTTGTGCATTTTGGATGGTGATTGGACCTTCATATGCGGCAACATCAATGATTTCATATTCTTCATCGATATTAAGGTCGATCGTTACAAGATAGTCCAATAATTCTTTTTCGTCAAGGACTCGTGCAATCCGAACGGTTGAACCTACTGGATAAGAATCTAGTGTTTGTCGGCGTTCTTCATGGACCACTTCATCTTTGTGAGGAATATTCCCACCATGTGGACAATGTTTAGGATGATTCAAATAGTCTTCTAAATGATCTGCAAGTTGTTCTGATGTTACATGCTCCAAAACCTCTGCATCATCATGTACTTCATTCCAACTGTATTCTAGATGTTCGACTAAAAAAACTTCCCATAAACGATGTTTGCGAATCAAACTGCTTGCTTTTTTCAAGCCACTCTCGGTCAATTGTACACCTTGATAAGGAGAGTGTTCCACAAGTTGTTCCTTCACAAGTTTTGAAATCATTTCACTGACTGAAGCTGGTGAGACAGCAAGACTAGAAACGATTTGCTTGTTATTTACTTTAGTTGTATCTCCGCCTAACTCCAAAATGATTTTCAAATAATCTTCTCGGTTTGGTGTCATATTCGATCATCCTTTCATGGTATGAAACCATCACTAGTAAGTGTATCAAAAAAAAAGTGAATTGACTATTTTTCTAGACAAAAAAACAGAAATAAACATCGATAAATGTCTATTTCGATAGGAAAAAAACGAAAGTCAAGAAATACCTTCTTGTTCTTTCGTTTAGACTATATGGAAATCAATTTTTAACGCCCGATTTTCTTTATCTGATAAGTAGAATCTGTTGATTCATCGTAAAAAGTCATTTTTTCATAAGAAAGAGTCAAATAATAGCCATAGTGATCTCGAACAATCAGTTGTTGCTCATTCAATTCAATCAGTGTGGTCCCTAATGAGTGATCATTGATGGAAAAATCAAAAGTTGGAGAAACACGCAGTTGTTCGTTTTGTTGGTTATCATCTATGAATGACCAAACACCTTGATACTGTGAAGGATCAAAGCTCTTTTCTTGTTTCTTTTTCTTTTTAATCGCGATACTACCACCTACTAAAGTTGCTAAAAAAGCTGCTGCACCATAGATTATTTTTTTTCGCATCAGACCACCTCTTCTTTTAACGATTAATTAAAGACAACGAATGTCTTACTTTCTTCTATTGTACCGAATAATATCTAAAAATTCTCTAAGACTTTCGACTGGTTTTTCAAGAGTTTTTACTCAAATTATGATAGGATACATAGTAGGAAGAAAGGTGACGATTTTTGAAATACCCACAAGTTGAAACTGCATTTTTTATTGAGCGGCCAAATCGATTTATTGCCTATTGCTTGAATCAAAGAGGTGAGGTCATTACCACCCATGTTAAAAATACAGGAAGAGGAAAAGAGGTTTTTGTTCCTGGTGCAAAAGTTGCAGTAAACTATGCCCCTAGCCCAAAACGTAAGACAGACTATGATCTTGTTGCGGTCCAAAAAAAAGATGAGTGGTTCAATATCGATAGCCAGCTTCCCAACAGATTAGCGATGGAGGGGATCCTTGATGGAACCATCCAATTACCAAACCTATCAGGAAAAATCATCAAATATAAGCGAGAAGTAAATTATCGACATTCAAAGTTTGATATTTATTTAGAAACATCAGCGAATCAGAGAGTATTCGTTGAGGTGAAAGGCATGACACTGGAGAACAAAGAAATCGGCGCATTTCCTGATGCACCAACTCTGCGAGGATTGAAACATGTCGAGGAATTAGTTGAAGCTCATTTAGAAGGCTATGAAACGTATGTGCTTTTCATTGCACAGTTTGAGCATCTTCGAGTAGCTACCATCCATGAAGAGATGCAACCAGAGTTAGCACAGAGGATTCGCTATGCGCAACTGAATGGCGTAACCGTTTTAGCGTATAATTGTCAGGTAACGGCTGATCAAGTCAAGATAAAACAGGAAATACCGTTTGATATCGATCAACCCTTTGAAGACCCTAATCTATAGAAAGAAGGTAACGAACATGATAAATTTAGGAATTATTGGAACCAATTGGATCACACATCAATTTGTTCAAGCTGCACTTGGTACTGGAGAATATGAATTGACAGCGGTCTACTCAAGACATCTAGAAAAAGCACAAGCATTTGGTTCGAAATATGAAGGTGATATTGAGTATGCAACTGATTTAACGACATTCTTTCAATTGGAGCATTTAGATACTGTTTACATCGCTTCACCAAATAGTTTACATTTTCAACAGGCGAAGCAAGGAATTCTAGCTGGTAAGAATGTGATCGTTGAAAAACCAGCATTCAGTATGCCAAAAGAAATGGATGAGATCATTCATTTGGCAAATGAAAAAAAAGTATTCTTCTTTGAAGCTGCACGTAATATCCATGAATCTGGCTTTAAAAAAATTACTGACTACTTACCTTTAAAAGATGAGATATTAGGGGCTAATTTTAGCTATATGAAGTATTCATCACGTTACGATCAAGTGCTTGATGGAGAAGTGCCAAATATTTTCTCTACTCGATTTTCAGGTGGAGCAATGATGGATCTAGGGGTATATCTCGTATATGCAGCAGTTGCTTGGTTCGGTATGCCCACAGAAGTTCATTATTTCCCAAGAAAGATTTCAACAGGCGTTGATGGACTTGGTTGGGGAATATTGCGTTATGAATCGTTTGATGTATCCATCCAACCTGGCAAAATTGGCGATTCTTATCTACCTTCAGAAATCTATTTCGATTCTGGAACATTAGTGATGAATGGGGTCAATGCCATTGAAACAGCAGAATTCCATGATCGACAACATCAAGACATCACTACTTTGGAAATCAAAACCGCAGAAAATCCTATGGCTGATGAAGCAAAAGATTTTGCGAATGTGATCAAGCATCCAACAGATCCAACTTGGGGATTGCTTTATGAAGAATGGATCGAGTTAGCACGCAGTGTCAATCAAGTAGTTTATGATCTAAGAAAAAATGGGGGCATCAAATTTGATGCCGATAATGAGGAAGATTTTTAATGAATGAATTTGTACAAACATTTCCACAAGCATGGCAAGAAAAATGGCAAGAAAAGGCGTTTTTAGAGGCGTCACTGATACAAAAAGCAGTCTTTCAACCACTAAAAGACCAACAAAACGTGATCGGTATTTCTCCGACTGGTTCAGGGAAGACTTTAGCTTATCTGCTTCCCTTACTATTGAATGTTGAAAAGGATCACGGGAGTTCCTTACTGATCTTGGTTTCATCTCAAGAGTTAGCGATCCAAGTAGCAGAAGTCACACGAGAATGGGCTAAAGCGTTAGACCTAAAAGTCCAATCCTTAGTAGGGGGCGCTAACGTTAAACGACAAGTGGAAGGTCTGAAGAAAAGACCTGAGATCCTAGTGGGTACCCCAGGACGAGTCTTAGAACTGATGAAATCAAAAAAAGTCAAAGCACATCAATTGAAAACAATTGTCTTTGATGAAGCTGATCAGTTGCTGGATGAAGGGAATAGTCCTTTAATCGATCAACTACTGCATCAAGCACCTGTTGAGTATCAATTAGCCTTTTTCTCAGCAACAGCCGATCGTTCGTTGAAACAAATCGAAGAATTGACAAAAAAACAAATCGAAGTAATCGATGTTACCAAAGAAGATGATTCAAGAAAGGGGCAAAAACATTACTTTTTGCATGTACCAGCGCGTAAAAAAGATGAATATCTTAGAAGACTAGCGTATGTTGATGGCTTTCAAGGTTTAGTCTTCTTCAATCAGCTAAGTGAGTTAGGCGCTATGGAAGAAAAATTGCTTTTTAGAGGAGTCGCTGTGGGAAGTTTAGCTTCTGACCAAAACAAATTAGTACGAAAAGCAGCACTTGACCAATTCAAAAATAATAAGATCACAGCTTTATTTACAACTGATGTCGCAGCTAGAGGTTTAGACATCAAGGGTCTACCTTATGTTGTGAATGCGGAAGTTCCTCTTACAGAAGAAGCTTACCTGCATCGATCTGGCCGAACAGGACGAATGGGAAGTGAAGGAATAGTCATCACATTTGTTCAAGATCACACTTTGAGAGATTTGAAGAAAATTGCGCGAAAAGCGGATCTATCAATTAAAGAGATTTTTCTTCATGGCGGTCAATTGTTAGAGGAATCGCCCGAAAAAGAAGAAATGAATCGCGAAAATGAACCACACAAAAAAGCTTCCAACTATCCTTTGAAAAAAGAAACAGCAAAAAAAGAGCCTGTGGATGTTGTACGTAAAAAACGTAAAAATAAACAAAAAAAGGATAAAAATAAAGGAGCAAGGCGCAAATAAGCGCCTTTTTGTGTTATGATAAATGAAAACGGAATCACTGTTATTTAACTAAAGGTGGGATTGCATGAACGAAAGACAAGAAGAAATATTGGACTTATTGCATGAAAATCAGCATGGATTGACAGCTAGCGATGTAGCAGAAAAGCTTTCAATCGATCGAAGCAATGCAAGTCGCTATTTAAGTGATTTATATAAGGATCATTATATTATCAAAAGTCCGGGTCGTCCGGTCGTTTACTCAATGCCTCCTAAAAAGACTGCATCAGACAAAGTTCATGTTGACTACTCTACACAAGTGACATTTGAAACATTAGTTGGAGAGAACGATTCGTTAAAAGTCAGCATCCAACAAGCGAAAGCGGCAATTTTGTATCCGCCTCGCGGGTTACACACCATCATATTCGGAGAAACTGGTACTGGTAAATCCATGTTTGCCGAGTGTATGTATCATTTTGCAATCGACTCAGAAATGCTTTCAGAAGACGCACCATTTGTCTCTTTTAACTGTGCCGATTATGCACAAAATCCTCAGTTGCTATTTGGCCATATTTTTGGGATCAAAAAAGGTGCTTATACGGGAGCCTCACAGGATAGCCAAGGATTGATCGCAAAAGCAGATGGTGGGATCTTATTTCTAGATGAAATTCATCGTTTGCCGCCAGAAGGACAAGAAATGCTGTTCACTTTTATTGATAAAGGCGTTTATCGGCCATTAGGTGAAAGTGCCCATACACATGAAGCCTCCGTCCAGATCATCGGCGCGACTACGGAATCCTCAGAAAGTTTCCTTACCACGTTCAACCGCAGGATCCCAATGGCTATCACTTTACCTAACCTTGCTTATCGGTCATTAGATGAACGCTATGAAATCATCTCACTGTTCATCAAACAAGAAGCGAATCGGTTAAATCAGCGGATAGATATTGAAAAAGAGGCTATTCTAGCATTTATGCTATATGATGCAGAAGGGAATATCGGTCAAGTCAAACGTGATTTGAAGTTGGTATGTGCAAAATCATTCCTCCATTACCGCACGCATAATGAAGAAAAACTGATCATTCGTAAAGAAGAGCTTTCACTTCAAGTCCAAAAGGGGCTATTGAAGATCAAAGAAGTTCCAGAACGTCTTGATCGTTTCATGGATAGCAAAAGTCAGTATCTCACTTTTGAGCCAGGTTTTGCAGATGTAGTCTGGTCGCAAGATCCTGAAAGAAATATGCAGGTATATAACGATATTGAAGAAAAAATGCTTTCCTTATCTGAAACTGGCGTAGAGAACATTGATTTGGAAACCCTGATTTCAAAAGATGTCGATGCGTACTTTCAAACATATGTCAAAGAGTTGACGAAAAGTACGATTCCCAAAGACTTATTACCAGATGACATTTGGCGTTTGACAAATGAGTTATACGATGTGGCGGAAAAGAGGCTTGATCGTATCTATAATGAAAAAGCTCGCTTCGCCTTTGCCCTTCATTTACAAAGTACCTTGGATCGTGTGAGGGACGGACATATGATCGTCCATCCTGATTTGAATAATGTACGTAAAAACTTCAAGAAGGAATTTCAAGTAGCCATCGATCTATCAACAATCATTGAAGAGGAACAGCAAGTGGAGATTCCTTTTGATGAAATCGGCTTTATCAGTATGTTCCTATCGATCAGTCTAGGGGAAAGCGAACCGGTCAAAGAAAACAAAGTAGATGTCCTAGTTTTGATGCATGGCAGACAAACTGCCTCAAGTATGTTGGAAATGGCTCAGGAACTATTGGGAACGAAAATCGGTAAAGCTTTCAATATGCCTCTTTCGATGGAAGTCCAAGCGATGTATGAAGAAGTATTGCATTACGTCCAAAGCCGCCAAGAATACTTGACGAATGGGTTGATCTTACTGACCGATATGGGGTCGCTGAATACCTTTAGCGATTTGATTTTTGAGGAAACGGGTATCCGAACAAAGGCAATTACTATGAGCAGTACGATGGTGGTCATCGAAGCAGTCCGGATGGCAAATGTAGGCAGAAGCTTGGAGGATATTTATCAAAGTATCCAAATTTCTTTTGAAACGATCGTTAGAGATCAGTTTAAAGTCGAGCAACAAGAAATCATTGAACGTAAAAAAGCTGTCATCGTCACTTGCTTTACTGGTGAGGGAGTAGCGGCAAAACTATATCAACGGATCGTTCCAGTGATCGATCAGAAAAAGGTCGAAGTGATCCAGATGCAGTTTTTGGAGCGTGAATCATTCAAAAGACACATCGATGCTCTACTAGAAGAATATGAGATCAAAGCAATTGCTGGAACAGTGGATGTGGATTATCAAAATATTCCTTTCTTTTCTGCGTATGACATATTCAATGATGAAAAATTGAATACATTGAAACGGATTGCAGACGATGAAGTACCAACAGCTAAAATTGTTGATTCATTAAAAGATTCACTCAATTCGATCTCTTCAGTCGACGTATTGATCCACTCATTGCAAAAGACGATCCAACAAATCCAAACGGATCTCTCAATCATCGTAGAACCAGGTGTAGATATCGGGATCGTGATTCACTTAGCGTTCTTATTAGATAGTTTAATGAAGCATGAAAAATCACGAGTGTTTGAAAATCTGGAAACTTTTTCTAAAGTCTACCGCTTGGAAATGGATATCATTCGTACGAACTTAATTAGCTTAGAGCGAAAATATCGAGTAAATATCCCTGAAAATGAAGTAGCATTTTTGACCCAAATGTTTATTGAAAATAAAATAAAGAAATAATGCACACTAATCTTGAGTATTACACACTATTCATCTGTGTGCGCACTGTGTAAAAGAGTTAAAAGGCGTGAAAACGCTATTTTAACTCTTTTTTCATTTGGCATGCTTCTTGCGTTATATTTATGTGTAAAACCAAATAAAGGGAGTGGAACAAATGGCGAAAAAAACGATTATGTTAGTATGCTCTGCAGGAATGAGTACCAGTTTATTAGTAACAAAAATGCAAAAAGCAGCAGAAGAAAAAGGAATGGAAGCAGATATTTTTGCTGTTTCGGCTTCAGATGCGGATAACAATCTTGAATCTAAAAACGTAGATGTCATGTTATTAGGACCGCAAGTTCGTTTTATGAAAGCGCAGTTTGAGCAAAAACTTGCACCAAAAGGGATTCCTTTAGATGTGATCAATATGCAAGATTATGGAATGATGAATGGTGCAAAAGTATTAGAACAAGCAGAAAAATTGATGAAGTAATTACAATTCAATTGGAGGTAGCGAAGTGGAAGATCAACAAAACCTTGAAGCCATCATGGGTTTGATCATGTTTGGCGGCAATGCCAAAAGCGACGCAATGGAAGCGATTACCGCAGCTAAAAAAGGCAATTTTGAATTAGCTGAACAGAAACTCACAGATGCAAAAGAATCACTTGTACAAGCACATCATTCGCAAACGCAAATGTTGACACAAGAAGCACAAGGAAACCATATGCAAGTGACATTATTGACTGTACACAGTCAAGACCATTTAATGACATCGATTGCTTTTACAGATCTAGCCGAGGAAATCGTCGATCTGTATCGCCGTCTCGAAGTAGAATAAGCACTATCTCTTAGAACAAGAACTTCTTTTTTGAACGGAAGAAGAAAAAAATTTTTGAACGGATTTTTTTAATTTGGTATAAGGAGACTCTTCTTTATATAACTAACTTATAGGAGGAAATAAAAAATGAACGGATTAACAAGTTGGATGGAGAAATACATCCTTCCGGTTGCCGCAAAAATCGGTGCGCAGAGACACTTAGTTGCTTTGCGTGACGCATTTATCGGTACGTTACCGGCAACGATGGCTGGATCAGTCGCTGTAATGATCAACGCAATTATTCGAGATTTACCACAGCAATTTGTCAGCACTTATGCGGATAGCTTAGCAGCTGATAAAGGAATTTTCGCAGTATTGAATGTTATTATTGGTATCAATGGTTTTGTTTGGAATGGTACATTAGCCATTGCAGGTCTGATCTTCGCTTTCTCATGGGGCTATAATTTAGCAAGAGCCTATGGGGTGAATGATCTAGCAGGTGGTATCGTTGGTTTAGCTACGCTTATTCAAGGAATTTCTTTTGGACCAGCTTTATCAGCTGCGTTGAATGTCGATGTTCCAAAAAATGTAGCAGATGCGATCAATGGAACAGAATTAGGTGCTACGATCGCAGACGGTACGTTATCTGTCGGTCTTTGGGGTTGGTTGAAACTTGATCATTTGAATGGTAATGCTTATTTTACAGTCATGATCATGGGTGCTATCTCAGTAATTATTTTCTGTAAATTAATGTTGGCAGATATCACGATCAAAATGCCGGATTCAGTTCCGCCAGCAGTATCAAAAGCTTTTGCAGCAATTTTACCAGCAACGATTGCTTTATATATCATTGCAATTATCAACTATATCGTTGGTCGCTTGGCAGATGGCCAATTGATTATTGATTTGGTCCAAAAATATATCGCTGAACCGTTCTTGGGTCTATCACAAGGGATCGGCGCAGTATTGATCGTCACAGTTTTCGTGCAGATTTTCTGGTTCTTCGGTATCCATGGACCAAACGTTTTGGCACCAGTCCTAGAAGGAATTTGGGGACAAGCACAACTGATCAATATCGATATTTTCCAAAAAGGGTACAATGGAAAAACAGGTACTCCAGCAGTATTAGATGCAATTGAAGATGGAAAAGCGTATATGTGGGTTCGTGGATCATTTGATGCCTTTGCTTGGTTCGGTGGATCAGGTGGTACAATCGTTCTCTTGATCGCCATTTTATTATTCTCAAAACGTGCAGACTACTTAACAGTAGCAAAACTATCCATTGGACCTGGTATCTTCAATATCAATGAACCAGTGATGTTTGGTTTACCAATCGTCTTGAATGCGATCATGTTCATCCCATTCTTAGTTGCCCCTGTTGTCGCAACTGCAATTGGTTGGGTCGCAACTTATCTGGGATTAGTCGCACCTGTTTCCCAACAAGTCACGTGGGTTGTTCCGCCATTCCTGCTATCATTCCTAGCAACCGGGGCAGACTGGCGTGCGCCAATCGTTACACTCGTATGTATGGTAGTCACCTTCCTGATCTGGGCACCATTTGTTATCTCTGCAAATAAAATGGACCCTGCGGCAGGCGAACAGTAAAAAATTAGTGGAGCAGAAGCATTTCCTGCTTCTGCTCACTTATCAATGTAGGAGGAAAAAAGTATGATCTCAATTGCAAGTGCAATGCAACAAGATGCTATCAAAGAGTTATTAGAAGGATACAACGAAGAGGGTATCTCTTTTACATTCAAAGAAAAACAAGGAATCAAATTATTATTCGAAACAACAGCTGAAGATACAGAAGCAGCAGCTAAAAAGGCGAAAGAATTGATTAAAGCACAACCATGGGGCACTGTTTTATATTTCCAAGCAACAGCAGTTTAGTCTTCGTGGCTGAAAGATAGGATGGGTTCAAAATGATAAAAAACGGTTTATTCTTATGTAGTGTTGGTTCACTGATCGTATTATATAGTTTAAATCCTAGTTCACAAAAATATGATCTATACAGTATGGTCACTGGACTTTTTCTGGCAGGTTTAGGTATATATTTCTTTTTGAAAGGGAAAAAAAGAGAAGAAGCAAAGGGGGAAAATAACTAATGGAAATTGTAAAAAAATTAAATATTCCGGCATCGTTTTTCTACGATAAAGTTATGGACTCTGTCCTTTTTGATGTACGTAAAGCGACTGGAAAATCAGTGACTCGTAAACAGTTAAAAAATTTGGAATACGTGAAGCAATTTTCGCAAAATAACCGTGCTCGTATCAAAATCGAAGAGCTCATTGAAAACCAGTCCTATAAATTTCGTACGTCAACAACAAAAAATGATTTTGTTGTCCATTACCAAATCAAGCCTATAGATGATTCTTCCTGTGAAGTGCATTACACAGAACAGATGGAATCTCATGGAATGCTACAAAAATTGAATGATATGATTTTAGGAACATTATTGATGTATTTCAAAAAACGTCGTTTCAAAAAAATGTTAGTGATGATTGAAGAAACTTACTAAGCTTTTGCTCAAGAGTAACAGAGCAAAAGACTATAAAATAATTTGAAGAGTCAAAGGTTGTGGCAAAGACGATGGGGAAATAATAAAAAAGTTTATTTAAATGATATTGTTTACTAAACTGATTATTATTGAACGAGTCTTGTCACAATTTTGTTGTGTTGATGGAAGGGGTAATAATGATGGCAAATGATGTGAAAGAAGTAGGACTTGATTATGTCGATGAAATGTGTGATCTAGCGATTTATGCATTCAATGCAAAGGATACGGTAGAAAGAAGAGAAAAATTCCGAATGCTTGCTGAACATTCATGGAATTATGGCTTTTTTGATCAGGACGATCAATTAACCAGTCAAGTAATGGCTACCCCTTTTCCTGTTGAATTTCATGGGAAAGAATATTTGATGGCAGGAATCGGTTACGTTGCTTCTTATCCCGAAGCAAGAGGACAAGGCGGGATCAATCAAATCATGGAAAAAATCCTCAAAGATTGTCGTGAAAGAAAGGTCAGCCTGTCCTATCTAGCGCCATTCTCATATCCGTTTTATCGTCGTTATGGTTATGAGCAGGTATTTGATCAAGCAAACTACCAACTAGATAGCAGAGACATACCAAATGTGAAAAAGACATCAGGAAAAATGAAACGTCTGTCATTCGATCAAGCGAAAGAAGCAATGGATACCATCTATTCACAAATGCCTGAGAATAGTCGGGGCGGGTTGAAAAGAGAATCATGGTGGTACAATTATAAGTTTAAAGTCAGAAAAGAAAATCATTACGCCTTATATTATGATGAAACGGGTCAAGCAAAAGGATATGTTGTATACCAATTAACAGCACCAACGTTCAAGATAGTAGAATGGGGCTACTTGACACATGAGGCTTTTAAGGCACTTGTTCGCTTTGTCGGTTCGCATAGTGGGGCGTTTGAATCATTTGAGTATGCTTGCGGATATTCAGGCAATAGCCAAAATTATTTATTGCAAAATCCATTTGCTAAAATGACCGTGGTACCATACATGATGGGACGGATCGTTGACATAGAACGTTTCTTAGAGTCGTACCCCTTCAATGGAAAAAATACTGCATTTGCTGTGGAGATCGTCGAAGATGAGTATGCAAAATGGAATGAAGGAATCTTTGAGGTCCATATCGTTGATGGGAAAAATCAGCTAAAAAAAGTCGAGCGAACTGATTTGCCCACCATCAGTGGAAACATCCAGCATATGACTCAGCTATTGATGGCTTATCGTAAGTTAGATGAATTGGTTTTTTATGATAAAATCAAGGTTAGTGAATCGATCGCTGCATTGAACTTGCTTTTTCCTCAGCAACAGCCGATTTTAAATGATTATTTTTAAGTAAAGAGGATATGTTGGGATAAAAAAGAGGTTGGGACAGAAGTGTTTAACTCCGAGAAATAAGAAGAAATTCACGAAAATTGTTTTTCAAATTTTTGTGAATTCCGGCTTATTTTTGAAGGAGTTGCTTCTGCTCCCACCGTTTATTCGGAGTTAGAGTCTGTGGCAAAACTGATTTTTAGTTTTGTCCCACGCTCTTTTTTTCAATTTTATAATAAATCGTCTTTTTTGGTAAATTTAAACTTTCGACTCTCTTTTTTCTGAGGTTTGTTTTTTTCATGCTGATCGATTGCCTTTTTTGAAAGTTCTTCTCGTTCTTTCTTCGATGCATCGAAACGTTCAGCATAAACTTTTTCTTTTGGTTTGTCATTCATAAAAAAACCTCCTCTATCACCTGAATTTATAAGTACATTTTATCATTACAGGGTCTGTCTTGGAAACGTTTTGCCTCGTTAAAACCAAGAGATTTTAGAATAGAAGCTTGCATGTGGCATATAAACAAGCTAAAATAATAGTATTGAGTTTTTGTTCCTGTAGCTCAGTAGGATAGAGCGATCGCCTCCTAAGCGATAGGTCGCTGGTTCGATCCCAGTCAGGAACGTATATATAGAGCGAGACAAAAGTCGTTTAGGTTTGAGAAATTGGAGAGAAAAAAACGAGCGTGGGACAAAAGTAAGAAACACTTCTGTCTCACACTCGTTTTTTTGAAATTTACGAAAGATCTGCCTTTTGGACGCCGTTTATTTGAGAGTCTGAAGCAAAACTGATTTTTAGATTTTTCCCACATTCTTGCTTTGTATTTGTGCAAAAAACGCCAAACAAGTTATCATTTTCATATAAAGTAGTGAACAGTATCGATGTTTTATCTTGGGTCACCGCTTCTCATAGAGGAAGCAAATGAAACACCTCGATACATAAACTGTACTTAATAGATAAAAATCAACCATAAAAATCAACCTGCTACATGCGTATGTTTCACTCGCCATTGTTCCAATTTGATGTTTAATCAAAAACCGTAAATCCCCAGCGTGATAAATGTCAGAAATAGCCACTTGATCCAATTTCCAAATAATTGCATTGCTGTACCATCGAAATGCAGTCTTTTTCCATTGATCACTGTATGCTTGATCTTCCAATTATACAGCAAGCAAATTCCCCACGGTGCACAGATGCCGAAAGTACACACGGTAATCAAGGTAGCTAGGATCGATATGCCGATATACGTCACTAATCCGCCATCAAAATACGAGTTCCTCATTTCTAATTCCTCTTTTCTAGGTTGGATTTTTTTGTAAAGAATCTGTCTAACAAGAACAGTCTGCCGTATGCCAGTTCGAGTACGGATTTTTTTGGTCCCATGAAAAAACTTGTTGCGCTTAAGATAGTAATAAGTCATTCTACCTTTTTTTAGAGAAGGTGACAAATCGCTTTTTTCTCATTTTTGATAAAGTCGTTTTTATGATTTTTCGAGCACTTTTAATTGTAGAAAAATCAACACATCAAGGAATGTATTCGTACCTCAGTAGGTCTTAGGCTGTCTTTCAAGTATTGCTAGCATCAATGTCATTCAAATGGAATTTTCTCATGGATATGGATAAGATGTGCAGATAGTCAGAAAAAAATAAACTAGCAATCACCACTAACCAAGAAAATTTCTCCTAGTCAGTGATAGTTGCTAGTTTTTAGGATAATTAATCAGTAAAAAATTCTGATTTCATTCTTTAATGGAGAAGGGGGTGCTAACTGATCATGCCCAATTACCATTGCGGAAAACAGGAACTGTTGAGCCGTCTTCACGAATGCCGTCAATATTCATTTTATCGGATCCTACCATGAAATCCACATGAGTTTGACTTCGATTCAAACCTGCTTCTGCTAGTTCCTCATCGGTCATTTCTGTTCCGCCCTCTACACTGAATGCGTAAGCGGCGCCGAGTGCTAAATGATTGGATGCATTTTCATCAAATAATGTGTTATAGAAGATGATACCTGATTGAGAAATAGGAGAGGGATCAGGTACAAGCGCTACTTCTCCTAACGAACGGGCACCTTCATCTGTATCCAATAATTTTGCTAATACGTCTTGACCTTGTTCTGCAGAAAAATCGATGACTTTTCCATCTTTAAATGTGAATGTCATTCCAGAAATAGTAGTCCCAGCATAACTTAGTGGTTTAGTACTAGAAATATACCCATTGATCCGTCGATAATCTGGGGCAGTAAAGACTTCTTCCGTTGGCATATTTGCCATGAATTTTTCGCCACGGGCGTTATAGCTTCCAGCGCCTTCCCAAAGATGATTTTTTGGCAACCCTATAATGATGTCTGTACCTGGGGCAGTATAGTGTAAAGCAGAAAACTGTTCTTTATTTAGCTCTGCAGCTTTTTGCGCCAATGTTTCATCATGCTTTTCCCAAGCTAATATTGGATCTTCTTCATACACACGAGTAGTTTTAAAGATCTGATCCCATAAAGCATCGACCTGTTCTTCCTCAGGTAGATCAGGGAAGACTTTTGCAGCCCATTGTTTGCCTGCTGCTGCAACAACTGTCCAACTTACTTTATTTGCTTGTGTCGCTTTTCGAAGATTCATCAAGGCTTTGCCAGAGACAGCTTGAAATGTGGCTACACGATCGCTATCGATTCCGGCAAATGCTTCAGGATCGGATGAAACGACACTGATTCGACTTGCACCTTTAGCTACCCAATCGTCTGTTTGATCAATTTTATATTGAGGGATTTGTTCGAGACGATCATTTGCTGCATGAGAAAGAAATTCTTTTTGGATGACATCGTCTGTCCATTGAACGATGACTTCAGCTGCACCTGATTGATAAGCTTCTTTTGTAATCAAACGTGCTAGAGGAGCCTGATCAACGTTGATTTGTAGGACAACGGTATGATCCTTTTTTACGCTGACACCAGTTTCAACGATCAAACGTGCGTATTTTTCAAGATTTTCATTAAAATTTGCTAACATAGTTTTTTTCCTCCTCATTATTTATCGGATAACTATTTGTATGATAACACTTAATAAAAGTATATACAATTTGCATAAACATGTAAATGTTAATTTATTGGATAAAAAAATAGTGCTCTTTTTCTTGATAATTGCTTTGATTTGAGTATTTTTATAAATATTCAAAAACAAGTTGTGTATAGTAAAAAAAAAATGTTACAATAAAATCAATCAATGGTGGAAGCGTTATAAATAATTTCAAGGAGATTAAAAAATTATGGCAAGAAAAAAGACGATTACAAAGGAGCAGATTTTGTCAGCTGCATATGAAGTGGCTACCACAGAAGGTTTTTCAAGATTTACTGCTAGAAATATTGCAAATAAGATGAATTGTTCCACCCAACCGATTTATCTTGAATTTAAAAACATGGATGACTTAAAACGGGCACTGTTTGTACAAATCTATGATTACTTAAAATATGAAGTGTTTCCTGTAGTACATACTGGGAATACGATTATTGATTTAGCTTATAACTATATCCATTTCGCTAATCGCGAGAAAAAACTATATAGTTCATTGTACTTAGAAGAATATGGTGGGGGAAAGGAGATGCAGGCTTTCTCTCATAATTATTTTGTACAAATGGTCAAGGACGACCCCCAATATGCGTACTTGTCAGATGAACAAATCGAATCCTTGCATAATGGTACTTGGATTATTGCTACAGGTATTGCTGCCTTGATGTCCTCAAACATCATCCACCCCACAGATCACCAGATTGAAAAAATCATCCAAGATAATATTGATGCTATTTTGAATTTGAAAGAACCGATCGAAGTGGATTGATAACCATTCATTGTGCCGTTGAAAATCTCTGCCAAGCGTACCCGTTGATTTCCGAAATTAAATGCTTCTAATGATAAAAAGAGCGCATCCTGTCACTTCTCTCCGACAGGATGCGTTCTTTTTATATTTTTGCTGCAAGTGCTTTTGCGAAAGCTTCAAGATTCTCGATGTCTTCTTCTTCAGCGTTCAGATCGACTTTGACATTCTCTGCACCTTTGACAGCACCAGTTTTGGCGAATGCTGCATCAAAGTCGTCTACCGATTTACAAAATTCATCGTAAAAGGTATCACCTGAGCCGCACACACCATAGATTTTTCCGGATAAGTCTAATTCTTGTAAGTCTTCATATAGATCAACAATCTCATCTGGTAAATCACCGTCATCGTATGTATAAGTGGCGACGACACAAATATCTGCATCTTCAAACTCATCTGCATCCACTTGGGTACACTCGTTGATCTCAACTTCGATATCTAAATTTTCAAAAGCTTCTGCTACGATATCCGCAATTTCTTCTGTATTTCCAGTCATACTTGCATATACAATTTTTGCTAAAGCCATGGGTTGTGCCTCCTGATTAATAAATGAAATGAAGTGTTCATTTTTATAAAGTATACCAAAACATCGAGTAAAAGAAAACAGAACTTAGTGATTTGAGAGAATCTGATTTGGCGAAATTCAAGCTACTATGGTAAAATGAAAAGGATTTGTAAAAAGGAGACGAAAGTATGATTACATTAAAATCAGCACGAGAAATTGAAACGATGGCAGAGTCTGGTGCCTTACTAGCGGATGTACATAAAAATCTGCGAGATTTTATCAAACCAGGGATAACAAGTTGGGATATCGAAGTATTTGTTCGTAATTATATCGAAAGCCATGGAGGAATTGCTGCACAAATCGGTTTTGAAGGATACGAATATGCAACATGTATCAGTATCAATGATGAGATTTGTCATGGTTTTCCACGTAAAAAACCGCTAAAAAGCGGAGATCTAGTAAAAGTCGATATGTGTATCGACTTAAAGGGTGGAATTTCCGATTCATGTTGGTCTTACGTTGTTGGCGAATCTACACCTGAAATCGATCGTTTGATGGAGGTAACGAAAAAAGCACTTTATTTAGGGATCGAACAAGCACAAGTAGGCAACCGTATCGGTGACATCGGGCATGCTATCCAGACATATGTAGAAGGGGAAAACTTAGCTGTGGTCCGAGATTTTATTGGTCATGGTGTCGGTCCTACGATCCACGAAGAGCCACCAGTCCCTCATTACGGTGAAGCCGGCAAAGGGTTACGCTTGAAAGAAGGAATGGTCATCACGATCGAACCAATGGTAAATACTGGGACATGGAGAATGAAAATGGATCCTAATGGCTGGACAGCGTATACAAGAGATGGTGGTCTGTCTTGCCAATATGAACATACCTTAGCAATCACAAAAGATGGTCCAAGAATTTTGACATCTCAAGGTGAAGAAGGTACCTATTGATCAACTAAATGAATAGATATGGGAGAATTTTATGAAACTTTTGGCAAGAATCAAACAGAATGAAAACTTGATGCGGTTTATTGAAACAACACAAAAACGTATCACTGATTCAGAGATGGGAACTACGTCTGTTGTTGTAGCATATTACTTACTCCTATCATTGTTCCCCCTGATTATTGCATTCGGGAATATCTTGCCATTTCTCCATATCGACCAAGAAACAGTCTTGACATATGTACGAGAAGTGATTCCAGAGACGATCTATCAGTTTATCGGTCCGGCAGTTAAAAACCTGCTAACTCAAAGCTCGGGCGGACTTTTGTCAGTGTCTGCTCTGGCAGCTTTGTGGTCTGCGAGTCAGAGTATCAATGCACTGCAAATTGCCATGAACAAAGCGTATGGTGTGGAAAACAGAAAAAACTTTTTGATCGTCCGTTTTTTTTCACTTGTAGTGATCCTTTTGTTTATGTTTGCAATCAGTGGAGTGACGATCGTTTTAGGTCTTGGACAGTTGATTTTAGAAGCAATCCAACCTATTTTTAAATTTTCTGTGAACTTCATTGATCAATTCCAAACATTGAAATGGCCAATTACGTTGGTTGCTTTATTCGTTATTATGTTTTTGATTTATTTGATCGTTCCCAATGCGCAACTAAAGCTAAAGGCAGTGATTCCAGGAACGATTTTTGCAACAGTCGGTTGGATGTTGCTCTCACAAGTATTTGGTATTTATGCAAAGTATTTCGCAACACGAGTCAGCGGCTATCAAATCATCGGAAGTTTTATCGTGCTGATGTTGTGGTTGAATTTTGCAGCAACCATCATCATACTTGGCGGGATCATCAATGCTGTTGTGCAGGAATACATAACAGGTAAAGAAGTAAAAAAACGACGAGATCCTACTAATAAATGGATCACTCGTTTGAAAAATAAATTTTCTCATAAAAAAAATTAGATATGAGAGTTCTTCTTGTCAAATGCATAGAAGTGTTTTTATAATACTTTTGAACTCTTAGATTAAAGTAGGTGCCGATATGCTTGTTTCATTTAGTATGGTCATAAGATTTTTCTCAACGATATTATTATCTTTAATATTAACTCCTATATTTAAAATCATTTCAGTACAAACAGGAATGGTCGATAAACCAAATGAACGACGCATCAATAAAGTTCCAATGCCTTCTGCTGGAGGCTTACCTATTTTTCTTTCATTTGTGGCATCGACGCTATTCTTTTTTCGTGATATTATTCCCAAATTTTATATCCTTCCTATTTTATTCGCTGCTTCAGTCATTATCATAACAGGTGTGTTGGATGATAAATTTGAGTTGACACCGAAACAAAAAAGCGTCGGGATATTATTGGCATCCTTGATTATCTATTTTGTTGCAGACATCCATATCGATTCGTTTACGCTACCGTTTTTCGGTTATATCGAATTAGGTTGGCTGAGTTTTCCAGTGACCATATTCTGGATTTTTGGTATTACAAATGCAGTGAATCTGATTGATGGGCTAGATGGATTAGCAGCTGGGATATCATTGATCGGATTGATCACGATCGGTATTATTGGGTACTTTTTTTTACATGCTTCTACGGTTTATATACCTATTGTCATCTTTTGTTTGGTAGCAAGTATCATTGGTTTTCTGCCGTATAATTTTTATCCTGCAAAGATTTATCTTGGAGATACAGGGGCACTTTTCTTAGGATTCATGATGGCAGTTCTTTCTTTACAAGGATTAAAGAATGTGACGTTTGTTTCTTCTATTTCGTTACTTATCGTCATGGGAGTACCCGTCACGGATACATTTTTTGCTATCGTGAGAAGAAAAGCCAATCGTGTGTCATTTTCTACTGCGGACAAAAAACATTTACATCATCGCTTGATGAGCTTAGGCTTTACTCATAAAGGAGCGGTTTTAACGATTTATGCGATAGCACTGATGTTTTCCTTCACAGCGATGATCATGAATTACACTGGAGAACTAGGAACAATCGTTTTGATCATTTCTATGCTTTTTGCAGCGATTCTATTATTCGAATTGATTGGTCTGATCAATGAGAAGCATCAGTATATTCTTAAGACCTTGCGCTTTTTGGGTAATAAAGACTATCGGACACAAGTGATACAGAAATACAAGAAGAAATGGAATAGACGCTAAATGGAAAAAAGAATCGAACAGCCAATTTTAATCAGTATTGTGACGGCAAATAGCCAAAAAATCTTTCAAACCCTAGATACGCTTATTGCAAGTCTTGAGGATCAGCCAAACATCGAAATTCTGATATTTGATAACTGCTCTATGCCAGACTACCAAGAAAAATTAAAAGAGTATCTGCAATATCCGTATATCAAAATTTATTTCAATGCAGAAAATAAAGGATTTGGGTATGGTCACAATCATAACTTGTTATCAAGCCAATCTCCTTATGCAGTCATTTTTAATCCAGATGTTTTAGTTGAAGAACAAACAATCGTGGAATTAGTTCAACTTTTAAAAGAGCATCCAGAATGTGCGATGCTCGCACCTAAAATATTGAACGAAGATGGTACGACACAGTATTTGATTCGTCAGCGATTGGCTGTGTTTGATTATATCTTACGTTTTATTCCTTTCCACTTTGTCAAACAGATGTTTGACAAACGACTTGCAACGTTTGAATGTCGGGAATTGCCTGAGGACTCGAATAGCTATGTTCGTATGATCTCTGGGAGTTTTATGATGATAGATGTCAAAAAATTCAAAGAAATCAATGGTTTTGATGAGCGTTACTTTATGTACTTTGAAGATAATGATCTCTGTTTAAAAGCCGAAAAGGCAGGATATAAACTTCTTTATACACCAAAGTATTCGATCATCCATTTATATGGTAAAGGCGCCCATCGGAATTTTAAACTTTTCCGCGTATTCTTGACTTCGATGGGGAAATTTTTCAATAAGTGGGGGTGGACTTTTTTTTGATGGAAAATCAATTATTAGTTGTGGTTGTTCTTTATCAACAAAGTTTGTCCCACATGCCTTCATATGATCTTTTTTCCAAAGCTGTCTTTAAAAAAAAGATTCAACTCGTAGTGTATGACAATAGTCGTGAACCACAAACAGACCCGCTTTTTGAGACAGATAATGTTTTGTATTATCATGATGGGGAAAATCCAGGGCTCGCAAAAGCTTATAATTATGCGTTAGCGCATGCTAAAAAAGAGCATTCTTCTTTTGTTCTATTGGATCAAGATAGTCGATTAAGCGAGTCGTACTTTGATGAGTTATTGCAGATTATTTGGGTAGAGGATCAAGTAGCTGCTGTTCCCATGGTTTATGATCATGGACGTCAAATTTCACCGGTCTATGCAGATCAGTATGTGAATCGCCAAGTCCAAATGGTGGATAAACCACAACTCGTTAGCGACCGATTGATGGCGATTAATTCTGGCGCCGCTTTTTCCATTGATTTTTTAAAAGAAATCGGAGGATTCAATGTTGAATTTCCTCTCGATTTTTTGGATCATTGGTTATTTTGGAAAATACACCAGCGAAAGAAAAAAGTAGCTGTTTTACCTCAGAAAATCGAACATGATCTTTCCGTGCTTGATTATACGAAGGTGAACGTGAATCGATACCGCTCTATTTTACAGGCGGAAACTCTATTTTACCAAAATTATGATCAAGGATTACTAAAAAAACATCGAAAACAATTATTACTGCGTACAGCAAAGCAGTTTTTGACAGTCAAAAACAGAAAAATCTGGCGATTGACCTTACAATCCTTTGCTGAAAATTGGAAGGTGTGAGTTTGTGCATTCAGTTTGTATGGCTACTTTTAATGGTGAAAAATATTTAAAAGAACAACTAGACAGTATTTTAAAACAGCTGTCAACCAATGATGAGTTGGTTGTTTCTGATGACGGTTCCACAGATGGTACATTAGCGATTCTAGCGGAATATGCTGAAAAAGATGCACGGATCAAAATTTTTGAAGGACCAAAAAAAGGGCTTATTGCTAATTTTGGTCATGCCATTGAACAGACGAAAGGTGATATCATCTTTTTAGCAGATCAGGATGATGTGTGGCTAGAAGGAAAAGTCGACAAAATAGCAGCGTATTTTGAAACACATCCAGAACAATTAGTAGTAGTTTCTGATCTTGTGATTGTTGATAGTGAATTGAATGAACGTCACTCTTCTTATTTTGAGTATCGTCAGTCAAAAGAGGGATGGTTGAATAATTTGATCCGCAGTCACTATATCGGGGCGGGAATGGCATTTCGTTCTTCTTTGAAAAAAGACATTTTGCCTATTCCAATCGATGTTCCGATGCATGATATGTGGATCGGTTTATTAGGTGGAAAACATGTCGGCTTTATTCGACAACCGTTGACACTTTATCGCAGGCATGATTTCAATGTAAGTGAAATCAATACCCATTCAAAGATTCGTCAGAAAATTTCTTGGCGGCTCCATTTGCTAAAGGCTCTTGCCAAAAGAAAATGGTTGAGACGTTGATAAAAGATGTATAAATTGTCAAGAATTTCATGACAAATAGATAGTTTGATGAGATAATAACAAAGTAAAATTCCAAATAAAAGGAGAACTTATATTCATGAAGGGAATCATTCTTGCAGGAGGAAGCGGGACTCGCTTGTATCCTTTGACTAAAGCAACTTCGAAACAGTTGATGCCAATCTATGATAAACCAATGATTTATTATCCAATGTCAACTTTGATGTTGGCAGGTATCAAAGAAATTTTGATCATTTCGACACCTCAAGATACACCACGATTCAAGGATCTATTTGGTAATGGTAGTGAATTAGGCCTTCAGATCGAATATGCAGTACAAGAAAGTCCAGATGGTTTAGCACAGGCGTTCATCATTGGAGAAGAATTTATCGGTGATGATAGTGTGTGTCTTGTCTTAGGCGATAATATCTATTACGGCGGCGGATTATCCAAAATGTTGCAACGGGCTGCAGCGAAAGAAAGTGGCGCAACAGTTTTCGGTTATCATGTAAATGATCCAGAACGTTTTGGTGTCGTTGAATTTGATGAAAATATGCATGCTTTATCAATCGAAGAAAAACCGGAAAAACCGAAATCAAATTATGCAGTAACAGGTCTGTATTTCTACGACAATGAAGTCATAGAGATTGCTAAAAATATCAAGCCTTCAGAACGCGGGGAACTAGAAATCACTGATGTGAACAAAGCTTATTTAGAAAAAGGCAATCTCTCTGTAGAATTGATGGGACGCGGCTATGCATGGCTTGATACTGGTACCCATGAGTCATTGCTAGAAGCATCTACCTTTATCGAAACAATCGAAAAACGACAAAATCTAAAGGTCGCTTGCTTAGAAGAAATAGCTTACCGCATGGGCTATATCAATAAAGAACAACTAGCTACGCTAGCTCAACCACTGAAAAAAAATCAATATGGTCAATATCTTTTAAAATTGGCCTCTGAATAGGGAGTCTTTAGTAATGAAAGTAACCAATACAAAATTAACAGATGTTAAAATCATCGAAATGGATGTTTTTGGCGATCATCGTGGTTTTTTTACAGAAAGTTATTCAAAAGCAAAATTTGCTGAATATGGCTTAGACTTCGATTTCGTCCAAGACAATCATTCGCTGTCAGCTGAAGCTGGCGTTCTTCGTGGCCTTCATTTCCAAAAAGGAGAAGCAGCGCAAACAAAACTGATCCGAGTAACATCAGGGGCTGTTTTAGATGTAGTCGTGGATATCAGAAAAGGAAGTCCTACCTATGGTCAATGGGATGGGTTCATCTTGTCTGAACACAATCATCGTCAGTTGTTAGTACCAAAAGGATACGCCCATGGCTTTGTCACACTTACACCAAATGTAAACTTTCTTTATAAATGTGACAACTACTATAATGCTGAAGCAGATGGCGGCATCGCGTTTGATGATCCGGATCTAGCAATTGAATGGCCAATCGATCTTTCAAAGGCAATCATGTCTGAAAAAGACCACAACCATCCGACTTTAAAAGAATTTGAAGCAGAAAATCCATTTGTTTATGGTGAAATCTAACAGTTGACGAGGAGTGAGATTCATATGAAAAATATCATTGTTACTGGTGGTGCCGGCTTTATCGGTTCCAACTTTGTCCACTATGTGGTAAATAATCATCCAGAAGTCCATGTAACCGTCTTAGACAAGTTGACATATGCTGGAAACAAAGAGAATCTGGCGGGGCTTCCTAGCGATCGTGTAGAATTAGTCGTAGGAGATATTGCTGATGCGACAATCGTTGATTCTTTAGTAAAAAATGCAGATGCTGTCGTGCACTATGCGGCAGAATCACATAATGATAATTCTTTAAAAGATCCATTTCCATTTGTTCAAACGAACATCATAGGCACGTATACATTACTTGAAGCTTGCCGTAAATACAACGTTCGTTATCATCATGTCTCAACAGACGAAGTCTATGGAGATCTTCCACTACGTGAAGACTTGCCTGGGCATGGAGAAGGAGTAGGCGAAAAATTTACTGCTGAAACACCGTATAACCCATCAAGCCCTTATTCTTCAACGAAAGCTGGCTCAGATTTGTTAGTCAAAGCGTGGGTGCGTTCTTTCGGTTTACAAGCGACGATTTCAAATTGCTCAAATAATTATGGCCCATATCAGCATATTGAGAAATTTATTCCACGACAAATCACCAACGTTTTAAGTGGCATTCGTCCAAAATTATACGGCGAAGGTAAAAATGTTCGTGACTGGATCCATACAAACGATCACTCTTCTGCTGTGTGGTTGATCTTGACTAAAGGAAAGATCGGCGAAACTTATCTGATCGGTGCAGATGGTGAAGAAGACAATAAAACAGTGATGGAATTGATTTTAGAATTGATGGGGCAACCTAAAGATGCTTATGATCATGTCAATGATCGCGCGGGTCATGATCTTCGCTATGCGATTGATTCAACAAAATTACGTGAAGAACTTGGTTGGAAACCAGAATTCACTAATTTCCGTGACGGTTTAGCCGACACTATCAAATGGTATGAAGACCATCAAGACTGGTGGAAAAAAGAAAAAGAAGCTGTTGAAGCAGCTTATGCTAAAAACGGACAGTAGATCCACTACACGTAGCTTGTCGGTATCTGAGAAGATGCGGTTGGTAACGTGAAAATATATTGTTTTACTTATGTATCACAAATTATAAAAGGGGAGCTGTGACAATTGTTACAGACCCTTTTTTAAAACGATAAAAGAGGAGAGAACAACAATGATTTTATTAACAGGAGGAAATGGACAACTTGGAACAGAGTTGCGCCACTTATTAGATGAAAAAGGACTATCTTATGTATCAACAGATGCGAAAGAATTAGACATTACAGATGCTGAAAAAACAATGGCTTATATCACTGAATTGAAACCAGAAATCATTTTCCATTGTGCAGCGTATACTGCGGTAGATAAAGCCGAAGAAGAAGGCAAAGAATTAGATGAAAAAATCAATGTGGATGGAACAAAAAATGTGGCGCTTGCAGCTAAAGCATCAGGGGCAAAATTAGTGTATATCAGCACGGACTATGTCTTTGATGGCAAAAATAAAGACAAAGAATATGAAGTTGATGATGAAACGAATCCTTTGAATGAATATGGCCGCACAAAATTATTGGGAGAACAAGCTGTCCAAGATATTTTAGATGATTACTACATTATCCGTACTTCTTGGGTATTCGGTATTTATGGTCATAACTTTGTCTTCACGATGCAACGTTTGGCAGAAACCCATGATCGCTTGACGGTCGTCAATGATCAGTTTGGTCGACCAACATGGACAAGAACACTTGCAGAATTCATGGTCTACGTGATTGAACAACAAGCGCCTTACGGTATTTATCATTTGTCGAATGAAGATAGCTGTTCATGGTATGAATTCGCCAAAGAAATCTTAAAAGAAACAAATGTTGAAGTGGCACCAGTCACTTCAGAAGAATATCCACAAAAAGCCGTCCGCCCGCAATATTCTGTCATGAGTTTGAAAAAAGCAGAGGAATTAGGTTTTGTTATCCCTACTTGGCAGGAAGCATTGGAAAAAATGCTAGTGGCAGCCAAAAATAATCAATAGATATGAATGTTTTTCCTCATTATTAAAAGAAAAGAAACAAGAAATTGGAGAATGATATGGAAAAACAAACAAGAAGTGCACGACAGACATCGAAAAGAAAAGAACAGTCAGGTTTTTCTTTTCTTGATGTATTTCTAAAACTTCGTTATTTGATTGGTCTTTTAGTCATCGTAGTCATTGTTACGTTCAATCTAAATGGCAGTTCTCTCGGCACATGGGATAAATATATCTCACAACGAGAAGATGGTAAGAAGACAGATGTGATTTTTGGCCAAAATCGAGAGGTGCGTTCAGATGAATGGTTAGTCCAAACGCCATTTTATCTTTCACAAGCTGAAAATGATTATCCCTTAGTAAATGATGATTATTCACTAAGTGGTCAAAATATGATCATTGCTTATAATTCGCCAGTAAAAGATATCACAGTGATCGGCAAACCTTTTAACTGGGGCTTCTTTTTCCTTGGAAGAGATCGTGGGCTATCTTTTTATTGGGCGATGAAACTGGTTGTCATGGTCTTATTAGGCTTTGAAGTTTTAATGATCTTAACAAGAAAGAAAAAAGCATTGTCACTGATTGGTTCTTTTGCACTGACCTTTTCACCAGCTGTTCAATGGTGGTTCATGCAGCATGTAGGCGATCTGATATTCTTCACGTTAGGTCTGATGGTCGCTTTTTACCATTATTTTTACCAGCATGAGAAGAAGTGGCTCAGGGCGTTGATGATGTTGTTGGTTGTGATTTTTGGGCTCGGGTTTATCTTAGTCATTTATCCAGCGCATCAAGTGATGCTCGCATATTTGCTTGTCTTTTATTTTATTGGATTGCTGATCTACTACGGGAGAAAAATTACTTGGGATTGGTTCGATGCTGTTTTGATTATCGGAGCTGTTCTTTTTATTGGTGGGATCATGGTCCATTTTTGGCTCACTTCTAAAGATGCCTTGATGGCTTCGTTAAATACATTGTATCCTGGGAAACGTGTCAGTACAGGTGGAAATTGGACAATTGGTAAATTTTTCTATTTTCTGACAAACTGGAAGATTCCTTTTAAAGATATCACTTTTTCTAATAATTCAGAAGTGGCACTCTTTTATCACTTTTTCCCGACCGTTTTTTTGGCTAGTCCATTTGTGTTATTTGGCAAAAAAAATAGTGAACAAAAATTGTTTGGTCGAGTTTTGATGTTATTTTGTTTGTTTGCGATTTTTTGGATCACTGTGGGATTACCCAAGGAAATTGCTGAAATTACTCTATTGTCTTATGTACCAACGGCTAGAGCCTATTTAACATTTAGCTTTGCGGCTTGTCTACTGACGATATGGTTTATTGCGTATATTTGGCAAGAAGATGTTATTCCAACATGGTATAAATTTATCCTATTAATTGTGAATGCGGGGATTTATACGTATGCGTTGATGAATTCAAGAATGGCTGATTATTTTTCTGTTATGGAAATCACTGCAATTGTTGTGTTGGGAACCTTGATGTTGGCTTTTGTTTTATTCCATCATGCTCGTTTGTTCTATCTCTCGTTTGCAGCATTGATCGTGGCTTCTGGCTGTTTCGTCAATCCAGTCGTAGAAGGAACAGGGGCAATTTTTGAAAAAACATTGGCAAAAGAAATCCAACAAATCAATCAGCAAGATCCTGGAAAAGTGTGGTTGTCAGAAGATGAACTCTATAATTTTACGCCAACATTAGGTGTAAAATCATTTAATACAGTCCGTTTTTATCCAGATATGAATGCTTGGAAAAAAATCGATCCAGATAAAGAGTACGAGAAATACTACAATCGTTATGCCCATACGCGAGCGTTTATTGCGAAGGAGGACACTTCTTATATACTAGACCGCCCAGATATGTTTTCTGTAACGTTGAATTTCAAAGATGCAGAAAAGCTAGGGATCCGCTACGTAGTAAGCAAGCGTCCGTTAACAGATTATAATTTGCTTGGTGAAGCACAATTTACTCAACTTTATGGTCCAGATAACGACGGGTATAGGATATTTGAAGTGACTTATCCTGAAAATGATTTGAGTAATATCAATAACGCCACTACTGATAACGTAGTCAATTGGTAAAAATAAGAAAAATACAGCTATTACCTCGTCCTAAAACGATGAGTAAAAAGCTGATTTTCCGTAATAAGACGGATCATTTATAGAAATAGGATGAACTATTTTTAAATGATCTGTCTTTTTTTTCTTGGGAATTTCTTGCTATTTGATCGATTGTTAAAATAAAACTTTTGTTTATTTTTCAAAAACAGTATAATCAAATAGAATAGAAGGAGGGAAAGAAAATTCAAACGATAGTAGAAAAATTGATTAATAAAATGAGTGCAGTACTGTTATTATTACTTGTATCAGCTATTTTTTTCATTTGGACAGTAGGTCTAAGTGTTCCTTCAGCCACCTTTTTGTATAACAATAGTTCATTATTAGTGACATATGGTATCTTTATTTTATTTGCATTGAATCTCTACAAAATAAGAGGTTTTGACTTTTTCTATCTCGCAATTGCAGCAATAGTTTATTTCTTTTATGCTCATTTTCGCGATGTTAGAGATAGTTCAATGTATATTGACTTATTGATCCCTCTTATTGTGGCATTAGTACTGATCGTGAAATGGATCGAATTTGATAAATTGGATCGAGCAGTTTATATGCTGGTTTTTTATATCTTTTTAGGCATTACTGTTTATCGCGTATTCACTGAAATAAAGGTTCCAGAAGGACAAAGTATCTGGACGCCAAATAATGGACTTTCAGATATTTGGATCAATACCAATACGATTGGTAGTTCGTTGATGATGCTTTCCTTATTGATCAGCAGCTTTGCTAGTTCATTTGAACGATGGTATGTACGCTTGCTAGGGGTACCTGCGTTAGTTGCGGGTATTTTAGGGATTTGGGTCTGTCAATCGAGAGGGGCATTGATTGCCATGATCGTATTTGTTTTATTAGATATCTGGCCAAAGCAATTCTTTAAAAAGATCAGAGCTCCATTCCTAGGATACTTTGCCGTTGCTGTGTTGGCATTACCACTTTCCTTTTTAGCTGCTGTTTCAGAAAAAGTCAATATTTTCACGGGTAGAGAAGAAATCTGGTTGAAATTTTACGACACGATCGCAGAAAAAAGCCAACAGGTTTGGCTTGGAATGAAACCATTTATTTTTCAACGAGGAACGCAATATTTGGGTAACCATAACAGCTATAATTCATTCCTGAACCTCTATGGATTAATAGGTGTAGTAATCGCAGCAATTCTGCTCCTCGTCTACGTTGGAAGACTAACATTAAATGGTGACTTATCAAATGGACAAGTTACCTTCCTGTGGGCTTTTTTTGCAGTGATGATGCAGTCATTCATGGAAGATACACTTACCTCATTTGCTTGGTTACCAATTGTCTACCTACTATTAGCGATGACCACTCATCGTTATGATCTACCGAAACAACAGCCTGAATTGAATGCTATGCCAATAGAAACGGAAGAACCTACGACATCAAGAGTTGCCCGTCACTATGAAGCGACGCATTAAGAAAATGATTCATAGCGTATCTATTTCTAATGGTTAGTTCAATCAAGGAACCAGTTAAAAGTCGCCAATTACTAAAATTTGTAAATCAAATTTTAGTAATTGGCGACTTTTTCTTAGAGAAAGAGCATTTTGACTGTTGTCTAGGCAAGGGCTGCATTGCAATTACTGGCTATCTTTTGTAAAATAAGAACGTTAGAGTTAAGTTTACTTAATAGAAAATTAAGAAATAAAGAATATCGCAGTCCGTCAATAAAAATGTGGTAGAATGGCACATGACTGTAATTAACAGAAATTGCTTGGAGGAACACAAATGTTTAAAGATCTGTTTTTATTTATGAAAGATATCTATCAGAACAGAAAGTTATTGCTTCAATTTTCAGTAAATGATTTCAAGTCACGCTATGCGGGCTCTTTTTTAGGAATTTTATGGGCGTTCATCAACCCAGTATTTACTGTCTTGATCTACTGGTTAGTTTTCGGCTTTGGTCTAAAAGCAGCGATGACTGACGGAAAATATCCCTTTATCGTTTATTTGATCACTGGGATGGTTCCATGGTTCTTTTTCTCTGATGCATTTACTTCGACAACTCTTGTTTTTAGGGAGTATACGTATTTAGTGAAAAAAGTAGTGTTCAATATCCGCATTTTGCCAACGACTAAAATTTTAGCGAACCTTTATACCCATCTTTTCTTTATTTTGATTGGGTTATTAGTTGCGGCAATTTATGGGATTTTTCCTACTGCGATGACATTGCAATTGATTTATTATTTGTTCTGTATGTGCGCTTTTTTAACAGGATTGACTTGGTTGACTGCATCGATCCAACCCTTTTTACCCGATCTAATGCAGCTGATCACTATTTTACTACAGTTGATCATGTGGACATTGCCAATCCTTTGGAGTCCAGCACAATTTAACCCAATGATCATCAAGATCCTTAAATTGAACCCACTATATTACGTTGTCCAAGGCTACCGCGAATCATTCTTAAGTCAAGCTTGGTTCTGGGAGCATGGGATGTACACGTTGTATTTCTGGGTCTTCACGTTAGCTATTTTTATAATCGGATCTGCAGTGTTCCGTAGATTGAAACCACATTTTTCAGATGTGTTGTAAGGAGTATAAACATGACAGAGTATGCGATTAAATTAAACAATATTACAAAATCTTATAATATGTATGCAAAACCTTCAGATCGTTTTCGTGAAGCGTTGAATCCCTTTAAAAAATCTTATCATGATGTTTTTTATGCATTGAAAAATATCAATGTTGAAATAAAAAAAGGTGAGATGATCGGATTTGTTGGAGAAAACGGATCAGGAAAATCAACGATGCTTAAAATCATCACCGGGGTATTGACTCCGACTTCAGGCACAATGGAGATTGAAGGAAAAATCTCTGCTTTGCTAGAATTAGGTTCAGGATTCAATCCAGAGTATTCTGGCTATGAAAATATCTATTTAAATGGAATGGTCTTAGGCTTTTCTCGTGATGAGATCGACGGGATGGTTGATGATATCATTGAATTTGCCGATATCGGTGACCATATTTATCAGCCAGTAAAAACATACTCAAGTGGGATGTTCGTACGTTTAGCTTTTGCGGTTGCTATCAATGTCAATCCAGATATTTTGATCGTGGATGAAGCATTAGCTGTTGGTGACTTGGAGTTCCAATTGAAGTGTATGGAAAAATTTACTGAAATCAAAAATTCAGGTAAGACAATTTTATTCGTTTCTCATGACATCAGTTCAATCCGCCGATTCTGTGATCGTTCTTATTGGTTGAAAAATGGAGAAGTCGTGGAATACGGCGATACAATGGATGTTACCACGAATTATGAGAATTTCTTGAAGAAAAAATCAGTCAAGACAGTTGACCGAAACAAAAACCAAGTAGAACGTTTTGCTGCTCCAGATATTGTTGATGTGCTGAGCGCTGAACTATTAGATAAAGACAAAAAGCCGATCGATGTCCTTCAACAAGGAGAAACACTTTACGTCAAAGTAACTTACGAAGTAAAAGAAGAAACGATCAAAAATCCAGTGTTGGGGATTGCGTTACGAACAGTAGATAATTTTTATGTTTGTGGATTAAACACGTTGCTTGATGGAATCAAGATCCCTTGGAAGAAAGGGAAGAATGTTTTTTATTTAGAATACAACAAACTTGGCCTATTGGCTGGCGAGTATTATTTTGATGTAGCGGTCTTTGAAGAAAATGCCACTGTTCCTTTAGTCTACAAAACAAAATATATGAATCTATTTGTCAATGGTTCGTATATCGGTGAAGGAATCGTGATCTTGGACCATAAATGGGAAGAAGGTAATCAGAGCGATGAAATATGATTTTGAGATGGATTTAGACGAGCAAAGTAGTGTAGGTAAAATTGCTGCTCAAATCAAACCTGGAAGTAAAGTATTGGAATTTGGCCCAGGTAATGGCCGATTGACGAAACATTTGATCGGCGCAAAAAATTGTCAAGTAAGTATCGTGGAACTAGACAAAGAATTGTTTGATTTTGTCAATGAGTTTTCACAAGATGGCTTCTATGGCGATATCGAAAGTTTTGAATGGGCGAATTACTATGCTGGTCAAACATTTGACTATATCTTATTTGCAGATGTTTTAGAACATTTAGTCAATCCAGGAGCAACCTTGAAAAAGGTCAGAGAATTCTTAAATGAAGACGGTGAGATCCTCATCACATTTCCAAATCTCGTTCATAATTCAGTGATGATCCACCTCTTCAATAATGAACTACCTTGGGCTTCTTACGGTTTGTTAGATGAAACACACAATTCTTTTTATACGCATGATGGCTTCCAAAAAGTTTTTGAAAAAGCTGGGCTATATGTCAATATCGAGGATTACCTTTATTTAGCAGTAGGAGATACAGAGTTAAAATCAACGTATGAAGAATTACCTGAAGCGGTCCGTTATGATTTCAAAATGCGCCCATTCGGAGAAGTTTATCAGTATTTCTTTTCGTTGATGAAACATCCGGTGGAAAAGAACAAAGTTTCTGAACCGCAAAATTCAAATTATGTACGACTAATGGACATGAAACAAAAAACTGACAGTCAAGAAACGAGTCAAACGATTCCATTCAACAATCATACCGGTGAAAACCAAGTACTTTCTTTTTCTATCCCAGAAGATGTAGAAACTGTTTCCTTCTTGTTTGAGGAACAACCAAGTACCATTGAATTTCAAGTGGAGATTTCTGGGGAGAAAAGCGAGTATCTTCAAACAAATGCGGTGATACGCACACCAAGTGATTGCTACTTATTTGATGGAAAAGAACGACCAATGTTTCTTCTTTCTAATATTGCTGGGAAAGAGATAACGGTTCATTGCCATTATCGATTCATTGGTGAACTAACTAAAACGATGGAAGAATTGCTAGCTACGATCAAACCATTAGCAGCAAACCAACAGCAACTTGAAGCAAGAATCGATATGCTTGAAAAAGAAAACCAGCAATTAAGAAGCGATAAGACGACATTAGATCATTACTTGCAAACAACAACTACTCGTTATTATTCATTATTGGATGAACAAGAGTTCACAATCAAATCACGTGGGAAACGACTAAGAGAAACACCAAAGAAAATCCAAGCAAAAGAAATTTCTTTATGTGTCGATAGTCGATCATGGAATCCTGAAACGAAACTATTGACGATCATAGGATGGGGGATTTCGAATAGTGATCGTAAACCGTTAGCGTATCATTTGTCAGAAAACCAATCTCCTTATTTTAATGTGTTACAGGTTGAACGTCCTGAAGTCAATCAGGCAGAACAACTCCCAGCAGGAATGAAAGCTGGTTTTGAGTTACAGATACTAAGTGAGCAAGACCAACGCTCATTTATGGTCGAGTTGACAGCTGAGAATGGGCAAACATGGTTTGTTGAAATCTGATCACATTTATTCAAGAAAGATAAAGGAGAACGGAAGATAGTGCAAAAAAAAGAAATTGCCGTATTTATTGATAAAATCACCCGTGAACGAGCAACGGGCGATTTGCTGATCGTCGGTTGGGCAGTCGATGAGGTTACAAAAGAGATCCCTCATATCAAAGTAGATAAAGAAAATGTTATCGCAGAGGTAACAAATGTCGTTCGACTCGATATCAATCATTTATACAACTTAGATGTGAAAACACCAAGCGGTTTTTCGATCCGCTTATCTGGACGATTAAAAGGCAGAGCAATCTTAGACTTCCAGACCAAGAAACATCAAAATGGAATCGCTGTGAAACTAAATAGTCGTTACCCTTATGATGATGGACTAGAAACAGGTTGGGAAAAGAAAAAACGGTTATTGAAAAAAGGCATCAATTACGCCCGAACACATGGTGTAAAAAAAGCAATTCGCCGAGTAAAACTAGAACTAAAACCAGGTTCAATCGATTATGCAGAGTGGATCACTCGCCACGAAAATATCGATTTGAAAAGTCAACGAGAGCAGTCCAAACAATTTGATTATCGCCCGCTGATTTCAATAGCGATGCCCGTTTATAATGTAGAAATCAAATGGTTGGAAAAGTGTATCGATTCTGTGTTGAATCAAACTTATGACAACTGGGAATTGTGTATCAGTGATGACGCATCCACGGATCCAAAAATCAAGAAATGTTTAGAAGCTTATGAGAAAAAAGAGCCACGGATCAAAGTTGTTTTTCGAAAAGAAAATGGGCATATCAGTTTAGCAACCAATTCTGCGTTAGAAATCGCAACAGGTGAATTCATTGCATTGCTAGACAATGATGACGAATTACCACCCCATGCACTTTTTGAAGTAGTGAAAGTTTTAAATGAACGACCTGAACTTGATGTGATCTACAGCGACGAAGATAAGATCGATGCTGAGGGGAATCGTTTCGATCCACATTTCAAAGCAGATTGGTCACCAGATACTCTGATGGGAAATAATTACATTTCACATTTAGGCGTTTACCGATCCAGTATCGTCAAGTCACTTGGTGGGTTCAGAAAAGGCTATGAAGGGTCACAAGATTATGATTTAGTCTTACGAGTAACAGAACAGATCCCAGCAGACCATATTTATCATATTGATAAAGTACTTTATCACTGGCGAACGATTCCAGGTTCAACAGCCAGCAGCGGTGAAGCAAAAAGTTATATCTATGATTCTGGCGTGAAAGCCTTAACTGATGCATTAAATAGAAGAGGAATCAAAGGGACAGTTCGTCCAGGTTTGATTTCAGGTTTTTATGAAGTCACTTATGATGTAGTGCAAGAAGAGTTGGTCAGTGTCATTATCCCAACTAAAAATGGGTATGATGATTTGAAACTATGTGTGGACTCGATTATTGAAAAAACAAGTTATCCAAATTATGAGATAATTATTGCAGATAATGGAAGCACAGACCCTAAGATGCAAGAGCTGTTCGCCGAATATAAAAAGCAATTGCATGAACGGTTTATCGTAGAATTGATCGATATTCCTTTCAATTATTCTCGAATCAACAATTTAGCTGCCGAAAAAGCAAGTGGAAAGTATCTCTTATTTTTAAATAATGATACCGAAGTCATTGAACCAAATTGGATGACGACAATGGTCTCCTATGCTCAATTCGATCGTATCGGCTGTGTTGGAGCGAAATTATATTATCCAGATGATACGACTCAACATGCAGGAGTGCTAGTCGGGATTGGTGGCGTTGCAGGACATGCATTGAATAATTATGATCGGACCCACTGCGGTTATTTTGGACGGTTAGTCATCGATGTAAATTATCTAGCAGTTACTGCTGCTTGTATGATGGTTAAAACAGTTGATTTTAAAGCTGTCAATGGATTTGATGAAACATTAGAAGTGGCATTCAATGATGTCGATCTATGTTTGAAAATATATGAACTAGGCAGATACAACGTTTATGCACACCAAGTAGAACTTTATCACTTTGAATCAAAATCTAGAGGTTATGAAGATACCCCTGAAAAGCAAAAAAGATTTGCTGGTGAAATCAAAAAAATGCAAGACAAATGGCCAATCTATATTGCGCATGATCCATTTTACAATGATAATTTAACAAAAGAAGGAATCGGAGACTTTTCGCTGCGCCCTGATTAATCCATCAATAAAAAGCCGTTATGTTGCTAAGTCATTACACATAACGGCTTTTTACGTGGGCAAATATTAATGCATACAAGTTGTAAGTCGTTAAAAAAGCAAAAGCTGTTTTTTTTAATTTCCATTACAATTTGCTTATAAACTAGGTTTTTAAAGGTCGCTATGGTAAGATAATAGAGGTATTATTTTGTGATTAGGAGTGTATATATGAATAAAAATGGAGAATGGAGTGCTGCACGACGGATATTCATTATATTAATGGATGTTATTGTATACAATGTAGCAATATATAGTAGTTTCTTACTGAAATTTCGTGGAGAGGTGCCATTACGAAATTTCGAAACTTTCCAACACTCAGCATTTATTATTTCAGTGATTTTTATTGCGTTGAACATTTTGTTGGGTGCATATGTTTTTTATAATCGAATGGTCAGTGACATCGTGTTTGTCACAGTCATCGGTCAGGTATTGATGACACTAGGAATCATGGTAGTGACTTTTGCGGGCCGTTGGTTTGCTTTTCCACGTATTGTTATCTTACTCTCGTTTATCCTCGGTACGATTTTCTTAAGTATCTACCGTATTCTTGTCTATAAACTTTATTTACGAGTAAGTCGAGATAAAAAGGTCGTCATCATTGGGCTAGAAAAAGATGTCGCACCAGCGATCCAAAATTTTGGTTCAAAGAAAAACAATAAACATAAAGTCGAAGCAGTCATTCTTGATAACTATTACGAAAACATCAAAAATATGATTGAAGACATCGACATTGTCTATCTTGCTTCTCATATCAAAGAATCCGAAAAAATCAAAATCTATCAATTAGTTACTAAAAATGAAAAAAAATTATTTTTGAATACAACATTTGAAAACTTGACGATGATTAATCCGAATATTATGAATTTCGAAGATGAAAGTATCATTGAAGCATCTGGGTTTAGGATCCAACCAGAATATGAACTATTCAAGCGTTTATTCGATATCATCGTTTCACTTGTTTTACTAGTTATTGCTTCACCATTTATGATATTCACAGCAATCTTAGTCAAAGTGACATCACCTGGACCAATCATCTATAAACAAGTGCGAATCACAAAAAATCAAAAGGAATTTTCGATTTATAAATTCCGCTCGATGACCGCAACAGCAGAGGCAAAGTCCGGGCCAGTTTTAGCTAAAAGCAACGATGCACGAGTAACACCTGTAGGCAAATTTATTCGAGCTGTCCGCTTTGATGAATTGCCACAAATCTTCAATGTGCTTAAAGGGGATATGTCGATCGTAGGACCACGTCCTGAACGTCCTTTCTTCGTCGATCAGTTCAATGCAGAAAATCCTTATTATTACTTACGACACAATGTTCGTGCCGGTATCACCGGGTATGCACAAGTCTATGGGAAATATGTCTCTGATTACAACAGTAAATTGCGTTTTGACTTGCTTTATATTAAAAAATATTCATTGATGCTTGACTTAAAGATCTTATTACAAACTATCAAGATCTTGTTTGATAAAATGTCCTCTCAAGGACTAGAAGATGACGAAAATGTGATCTCATTGGCAGAAATTGATTTTCCAAATGAAAAAATCTTTCGCTAAAAAATATTTGAGAAGAAAGCAGGGAGAAATTTGAAAAATAAAAATATCAGTATGTTGCTTTCTTTGTATGATAAAGAAAAGCCGGAATATTTACGAGAAGCGCTCGCTAGTATTTTTAGACAGACAATTTTACCTGATGAAATTGTGTTAGTTTATGATGGGCCAATCAATAAAAAATTAGAAATAGTGGTAGAAACATTTGAAAAGAAATACCCTGATAAATTTAAATTAGTTAAATTAGAACAGAATCAAGGTTTGGGAGTGGCTCTAGCTAAAGGTCTAGAACATACGTCGAATCAACTGGTTGCTAGGATGGATACGGATGATATCATGGCTGAAAACCGTTTGGAAAAACAACTTGCTATATTTGAACAACGTCCAGAGATTGCTATTGTTGGAAGTAATATCGATGAATTCGTTAATAACAAGGAACACATAATCGGAAAAAGAATTGTTCCAGAATATAACGATGAAATACGCAAATTTTCGAAAAAAAGGAATCCGTTTAACCATATGACTGTGATGTTTGATAAGAATGCTATATTAAGTGTTGGTAATTATCAGCCATTGATTGGATTTGAAGACTATTACTTATGGGTAAGACTTTTGAAAGCAGGATTCCAAGGGTATAACGTGCAAGAACCTTTAGTTTATGCTAGAGCTGGTGCAGACATGTATGCAAGACGTGGAGGTATAAAATATCTTATGCCAGGATTAAAAGGACGTTATCATGTCTGGAGAGCCGGCCTAGGTACGGTAAAGGATTTTTTATTTGTATCATGTGCACATAGTCTAGTGTGTTTATTGCCTAATAAGTTAAGAGGGAAAATTTATCAGTCACAATTGAGAAAATAGGGGGATGTTTACTTGTATAGTAGTGATCCTAAAATGGAGAAATTACAAAAAATTACTTTAAAAATGGCTCAAGAAATTGTTGATTTCTGTAAGAAAAAACAGCTTATTTGCTATTTCTGTGGTGGCGGTGCAATTGGAGCAGTGAGAGAAAAGGGATTTATTCCTTGGGACGATGATCTTGATTTTTTTATGCCAAGACAAGATTATGAAAAATTTTATAAGCTTTGGTATGAATCAGAGATAAATAAGAAATATCCAATTCAAAAAGCTTCTAAAAATTATAATGATCATAATTCTTTTACAACGATTCGAGATGCGGATACTACCTTTATTAAAACTTATCAAAAAGATCTTGATATTGTACATGGAATAACGATTGATATCTTTCCTTTAGACGTTGCCCCAGATTCTAAATTCAGTAGAAAAATACAAAAAATGTGGGCTCTAGTATACGCTCTATTTTGTTCTCAAGTAGTTCCAGAAAACCATGGTGGGATCATGGCTACAGGTGGGAAAATATTGTTAAGTATTTTCAAGAAACAAAATATCCGTTACTATATTTGGTCTTTTGCAGAACGACAAATGACTAAGTATAATAAAAAACCAACTAAGTATGTAACAGAATTATGTGTTGGACCTAAATATATGGGAAACATTTATTATGCAGAGGACTTTTCAATTGCAAAGTTTGTGCCGTTTGAAAATACCGAAATGCCCATTCCAGTTGGTTATGATCGTTATTTAAAAACCGCTTTTGGTAATTATATGGAAAGACCATCCAAAGAAAATCAGAAAACAATTCACGATTCGATTTATATTGATCCAGATTGCTGTTACAAAGAGTATAGAGGGAAATACTATCTTACTGAAGGAGCGGAAGAAAAATGATCACAGCTATTATAATTGCCGGTGGAGTTGGCAAAAGAATGGGGCAAGATATCCCAAAGCAATTTATTACAATTGATGGAAAACCAATCATTATTTATACTTTGGAATCATTCCAACATCATCCACAAATTGATCGCATATTAGTTGTTTGCAAATCAGGCTGGGAAGAAACTATGTGGGCTTACATCAAAGAGTTTAACATTAGTAAAGTACAATGGGTGATCACCGGTGGATCTAAAGGACAAGAATCAATCAATAATGGCGTGCAGTTCTTAAAAGACTATTCTGAGGATGATGACACAATTATCATTCACGATGGTATTCGTCCATTAGTAGATGAGTTAGTATTATCTGATGTGATTGTCAAATGTAAAGAATATGGAAATGGTGTGACTTCTTTACCATATAATGAACAAATATTTATCAAAAAAACAGAAGAAACAACGGAACAGTATGTTGACCGCAATACGTTACGACGTGTTTCAACACCCCAAGCTTACCAATATGGCAAGTTGTTATCTGCTTACAATCGTGCAATCAAAGAAAATATTGGGATGACAGACTCATCTTATACAAACACAATGATGGTTGATCTTGGTGAAACTCTCTATTTTGCTGCGGGTTCTGATAAAAATATTAAGTTAACGACAACAGACGATTTAGAATTGTTCAAAGCATATTTAAAAATGAAAGACTAGGTGATGAGCATGGCTTTAAATGAGAATACGATATATCGTAATGACTTAATGAAGGTGATTAAGTACACGAAAGATTTAAAAAGCTTAGATGGAAAATCGCTATTGATGATTGGAGCTTCAGGAATGATTGGTTCATTTCTAGTTGATGTTTTGATGGTGGCAAACGAATATTTAGAAACCAATATCAAAGTATACGCTATGGGCAGAAACCGCAATAAGTTGGAAAAACGATTCCAATCCTATATCAATGATCGTAACTTTGAAATAATTGAAGGAGATGTTACGCAGCCATTCCCATCATCAATTACTGCTGATTATATTATTCATGGTGCTAGTAACACCCATCCAAAAGCCTATGCAACTGATCCTATTGGAACAATTATGACCAATCTTGCTGGAACTGAACAAGTCTTGAAACATGCTGTGGCTACGAAAGCAAGCAGAGTTCTTTTTCTTTCAACTGTCGAAATATATGGTGAAAATCGTGGAGATGTTGAAAAATTTACTGAAGATTATTGTGGCTATATCGATTGCAATACGTTACGAGCTGGCTATCCAGAAGGCAAACGGGTAAGTGAATCTCTTTGTCAAGCTTATATCGCAAAACATCATTTGGACATCGTTATTCCGAGATTATGTCGAACCTTTGGACCAACGATGTTGTTATCCGATTCGAAAGCATCTTCTCAATTCATCTTGAATGCAGTAAACGGTGAAGATATTATCTTAAAAAGTGAAGGAAACCAGTATTTTTCGTACATTTATGTAGGTGATGCTGTTTCTGCAATTCTTCATTTGTTACTTCATGGAGAAAGTGGCGAAGCGTATAATATCGCAGATGAAAATTTTGATTTGCATCTTAAAGATCTTGCCAAAAAATTAGCAGATATTGGAAATAAAGAAGTACGTTTTGAATTACCGGATGAGATCGAAAGCAAAGGTTTTTCTAAGGCGAATACAGCTATTTTAGACAATCAAAAAATTATCAATAGCGGTTGGCAGCCATTATTTTCATTAGATGAATCTTTGATCCATACAGTACAATTAGTTAAGGATGAGATATAAATGTGTGAGATTAGTATAATAGTTCCCATATATAACGTAGAACAGTATTTAAGAAAATGTGTAGATTCTATTTTAGCCCAAACATTTACGGATTTTGAAGTAATATTAGTAGATGATGGTTCTCCAGATAATAGTGGAGCAATTTGTGATGAGTATGCAAAATTAGATAGTCGAGTGCGAGTTATTCATAAAGAAAATGGTGGATTAAGTGATGCTCGTAATGCAGGAATTGAAATAGCTAAAGGAAAATATTTAGGATTTGTTGATAGTGATGACTTCATTGATAAAGATATGTATGAGATTTTGTATAACGCTTTTAGTGTAGAAGATGTCGATATGGCAATTGTCGGTTATTATGATGAATATGGTGATTGTATATTAAATATTGATAAGGATATAGAGAGTTTTACTGTCATAGATAGTACTCAAGCTATTGAAGAGATTCTCAAAGGAAGAAAATTAACCGCAAATGTTTGGAACAAGTTATATAAAAAAGAATTGTTCCAACATATCAGATTTCCTAAAGATGTTATAGCTGAAGATGCCTTTGTTATCATTGAACTTTTACTATTAGTAAATAAAGTAGGTGTAGCTACTAAACTTAAGTATCATTATATACACCGAAAAGAGAGCATTACATCTGCTAAATTTAGCGTTAAAGATATAGATACCATAACAGCATGGGAATATAATTATAATTTGATAAAGAAGAACATTCCAATTTTAGTTAGTGATGCACACGCAAGAGTAATATGGGCAAATTTCTTCGTTATTGATAAATTAGCATTAGTAAAAAGAACACCAGAAGAAGATAGATATTATAAAGAGATAAAGCTAACATTAAATAAAAATTTTTTTAAGATTATTAAAAGCAAAAATTTTACGTTTAATAGAAAAATTAGCTTTTTTACTTTACTCTTTTCAAACAGATTATATTCATATCTTGTGAAAAAAAATAATAGTAATAAATGGAGATAAGATGATTAGTATAATAGTTCCTATATATAATTCTGAAAAAACATTAAGAAGATGTTTATTATCAATTAAAAATCAAACTTATCAAAATATAGAAGTAATTTTGGTCAATGATGGTTCAGTAGATAATAGTGTAGAGATATGTAATGAGTTTGTAAGAGAGGATTCTAGATTCACTCTTATAAATCAAAAAAATATGGGGGCCGGAGGCGCAAGAAACACCGGTTTAAAGGCTTCTAAAGGATCGTATATTGGTTTTGTGGACAGTGATGATTTAATAGATATCGAAATGTTTGATATCTTATTAAAAAATCTATTAGAGTCTAAAGCGGATATATCCATAATCCAGTTAGAAAATATTTATAATCAAGAAAATGGGTCTTATTCAATAAATAATTATGAAGAAAGAAAAGATAAAATTATCTACTCCCAATTTGAAGCCTTAAAGAATATTTTAGACGGAAAGACATTTGGTACACATTCAGTTACAAAGCTATTTAAAAAAGATATATTCAAAAATAAAAATTATCCTAATAGTAGCTTTGCCGAAGATTCAGAGTTGATGATTGATATTTTTTTAGAAATAAATCAAGTTATTTATGAGAGTACACCATTATATTTTTATATTAGAAACAGTAATAGTTCAACTGAGGGGAAATTTAAGGTTGAAATGTTCAATATAATAAAAGTTTGGACTAAAAATGAAAAAAAAGTTATAGAAAAATTTCCAGAGTTATATGAAAATGCTCATAGTAGAGTCTGCTGGGCTTACTATTCAGTTTTGGATTTAATAATTAAGTCTAATGTGCAAAAAGAATATAAAAAAGAAGTCAAGCAGATAGTAAGTTTTTTGAGAAAAAATATGAGTTTTATACTTTTTAAAAGTAGACTTAGCTTGAATAGACGAATTGCAGGATTATTTTTACTAGTTGATTTGAGAATTTATAAATTATTGACAAAATTACAGTTTAAATTAAGAAGGTGAGTAGGATGCTAAAAAAACATTTGACAATAAGAAATGTTATAAGTTTAATAACAATTATTACTGGATGTATTCTATTTTTAAGTGGAGAATTATACAATAGCTATGAATTACAGGTATTTGGGATCACATTCATCTGGTTAAACAATATGTTTTTTTCTTTATATAATATAAAAAAGAGAGTAATATTCTTTTTTCTTAATGTAACTATGTTTACTCTTTTAATAAGTAGACCATTGATAGCAACAATTAGAGGAAGTAAATTTTGGTATTTTCCTTACAATAATATCAACTTTGCATTAACAGGAGTTTTCTTTAGTCTACTTTTTTTGTTCATAGGATCATTAGTAGCAACTATTGTTACTAAGAAAGTTATTAATAAGTCAATCTTGATAAATCAAGATACTCACGAAGATGAAAAAACTCATTTGTTGCGAATCACTTCAGGTGTCCTTTATATTATTTCTATATTGTCTACCTTACTTATAAATATTGAAAAATATTTATATGCTAAATCAACTAGTTATCTCGAATTTCATGCTGGTTTTACTTCCCATTTACCCTTTTTCATAAAGGGATTTTCATTGTTTAGCACATTTGCTTTATGTATATTTTTAGCAACATTTCCTACAAAAAAAAGAAGTATTACTATGCTAGCATTGTATGTTTTAACAACTGTTCCTACATTTCTTATGGGAAGTAGAAATAGCTTAGTATTAAGTTTTCTCTTTGCTTTGGTGTATGTCATAATGAGAAGTTTTTATGATAAAAAAGAAAGCTGGTTTGGCAAAAAAGAAGGAATCATTATTGGTGCCATGGTCCCTCCTGGGTTGTTTGGCTTAGGAATAATGAATTACCTGCGTGCAGGAGAATCTGCTCCAAAGGGGATATTCTCTATTATTATTGATTTTTTTTATAAACAAGGAACAACATTTGACACATTGAGTATAGGCTATAAGTTTATGGATAAACTTCCATTTTCAGAAATAAAATTATATACATTTGGACCTTTTCTTGATGCATTAAAGTATGGTGTAATAAGCCAAAAACTTTTTGGAATGAGAAGCATGAATGAAGGGAATAATTATTACCGAGGAATTGCTAGTTATCAATTAGCCAATAATCTAGATTATGTAAGTAGATGGAAGGATTTCTTTAAAGGAAATGGATTTGGTTCGTCTTTTATACTTGAAACGTACCTGGATTTTGGCTATATTGGAGTGATTATTTCTAGTTTTATTTTTGGAGTATTAACTATTTTATTTATAGTATACTTTAGAAAAAACAAAATATTTATTAATATATTTATATTAACATCTTTGATAAGTTTTTTCTTTTTACCACGAGATGCTACGCTTAGATGGGCAGTATTTATTTTAAAACCTTCGTTTTGGATGTGCGTTTGTTTTTGCTACGTTGGAGCATTTTTACTAAGTAAATTTAAAAGTAAAAAAATAGTAAAATATTTTAGTACTTTATTTAATTAGGAGGATATTTTGAAAAAGAAAAGCAGAATGCAATACTCTCTTATTAATTCGAGTGTTTCAGCGACTATATATATTTTTAACATTTTAATTAAATTTATTTCTAGAAGTATATTTATTTACTTTTTAGGAGCTGAATATCTCGGATTAAATGGATTATTTACAAATATTTTATCTATGTTGTCTTTAGCTGAATTAGGAGTTGGTACTTCAATAGTCTATTCTCTATACTCACCAATTGCCAAAGGCGATGAGAGTAAAATTAATTCGTTAATGCATCTATATAAGAAAATATACACGTTTATTGGTTTAGCAATAGGAGTATTAGGAATCATGTTGGTGCCTCTATTACCCTATATGATTGGTGATGCAAGATATATCAAAAATATTTATGTGATATATTTCTTATTTTTAATAAATTCTGTAAGTAGTTATTTTTTTACTTACAACAGATCGTTGCTTATTGCGGATCAAAAATCATATATTCCAGTGGTATATGATTTTTTATGTAATTGTTTTGTTACAATATTTCAATTTATAAGCCTATACTTTTATCAAAATTATATAATTTTTTTATGTATACAAATATTAGGTACAATTACAGCAAATGTACTATTGACATTTAAGGTAAAGAAATATTATCCGTATTTAAAAAAATCCAAATCTTATTCTTTGGATAATGAAACTAAGGAAACTTTGAAAAGAAATACAATAGGGAATTTATCTTCCAAAATTGGCGGCGTAGTGGTTAGTGGTACTGACAACATTTTTATTTCTTCCTTTGTAGGTATTAGTACGGTAGGGATATACTCAAATTATATTTTGATTGTTAATAGCATAAGAGGGCTCTGCGGACAAATAACTAACTCAATTACTTCAAGTATTGGTAACGTTGCTGTTGATAAAGATGATCATTTAAGTATCAAAGTATTTGAGCGTCATAACTTTGTGAATTTCACTTTAACATACTATTCAAGTATAATACTAATTGCTACAATAAATCCATTTATTGATTTTTGGGTGGGATCAAAATATAAATTATCATCGATGACCGTGTTTTTAATTATCCTTAATTTTGTAATATTGATGATGAGAAACTCATCAATAGTTTTCATCGAAGCATTTGGTTTGGCTTGGCAACAAAGATGGAAATCTGTGATTGAGGCAATCCTTAATATCGTATTTTCATTTTTCTTTTTGTTAGTTTTTAAATTAGGTATTAATGGAGTACTTTTTGCTACAACAATATCTTCTTTACTGACTGTTTGTTGGATTGAACCTTACGTAGTGTATAAATATGGACTACATTCTTCTATCTATAATTATATAAAAATTGTCTCGAAGCAGTTAATTACATTGGTAATCGCAACAACAATTATATTTTTTGTGATTGTGGGGAGATTCGCTTCTAATCTGACAGGAATACTACTATATGCAACAACAAGTTTTATTGTGGGAACTATTATATATCTATTAGTCTATTTTAAAGCTCCTGAACTGCGATTTTTATACGTTACATTGATTAATATTTTTCGAAAGAAGTTGATTAAATGAATGTAGGATTTATATCTGATAGTTTTCCAATGGGAGGCATTGCTAGAGTAGTTACATTAATAGGTAATGGTATTGAGAAATTTGATAACAATTCATTTTATTTAAGTGCATCTGGAGATAGCTCAAATTTTTATAAAATACCTTCAAATAAGCTTACCGTCTCTAGGTATAAGATTAGAGAAACTAAAATTTTAAAGTATGCAACTTATATAAAAAAATATACTGAACTAGCATTAAATAATAAAAGTGTAAATCTAGCTAATTACATGAATAAACAATATATGGCAATTTCAGAATTTATACAGTCTAAACATCTAGATGTTATCATAATATGTAGATACGATCTTACTTTTTTGGTTCCCAAATTAAAGAAAAAGTTTCCTGGCTTAAAAGTGATAGTATGGATACATGGACCTGTAAATATATACACGGAAAAGAAAGAGAGAATAAAATATTTAGAATTTTATAAGGATAGTCTTTTAAAAAGTGATGCTGTTGTATGCTTAACTGAATATGACATTGCTGCTTTAGCAAAAATAAATATCAAAGGAATGAAAATATATAATCCGATTATTTATGAAAAAAACGACGACTGTATAAATACGGAAAGAAATAATAATATTTTGTGTGTTTCAAGGCTTGATATAGAGAGCAAAGGAATAGATATTTTAATAAAATTGGCAGATAAACTACCAGATAATTGGAATGTTAATCTAATAGGAGATGGGACAAAATCACAGATAGAAAAATTCCAATATTTGTATTCTAAAATGAAATATCCATCAAAAATAAATTACTTAGGACCTAAAAATTCTGATGAATTAGCCATATACTATAGAAATTCTAAAATTCTAGTCTCACCTGCATTATATGAAGGTTTTGGATTAACGCTTGTTGAGGCAATGAATTTTGGATTACCTGTTGTTACTTTTGAAACGACAGGCGCAATGGAAATAACTCAGAATGGTAAGTTTGGATATCTTGTGAAAGATTTTTCAGAAAAAAGATTCATAAAAGACACGATTGATTTAGTTAATAATGAGAAAATTTTAACAGAATATGCTCAACTAGCTCTTTTAAGAAGCAATACTTTTTCATTAAATTCTATAGTACGACAATGGAAAGAGTTATTAAAGTATGTGACTTCATAATTAAGAAAGTGTAGGAAAAGTAATTGAAAAAAATTATTTATTTAATAGGGATCATAAGTATATTTTTAATTCTAGTTGGTTGTACAAAAAATGTGGAAAATGCTCACTTGTCATTTGATGAACCTGCTTTTTATGCCGATAGTGAGGGGAAAGTCGAAATAACGGGTACATTGAAAAATGGTGAAAATGGAATTTTAGATGGGAATATCAATACGAAAAATATCAAAGTAAAAGTAAATTCAAAAGGTAGATTTAAGATATACTATAATATACAAAATATTCATGATGATAAAATATATTTAGGAATAAAATCAAATGGTACTATAGTTGGCGAAGAGGCTGATATAATTATCAATCCTAAAACTAGAGATGATTATTTAGTTTCGGCAAATGACATAATAAATCAATATCGTGAAGATGGTAATATGGTTTTAAATCCATCTGAAATTAGTGAAAATGATATGGCTAATGTTGGTTTATCCATAAATAAAATTTCTCCGATGACATCTATGCAATTTGAAGTCAAAACAATTAGCAATTGTGATGCAAAGGTGAGAATTTTTACATTCAGTTCATATGAAGAATTAAATAATGCCTATCTGTACTTAATTCAAAATACAAGAAGTTTAATAAATTTTGAAGGTATAAATTTAAACATACCAGATACACCTGATTTTATTTCTCCAGTTGTAAATGATATTAAAACAAATAATGATCCTCAGCTATCTGAAAAATACTCTTATTATATTAACAACGTTAATAAAGAACCTTTACTGTTCTCCTGGGTTTATGAAACTTGGATTGAAGATTCTGGCTACGTTCTTATACAACAGGATCCTGAAATAAGCAAAAATGTGGCAGGGGAATATGAGAGTGAAATAAATCTATTATTGAACAAAAATAAGATTAATGAATCAGAAGTGGAGTGAAATTCATGAAAAAAATATTGATCACCGGTGGGGCCGGTTTTATTGGTTCTACCTTGGCCAATCATTTGGGAAAAGAGAATGTGGTAATCGTCGTCGATGACTTATCGATGGGAAAAATAGAAAATCTGGATATGACGAAAAATATCACTTTTATTGAGGGAGATGTCGCAGATAAATCCTTGATGGAAGAGATCATGAAAGCTAATCAATTTGATTATATCTTCCATTTAGCAGCAGTTGCTAGTGTGGCTGATTCAGTTGCTAGACCGGTGGAAACACATCGTGTGAATTTTGAAAGTGTATTGATGATTCTAGAATTGATCCGTAAGTACCAACCTGATTTAAAACGAATCGTATTTAGTTCTTCAGCGGCTGTTTATGGGGATGAACCGACCTTACCAAAAAAAGAAGAGTCTGTGATTCGACCATTGACACCTTATGCAGTTGATAAATTTGCTGCAGAACAATATGTGCTAGACTATTGTCATTTGTATGATGTACCTGGTAGCGCAGTTCGTTTCTTCAATGTCTACGGACCAAATCAAAATCCAAATTCTCCATATAGCGGCGTGATTTCTATTCTGATAGATCGCTACAAGAAACAACTAGCAGGAGAGAAAGCTTCCTTTACATTATTCGGTGATGGGAGCCAGTCTAGAGATTTTGTTTATATAGAGGATGTGATCCAAGCGTTACTTTTAGTTGCAAATGAAAAAGCAGCATTGGGGACACAATTCAATGTTGGAACAGGTAAAGCTACCACGCTTTTGGAATTGATTCATGCAATCGATAAAATTCTTGACGTAGAACTGGCGCTTGAATATAAAGAAGAGCGTTCAGGTGATATCCATGACTCTCTAGCAGATATCACTAAGATCCAGTCAATTGGTTACCAACCGAAATATGATATTTTAAGTGGAATGACTAATTATATAAAAACTGAAATCAACTAAACGAGGTTGAGACAAAAGTGTTTCGCATCAAGAAATAAAAAGGAATTTCCGAAAATTTCTCCTCCAATTTTTGGGAAATTTCAACGTATTTTCCGAGGATGCGACGTTTGTCTCACCGTTTATCCATTTTCAGGCTCTTTGTCAATAAGGACTGATGAGTTTTGTAAAGTGAAATCTGGGATAGAAGGACTGACCTTCTGTCTCAGATTTTTTTGTTATTTCACTTGAATCAATTGATTGATCAAAAAAATCCTGATTTTCATGTTCTCAAATGATTTAAATCCATAAGATAATCGTTTCAGTGTCTTGATATGGGTATTTTTGGCCTCTATTTTGCCATTAGAATACGGGTAAATCATAGCATTGTAAATCCCTTCTTCGTAAGTTAAAAGGTTTTGAAGTTTCGTGCGAAATTGGACATCAAGTGTTTCAGGAAGATTTTTTAATAAGGTAAAAAATAAGTCAGGTTCTTTGTCTCGAAAGGCTTCGGTCAGCTCATGGAAAAAAGTATAGGCTTCCTTTAAAGGCGTTGAAAACGCCAGTAATCGATCGATCATCATTGCTTCAGTGAGTAGCGGGTATTTAGGTGCACGAAAACTGCGCCATGTTTTGTAGTCATAGTAATTGATTTTTTGACGGTTTTTTAGAAGAAAGCGCCAGTTCTTTTTCACTTTCTCGGCTTCTCTTCGTTGCCCTAACTGGTGTAATCTTTTCATTTCTTGTACACGAAAATCATTGAATGCCTGATTCAGATGTTTGGTGATATGAAAACGATCAATGACGACTTTCGCATTCGGTAAGACACGTTTTGTCAATTAGAAGTAGGCGGCATTCATATCTGTCACTAAGTATTCCACCGCTTCAGGATTCGTACAGCGACTAAAATAGTGTGTCAAACGCGATAATTTACGTGTAGGCAAAATATCAATGAGTTTTCCTGTCTCGCCATCCGCACAAATAAAGCTCATTTTATCCTCAATCGAAGCGTGCGAACGAAATTCATCCACCATCAATACTTTTGGCAGGGTCCTTTTTGACGGCTTCGGAAGATAGTTTTTCAACTCTTTCAATGTACGAATCACAGTCGTCAAAGATACCTGACAAAGCTTGGCAATCAATGATAAAGACATCTTTTCGGCGAGTAAAGCAGTGATTTTCCATTTGACATGATTGGCAATCGAATGTCTAGGACGGACAAAGTAGCTTTGGGCTGTCCAATGACGCAAACAGTTTTTACAGGTGTAGCGTTGCTTTTTCAAACGCATGATCAGTGGCATGTGGTTGTATTCTTCAAAGCGGACAATAGTTTTCTTCTTGCCATTCTTCACAATGGTCGTTTGACCGTGAGCATCGATTACAGAGGAACCGCAATGTGCACAAGCACAAGGAGCAGGAGAGAGAACCGCATCGATGACCATCGTTTTTTTGTTTTGAAACAGCTCGTAAGAAACTTCAGTGATTACTAAATTTTGGTCTATTAATCGCAACATTTTTTTGATAGAATCATTCATAGAACATATCGTCCTCTCGTAGTTTATTTTGTGGTGATTTAATCATACTAGAGAACGATATGTTTTTTAATACCTAAAATGAAAAATGGGGCTGAAGAATCAATTTTGATTCATCAGTCCCATAAATTATAGAGCCCATTTTCAGAGATACTAGAAGAGACTGAGACAATTGTTGTCCCAGTCTCTTTTTTAGTAAATACTATCAAAGATGTAGTATTTTCAATCTTCTCTTTTCGTTATATCAGCCATTTGCTAAGTGGTTGGTCCCTTCCAATAGATCATAGATTTGATTCCTTAGATCATTCGCTGACAGTTTGATCTTTTTATCTGCTTGAACGTTGCTTTCCATGACGACAGTATCTGTTAGATTTCTTTTGATGGCCACGACTGAATGGTACCGATTGATATTTCCTTGGGCTAAGATATAATCATTTCCACAGTATACGCCACCGCTGTATGGATGCCCCTTCGCATTTTCACGCCATAATGAGAAGAGTACGTCTTTGGAAACTAGTTTTCCAGATAAAACTTGTGTAAACAACGTATTTAAATCATAGACGGACATACTGATATTCCCAGTCCCTAATTCGTTATGGATCTCTGTTTCAGATTCTGTCAATGGTTTAAAGTAATCGTCCTCTTTAGACATTTGATAGGATAGTGCATGATTGGATGAATTTTTGACTTGGTCATAAAACTTCGTATGCTGTAATCCCAAAGGTTCTATGATATCATCAGTCACTAATTTTTCATACGGTTGATTCGTTAATTTGATTAAAATTCCAGTCAATATGGTAAAGTTCAATGGTTCGTAATGGTAGGTCTGGTAATCTGTAAATTTTAAGTGCTGAAGCGCAAATTGGACGATTTCTTCATCAGTCATTGGTATGGTCGGAGAAGCAGTTCGGTGCAAGCCCGAGCGCATATACAGCAAGTCACGGATAGTAATTCTCTGACTACCAGCGATTTGTGGATAGAATTGAGCCAACTTAGTGTCTAAAGAAAGGTGTCCACGTTCGACTTGTTTTAAAATCAAAAGAGTAGTCAATGCTTTTTGAATCGAACCAATCTGATAATAAAGTGAAGGGTCATTTGGTTGTTGCGTGAGCTTATTCGCATAGCCGTAACCTTTTTCCATGATGATACGATTATTTTTCTTTACGAGAATGGAACCAATATAATCATTTTTTCGTAATAGTTGATCGATTTTTTCAACGAGCTGCTGTTCATCGGTTGTTAGTATCAATTTTTTTTGAGAGGATTGAGCATGTGCGATTGTCTGAGAGTGTTCATTATTGTATAAGTGCCATCCAAGAATAGTTCCTGTAGAAAATGAGCTAAGACTGAACAACAAGACGATGATTGTTAAAAATGAATGCTTTCTTTTTTTAGCATGTTTTCCTTTTTTCATAATAGTTTTGGACTTTCCTTTCTTTTTATAGAAAGAATAAAGCTAAAATAGCTTGTATCTTGACAACATTTATTTTAATCTGATAATAATATATTTACTACTTACAATTTTGATAGATTATTTAAATAAAATCATTCACGACAATTCAAATATCATGTATAATAAATAGAGTTACGAACTTGATAGTAAGGAGGAGTTGTTTTGTCAGAAAACAAACAACGTCCAGTGGAGAAAAAAAAGAATGTTTCTTCTGATACCACCGAAGTGATCACTCAGAGGAAGAATTTACGTAAAAAAGAAGATAAAATCGTAAGTAGGATCATTATGGTGATTGTTCTTACATTATTGATTGTTGGCGGCGTCCTTGGCTTTACAGTATACCGTTATGTCGACAGTGGATTAAAGCCACTGGATACATCAAATGACCAATTAGTGCAAGTAGAGATCCCAAGTGGCTCTTCAAATAAGCAGATCGGTGAAATCTTAGAGAAGGATAATGTCATTAAGAGTGGAATCGTATTTAACTATTATACGAAATTCAAAAATATGACTGGATTTAAAGCAGGATATTACCAAATGGCACCTAATATGACTTTAGATGAAATTGGTAAAGAATTACAAGAAGGTGGTACTTCTGAACCGACAGAAGTAGCAGATGGCAAGGTGGTCGTTCCAGAAGGATATGACATCAATCAAATTGCTTCACGAGTGGCTAAAGTGACTGGGAAAAATGAACAAGAATTTTTGGATTTGATGAAAGATGAAACATTCTTCAAAGAGTTACAGCAAAAATTCCCTGATCTATTGGCAAGCGCCAGCACGGCTGAAAATGTCAAATACCGGTTAGAAGGCTATTTGTTCCCAGCTACCTATGACTATTATAAAAAGATGTCGCTTAAAGACCTAGTGATTCAAATGGTCAATAAGACAAATACAGTGTTGCAACCTTATTTTTCAACAATCAAACAACAAAATCATACGGTACAAGAAGTATTGACTTTGGCATCGTTAGTTGAAAAAGAAGGGGTTAAAGAAAATGACCGTAAAAATATTGCCCAAGTATTTTATAATCGGATTGCTGCGAATATGCCGTTACAGTCTGATATATCTGTGTTATATGCATTAGGAGAGCACAAAGAATTAGTGACCTATGAGGATACTGCGGTGGACTCTCCTTATAATTTATATACAAATACGGGATATGGACCTGGGCCGTTCGATAACCCTAGTGAAGCTTCGATTAAAGCTGTTTTAGAACCTACTAAAAATGATTACTATTACTTTGTAGCGGATATCAAAACAGGTGATGTCTACTTTGCAAAAACTTATGAAGAACATTTAGAATTAGTTGATAAATATGTCAATAATTCGTAAAATAGGTTATGTCACTAGTGATTTATTTTAATAAAAAAACATTTACAATTTAGGAAAAGCATGGTAATCTTTTTTGGATTATATCCTCAAAAGATTACCTTTTGCGGTATTCCAAAAGATAAGAAGGAGACGTTATACATGGTTGAGAAAGTTTACCCTATGACTCTAGAAGGTAAAGCTAAACTAGAAGAAGAATTAGAAGAATTAAAAACAGTTAAACGCGGGGAAATTATTGAACGTATCAAAATTGCCCGTAGCTTTGGTGATCTATCTGAAAACTCAGAATATGAATCTGCGAAAGATGAACAAGCATTTGTCGAAGGACGAATCACAACGATCGAAACAATGATCCGTTTCGCACAAATCATTGATAACGATGGTGTAGATGCGGACGAAGTATCGATTGGTAAAACAGTTACTTTTATTGAATTGCCTGATGGTGATGAAGAAGAGTATACGATTGTAGGGAGCGCAGAAGCAGATCCATTTTCTGGAAAGATTTCTAATGATTCTCCAATTGCTCAAGCATTGATCGGTAAGTTGGTTAATGACGAAGTGACTATCGCAACTCCTGGTGGCGATATGTTAGTTAAAATCACTAAAGTGGAACAAGCGTAAATCAACTGTATGTTTAAGTAGAAAAGAGGCAAAAAAGGTGTTTCAAGAAATAAAAGAAAATCTACAAAAATAACTTGTTTTAATTTTTGAGAATTTCGATTTATTTTTCGAAGCAGTTGCTTTCATTTTCGCTGTTTATTCGGATCGATAGGGGAAGATAAAAGTGATTTTACTTTTGTCTTCTCCTTTTTTGGTTGTAGCAATGATTTACATCTTAAGCCCTATGGCATCTTTGAGAAAAACTAGGTATGATGAAATGAGAATGACTATGAAAGGGGAAAAAGAGATGAATAGTTCTTGGCGTTTTTTTATCATTGTTGAAACGCTGCTATTGCTTTTTGCTATTTGGCAAATCGTTAATAATGTCGCCTTACTTCTTTTGGTACTTTTTGGCATCTTAAATATATATTTAGCTTTAAAAAAACATCCACGATCAGGATTTCAAAATTTTCAATTGGTTATGGGAGGACTGATCATCTTCTTTAGCTTAGTGAATAGTCCTGCATTATGGATGATGGCTGTGTTTGCTGTTTTGTTCATCGGTCTAAAAGGTGTAGAGATATCAGGAATCGATTTTACAAAAAATGCATTCTGGCGTAAAAAACAAATGATCATGGTCCAAACAGATCAATTAAAATCTCATAACAATGAACGAAAAACGCAACAATTGTTTGGTAATCAAAGGATCGGAAACGATGTATATGAATGGGATGATATCAATATTTCATTGATATCTGGTGATACAATCATTGATTTAGGAAATACTTTGTTACCTAAAGATGACAATATTGTGATCATCCGAAAGGGGATCGGCAGAACACGCATTTTAGTTCCCGTAGGTATTGCAATGAGTTTAGAACACGCTACTTTGGCTGGGAATGTTTTATTTGAAGAAGAACAATTTTCATTGAAGAACGAATCCATCAAAATCTATAGTAACGATTATGATGAAAATCCGCGACGTTTAAAGATCATCACGAATTCACTTTTGGGAGATGTTGAGGTGATACGAGTATGATCAGCAAATTGTCGAAACGAATGTTTGCTGTTTACTCAGCAATTGTTTCTTTCTTGATCATCTTATTCTCTTTATTTACTTATTTTTATGCGAGTAATCAAACTGATTGGTGGCGAGAGTTATTAAGTGCTAGACTTTTGTATATTCCCTTGATTTTTCATTTATTTGCCATTGCTTTAGGCGTAGGACTTCTCATTTTTTTGATTGTTTCAGTTATTCAAAAAGCAAGATATGGGAAAATCGAAGAGAAACTACGGACTCTATCGGCGGGTAATTATGAATCACCTATTTTGAATCAACCAATACCAAGACCAGTCGATGATATCTACTTACATGATATCGATCTGGAAATTACCAAAATCAAAGAGAAAATGATTGAAGTATCAAGTGAACTCCAAATTATGACAAGTAGACCGCAGTATGTGGATGGACAAACAAGAGAAGAAATCTTAGAATTAGAGAGACATCGGTTAGCTCGAGAATTGCATGATTCTGTTTCTCAACAACTTTTTGCAGCAATGATGATGATGTCTGCATTAACGGAACAAGCGGAAAAAACAGATACATCTGAAATATTTCGTAAACAACTGCAAATGGTAGCGGATATCATCAATGCTTCACAATCAGAAATGCGTGCATTGTTGCTTCATCTTCGTCCCGTAAACCTTGAAGAGAAGAGTTTGAAGCAAGGGATTGAGCAGCTATTGAAAGAATTGCAAAATAAAATTCAAATTTCTCTGAAATGGGACATTGAGGACGTAAAATTGACAAGTTCTATTGAGGATCATCTGTTTCGTGTCGTACAAGAACTATTGTCTAACACGCTGCGACATGCGAAGGCGAATGAATTGGAAGTTTATTTGCATAAGATCAATAATAATCTGTTATTACGGGTGATTGATGATGGAGCTGGATTCAATATGAATGAATCTAAAACTGGTAGCTATGGATTAAATAATATTAGAGAACGGGTTGCGGGTATCGGTGGAACAGTGAAAATCATTAGTTTCAAAGGACAAGGTACCAGTATTGAAATCAAAGTTCCTTTAATGAAGGAGGGGTAAGTAAAGATGATCAAAGTTTTACTTGTAGATGATCACGAAATGGTTCGTTTAGGCGTTTCTTCTTATTTATCGATCCAGGATGATATCGAAGTGATTGGCGAAGCAGAAAACGGGCGAGAAGGTTACGAAAAAGCAATGGAATTACGACCTGATGTGATCTTAATGGATCTTGTCATGGAAGAAATGGACGGTATCGAATCAACAAAAGCTATCTTAAAGGATTGGCCGCAAGCAAAAATCATTATCGTAACTAGTTTCATTGATGATGAAAAAGTTTATCCCGCAATTGAAGCAGGTGCGGCAGGATACTTATTAAAGACATCGACTGCTCATGAAATAGCAGATGCGATTCGAGCAACGCAGCGTGGAGAACGTGTGTTAGAACCTGAAGTAACAAATAAAATGATGGAGAAAATGAGTAGACGAAATGAACCAGTCCTTCATGAAGAATTAACGAATCGGGAAAACGAAATCTTGATGTTGATCTCTGAAGGAAAAAGCAACCAGGAAATTGCCGATGAATTGTTTATCACGCTTAAAACTGTTAAAACTCATGTGTCTAATATCTTAGCAAAATTAGAAGTTGAAGACCGAACGCAAGCTGCAATCTATGCGTTCAAACATGGATTAGTCAAGTAACATAAATTATACTCCTTTTAATGGGACCTTCAAAGAGGAACAATTTTTTGTATGAAGTGTTGCAAAACTAATACGGTGAACCAAGAAGAAAAAATCTCGAAATAAATTTAATATTTTGAGTTTTTTTCTTTTTATTTTTTCTGTAAGAAATTAATTTTTGAAAGGTGAGAATATCTTGATCACTTGCTTTCGTTTTTAGAAAGCCTTTGCTATACTTAGGTAAAAAGATAAGGGAGGAAACAAGTGAAACAAAACTTTGCAATTGTAGGTCTTGGCCGTTTTGGTGGAAGTATCTGTCGGACGTTAGTCGAAGCGGGTCAAGAAGTATTAGCCATTGATAGCAGTGAAGACCGAGTCAATGAATATATGAATATTGCTACACATGCTGTAGTAGCAAATGCCCAAGATGAAATGACGTTACGTTCTTTAGGAATCAGAAACTTTGACCATGTGATCATAGCGATCGGGGAAGATATCCAAGCAAGTATTTTGGTCACGTTGATGGTGAAAGAAATGGGTGTCCCTAATATTTTGGCAAAAGCACAAAATGAGTATCATGCTCGTGTGTTGGAAAAAATAGGTGCTGACCGTGTTGTCCATCCTGAACGTGATATGGGGGTTCGAATTGCCCATAACTTGGTATCAAAGAATATCCTTGATTATTTAGAATTATCTGATCAGTTTTCGCTTGCGGAAATTCGGGTATCTAATCCTAAATTTTTTAATAAAACGTTAGCAGAATTAAATTTTAGACAGCGTTATGACTTAACTGTAGTTGCAATCCGTCGTTCGGATCGAACGGTCGTAGTCTCACCTTCCGCTGCGGAATATGTGCGGGAAAATGATAATTTGTTAGTGATCGGTGAGACAGAAGATGTAGATATTTTAGATGACAAGATGAATCAATAAGGGGATGCTTGAATGGAATTGACAGTGACAGAAAATGCACGTAAGTGGTTTGAATCAGAAGTAGCGCTACCTAAAGGTTATGGTATCCGTTTCTTTGGGAAGGTTTATGGGAAAACAGAAGTGCATGAAGGCTTTTCCATTGGTATGTCTGTAGAGCTTCCAGAACATCCTATAAAAAAAGAAGTGATCGATGGTATCTTATTTTTCATTGACGAGGCCGATGAATGGTTTTTTAAAGGATATGATCTAGAAGTAGATTATGATGAAACTTTAGATGAACCGATTTATCATTTCAAAGAACAGTGAAGAAAAAGGAGTATTTTCGGCAAGAAATCAGCCGGAAGACTCCTTTTCTTTAGTTCTGAAGAAAACAGATTGTTTCATACTTTGTTATACTTAGGCTAAACTAAAGAGAAGAAGGGTGGTTAACTACATGGGAGAAAAAATTATTTACTTAGATCGAGATTTTAGAGAAGAATTTATGGATAAAATCAAATCAATTGCTCCAAACTATACGATCAAAACTGATTTGATAGAAGAAGAGCTTCCCGACGTGGAAATCAGTCTAGGATGGAATCGAAACTATCAAGAGGGCTTGCTTTACTCTGGTCATTTAAAATGGGTTCAATCGATTTCTGCTGGTGTGGATACCTTACCATTAGAGAAATTTGCGGAGAAAGGGATATTGGTATCTAATGGTAGTGGTATCCATAGTGAATCGATTGCAGAGCATATCATGGGAATCATTCTTGGCTATTCAAGAGGGCTATTTCAGGCTCAGCGAGCACAAGTCGCAAAAAAATGGTTAGGATCGAATGTACATTATCAGCCTTTAGAAAATCAAAAAGTACTGATCATTGGTACGGGGAAAATCGGTAAAATGGTTGCAAAAAAGGCATCTGGATTTGATATGGAATGTTATGGAATCAATACATCTGGCCATCCTGTAGATGGGTTCAAACAAACCTACCCACTTGAAGACTTATCAGAAGTAGTGCCTGAAATGACTATCGTTGTAAATATTCTACCTTTGACGGAACAGACAAAAGGACTGTTCAATGGTAAGTTATTTAAAAAGTTCAATCGTCAGGCAGTATTGATCAATGTAGGACGAGGAGCATCCTTAAAAACAGATGAATTGGTGATTGCACTAAATGAAGGAAGATTAGCTTTTGCTTCTCTGGATGTCTTTGAGGAAGAACCATTGCCTTACGATAGTCCGCTGTGGGAATGTAACTGTCAAGTAGAATTGTGCACTTTTTGCCAGATAACTTTGTGCACTTTTGTTACGTGAAGACTGATTCTCGA
>NZ_SPHN01000007.1:0-61406 GCF_005844145.1 Enterococcus sp. BSD2780061688st2 D3
TCGCGGGATGGAGCAGTCTGGTAGCTCGTCGGGCTCATAACCCGAAGGTCGTAGGTTCAAATCCTGCTCCCGCAATTAAAAACTAAAAACACTGGTTCCGTGGTGTAGGGGTTAACATGCCTGCCTGTCACGCAGGAGATCGCGGGTTCGATTCCCGTCGGAACCGTTTGGCTCGGTAGCTCAGTTGGTAGAGCAATGGATTGAAGCTCCATGTGTCGGCAGTTCGATTCTGTCCCGCGCCATACTGCGGGTGTAGTTTAGTGGTAAAACCACAGCCTTCCAAGCTGTTGTCGCGAGTTCGATTCTCGTCACCCGCTTTTAGTTTTTTTATGGGCCTATAGCTCAGCTGGTTAGAGCGCACGCCTGATAAGCGTGAGGTCGATGGTTCGAGTCCATTTAGGCCCATTAGTTTCATCCTGGCCCGTTGGTCAAGCGGTTAAGACACCGCCCTTTCACGGCGGTAACACGGGTTCGAATCCCGTACGGGTCATTTAAAGATACTTTTTCAAGTATCTTTTTCTTTTTGTCCGAATGAATGATTTCAAAAGGCTTAGCAGAGTTATCTTACTGGATAATTGTGCTAAGTCTTTTTAGGTCCTGTTGATTTGTTCTGATTGTTTGGAAGGATAAAGTGAGACGTTTCGGTATTGAGGTCGAGACAAAAGTGTTTCTTACTTCTGTCCCAGCCTCGTTTTTGAAATTTCCGAGAGATTTGATTTTTGGACGCCGTTTATTCGAGAGTCTGTAGCAAAACTGAATTTTAGATTTGTCCCACACTCGTTGGCATTCCTACTTTTAAGAGTAACAACATCAAATATTATAGAATCTAAAAGAAAATCAGGTGTTTTTCTATCTGGACTGTTTAGTGAGGAGCAAGCGTTTTTGTAAAAAAACTATTCCTGTCGTAAAAGTGATTTACAGCTGTGGATTGAAGCACGCTGTAATTTCCAATAGTCTCAAAGTTAGCAAGTAAGAAGCGTTTTATATGAAATGAAAATCATTTTTTTATTTAAAAGCGACAAAAAAACGAGCAGAAATCTATTTTATCTGCTATACTGGGTTCGTTGCAAGTTCCCGAGAGGATCCGTACGATACGGAGATGCCTTGTAACCGAATTTAACTAGGGGGAATCACTTATGGGAGAAAGACATTTATTTACCTCAGAATCTGTTTCTGAAGGACATCCAGATAAAATTGCTGACCAAATCAGCGATGCCATCTTGGATGCAATCTTGGCACAAGACCCAACAGCACGAGTTGCATGTGAAACATCTGTAACGACTGGTCTTGTATTAGTATTTGGAGAAATTTCTACAACAGCTTATGTAGATATCCAAAAGGTTGTTCGCCAAACAATCAAAGAAATTGGTTATACACGTGCCAAATTCGGATTTGATGGAGATACGGTAGCTGTATTAGCTGCAATCGATGAACAATCTCCTGATATTGCTCAAGGTGTGGATGAAGCACTAGAAATCCGAGATGAAGATAAAAAAGACGTATTAGATGAAATCGGTGCAGGTGACCAAGGGTTGATGTTTGGTTTCGCAGTAGATGAAACACCAGAATTGATGCCTTTACCAATCGCATTGAGTCATCGTTTAGTCCGTCGCTTAGCAGATTTGCGTAAATCAAATGAATTGACTTATTTACGCCCAGATGCAAAATCACAAGTAACAGTAGAATATGATGATAATGGACAACCAGAACGTGTTGATACGATCGTTATTTCTACTCAGCATGATGACGCAATCGATAATGAAACAATTCATCGTGATGTCATCGAAAAAGTAATAAAAGAAGTTATTCCAGCTGAATTACTAGATGATAAAACAAAATACTATATCAATCCTACTGGCCGTTTCGTGATTGGCGGACCTCAAGGTGATGCTGGTCTAACAGGCAGAAAAATCATCGTTGATACTTATGGCGGCTATGCACGTCATGGTGGTGGTGCCTTTTCTGGTAAAGATGCAACAAAAGTTGACCGTTCAGCAAGTTATGCCGCACGCTACATTGCTAAAAACATCGTAGCAGCTGGTCTTGCACATAAAGTGGAAGTTCAACTCGCTTATGCGATCGGTGTTGCACAACCTGTCTCTATTTCAATCAATACTTTTGGTACTTCTACAGTTCCAGAAGAAGACTTGATTGCAGCGGTTAGAGAAAACTTTGATCTACGACCAGCAGGTATCATCGAAATGCTTGACTTGCGTCGCCCAATCTACCGCCAAACAGCAGCTTATGGTCACTTTGGCCGTACAGATGTTGATCTGCCTTGGGAACATACTGACAAAGTAGATGCATTAAAAGCAAGTTTAGGTAAGTAGAGTTTTGTTGCTGGAATGATTGCCTTTAGGGTGATTGTTCCAGTTTTTTTATGGTAAAAATCAGCTGTAAATTAGCGATCGCTTTTAGCTGGTATTTTCTGATAAGTCATTTAGCTTATTTTTTTTGGCTCAAAATGATTCTTGTAAAAATAAAAAGGAGGAATAAGATGAAAAGAGAAACAAATGTCAAACTCGTAACGATCAGTGTGTTTATCGCGACTTTTATGACAGCAATCGAGGGAACGATCGTTACAACGGCGATGCCAACGATTGTAGGTTCACTTCATGGAATGGAAATCATGAACTGGGTATTTTCTATTTATTTACTGACAAATGCGATGCTGACACCTATCTATGGAAAGTTAGCTGACAAAATTGGACGTAAACCGATTTTTATTTTTGGTACGCTATTATTTATTATCGGTTCACTATTTTGCGGTCTTTCTCAAACGATGATTGGTTTGATTGTAGCTCGAGCTGTTCAGGGAATGGGAGCAGGAGCGATGATGCCTGTTGCATTAACGATCATCGGTGATCTGTATTCAATCGAAAAAAGAGCAAAGGTATTAGGGCTCAACAGTTCAGCTTGGGGGATCGCTAGTGTGTTTGGCCCATTAGCGGGTGGATTTATTGTTGAAACGATCAGCTGGCACTGGATCTTTTTTATCAATGTTCCGATTGGGATCTTATTGATGATCTTGATTTGGTTGTACTTGAACGAACCGAAAGTACAACATGAATCAAAACCAATGGATCTTTTTGGTAGTTTTAGTCTGATGGCGATGCTAGTTGCCTTGTTATTAGGATTTCAATTGTTGGGAGATCAAGGGTTTACGCCTGTAGTGATCAGTCTGCTTGTAGGGAGTGTGGCTTTACTAGGACTGTTCATCTTTGCAGAAAAAAGAGCAAAAGACCCTGTTATCATGTTGCATCTGTTTTCTAACCCGCTATTTGTAGTCGTGAATTTAGCTGCTGCTTTAGCTAGTGGATTTTTGATGGGAATCGATGTATATATCCCAATGTGGATGCAAGGGGTATTAGGATTGAATGCCGCAGTGGGCGGATTAGTATTGGCTCCACTTTCTCTTGTTTGGATGGTTGGTTCTTTCTTAGCAAGTAAATGGATGACACAAATGGCAACAAATTGGGTCTTACGGATCGGCTTGTTTATTGCGGCTGTCGGGGGGGCATGGCTTTGGTTGATGCCATTCCACAGTAATTTTCTATGGTTTTTTGCTATTTCAACAGTTATTGGTGTGGGCTTAGGGATAACGATGACGACCTCAACAGTTAGTGCGCAAAATAGTGTACCACGAGAACAGTTAGGTGTTGCTACATCATTTAATACATTAGTTCGAACAATTGGTCAAACAGTGATGGTGGCGATATTCGGGTTATTGATCAACGGCATTACACAAAGCGAACTAGCAGCAAGGAATCTGACGGATGATCCAGATATCATGAACAAGCTTGTTAATCCGCAAACAGCGAAAGAAATCGAAGCGGGATTACTTACACCATTACGTGGAATATTGTATGATGGGTTACATCAAGTTTATTTTGTAGGATTGCTCTTAGTAGTAATTGCTTTTGCCTTAACGTTTTTTGTTCGAGATAAAAGTGATAGAATAAGAGAGTATTGAAATGAGACAGCGAAAGAACCATTGGCGTAAGGTAATCATGTAATTATTTTGAAGAGATACCACTCACATAAGAAACAAGATTACATTCACAGCCTTAGAAAGGATGTTTCAACATGGCGTTTATTCAAGCAAATATTTATTCGAATGTCTTAGAGATGGAGGTCAATCTAAATGTGATCCTTCCGCAAAAGACAAAAAAAGTGATCGGTACGAGTTCAGAGCAGGAAACAATGGATGTGCCAGTTTTATACCTTCTTCATGGAATGGGAGGAAATCACAGTGTCTGGGAACGAAGAACGTCGATAGAAAGATATGTAGCAGACCATGGCTTAGCAGTCATCATGCCTTCTACTGATCTTGGCTGGTACACAGATACGGCTTATGACATGAATTATTGGACATTTATAGCAGAAGAACTTCCTGAAATCTGTCATGAGTTATTTCCACAGTTGACGACAAAAAGAGAAAAAACGTATGCTGCTGGGTTATCAATGGGTGGTTACGGTGCATTGAAACTTGGCTTAGCAAAACCGGAAAATTTTGCTGCGATCATTTCTCTATCTGGAGCAATTTCTGTTGGAAACCGTATGGATGATCTTTTAATGGTCCGTAAAGCAAAATTCTGGGAAGGCATTTTTGGTCCATTAGAACAAATCAAAGGTTCGGTTAATGATCCTCAGTATCTGTTGGAACAATTAGTCAAAAGTGGAAAAACCGCACCTCGTATGTATCTAGCTTGCGGTGAGTCTGATTTTCTGTATGATGTCAATCAGGAAATGGTGGATTCAATGAAACAAAATGGCGTTGGTGTCACTTTTGAACATGGACCAGGAGACCACAATTGGATTTTCTGGGATCAATGGATCCAGCGGGCTCTTGACTGGCTTTTTGAAGAAGATAAAAATTAATTGAAACGGCTGACTTCTGGTTGCCAAAGGCTTATTTTTGGCACCGTTTATGGTCAGTCGTTTTTTATCTTATAATTGAATTTGAGCGTTGAAAAATGAGAGTCGTGTGTAGTGAAGTGTTTATTTCGTTACACAGGGCTTTGTTTTTTGTAGTCATTTTGAATGAACGTTATCTATTTGTTTTCCTGATGATTTATGGTATATTCCTCTACGCAAACAATACAAAAAATAGAAATAATTTTATGAGGTGAATTTTTTGGAAGAAACGAAGTATTGTAAAGAGTCAATGGTGATCCAGACGCATCGGATTTTTCCTTTTGATCTGAACCCGTTTGGTTTTTTGTTTGGGGGAAAGTTGATGACGATGATCGATGATGCTGCATCAATTTCAGTGACGAGACATTGTCGAAGAGGAGCGGTTACGGCTTCTTTAGATAGCTTGAATTTTTTGAAACCATTACATGAAAATCATTCCGTATGTGTGGAATCCTATGTATCTGGTACGCACCATAGATCAATGGAAGTTTTCGTCAAAATTATTGGTGAGAATCTGACAACAGGCGAACGTTATCTTGCGGCTACATGCTTCACTACCTTTGTCGCAGTTCCTTCTCATATGAATGAAGAAGTGGAATTCACTGTTCCTAAAGTCCTTCCCAGCAGTACGGAAGAAGCAATGGTTTGTTCAGGGTATGAAAAAAGAAGAACTCAGAGGTTACATGAACGAGATGAGTATAAAGAATTCGCCAAGGGATTGTCGCTGGAGCTTCCTTGGAACGAGTCAGAAAAAGAAAGCTAGAGGTAGAAAAATTTTTCATTTGAATGAGAAAAATAATTGTATCTTTTAAAGGAGGAGAGACCCTTGGGCTTTTATCAGTCTCTACAGTTAGACCCGATTATTTTGAAACAAAAGATAAAAGAGGCGAAAACAAAGAAAGAAAAAAGAAGATGGCTGGCTTCATTAATTAGCCGTTCCTGCTTGATTGTGGCTTTTGCGGTCCTGATGATCTCTATTGTCACGGCGATATTTGGTATAGAAGTAAAGGCGGAGGCTGTCGTATTTTTTTGTATGCTGTTGAGCCTACGGTTTGTTGATTTTGGTTACACTATCACGCATTCTATCTGGGGCTTAGCTGGCGTGATGGGTGCTTTTTTTATTTTACCTGAAATACAGTGGATTCCTTCCGCTATGCTTCGTTTAGTTGTGTATTTTGGATTGTTGACGATCATTTTGTTGGTAACTGCTAGTGAGCCGAAAATGGGAAATGCAGGATTATATGGTTTCGCGTATATCTTTATTGTGTATTCTATCTGGGGAGAAAAATTAGCCCCGCAGCAATGGCTCAATCGAAGTATCCTGTTCCTTCTCTTTTTTGGGATGTTTGCAGCGATATTATACAAAAAACATCGAACAAAAAACAAAACGACTTCATTTTTAGCTGTATGGAGAAATGGAAAAAGACGACAACTAGTGTGGCTATTTGGTTATTCTCTAAGTATTTCTATTTTGATTGTGCTAAGTCGCTATAGTCCTTTTCAGCGTTTCATGTGGATTGGATTTGCTTTTTCTTCTTTATATTCCAGCTATGGATTTTTAGGAATCACTTTCAAAGAGCGGGCAATTGATCGAATCCTTGGGACTATATTAGGGAGCGCCTTGTTTATAGTCGCAAGTTCCTTGTTACCAAGCGATTTACTGAGTCTTAGCGGCGGGTTTATATTGGGCATCTGTTCGACTTATCGCTATAAGACAGTTTTCAACTGCTTTGGGGCATTGACTGTCGCAAGTAGTTTGTTTGGATTAACAGAAGCAACAATGATGAGAGTAATAGATAACATGATTGGTGTGGGAGTGGCACTCTTATTTATCTGGCTTACTCAATGGTATAGTAAAAAAATGGAGTGGTACAAAGACAGAAGAAAACAGTCGCTTCTTGAATGATAAAAAGAACCCTTGATAAAATGCAATACTTGAATGATTTCGAGCTGCGATTTTATCAAGGATTCTTTTTTAGTGAGTCAAAAAGTGTGGGGGAGGGATGACGTAGCTTAACCTTTGAAGTTAATGTGTTTCAATCCTTCAATATATATAGAAATACTTGAAAGGAAAAGCTTTTTTTCACTCTCTGCGTGTTGATGTGCAGTGATACTGGCTTTTAGGCCAGTTAATTCATTTTCTTCGACATAATTTTTCATTGTCAGGATCGCGGTTTTTAGGGAAGGGTTGCCTGCAATGATTTTTTGACGAAGCTGTTGTTCATGTTGATGGTCCATCAGCTGGCCAATCAAAAGATTATGCAGAGAGGAAACGGCTTGCCGACTTTGGGTGACCGAAAAGCCCGCTTCCATCAGAGTTTGGATCATCATTTCTAAATGCTCTAACCGACTAGAGTAGGCTGGAATGGTATTGATCTCAAGTTCAGCACCGCAAGGGAACGTAGTGTAAAGATCATAGTAATTTTCCATAAATTGAAAAAGTCGTTCTTCCCAAGATAACTGGATAGCAGGAATAACAAGCTGATCTTCCATGGATTCTGCCATTTTTTGCAGTAATTCTTGTTTATTTTTAAAGTACCAGTAAATTGCAGGTGCTTTGACATTTGCTTTAAACGCTAGATTACGCATGGATAATTTTGAAAGTTCCTGTGTTTCTGCCAGAATCGCAAAGGCAGTTTGGATAATTATTTCTTGAGAAAGCTTTGTTTCCAATTTAATCAACCTCTTGTATTGCATTATTTTTTTATACATGGTAAATTGTTAGTCGGTCTAATTTTACAGTGTTAAATAAGGCCTGTCAATTTTGAAAAAAAGGGGTGTAACGACCAATGAACTTAATTTTAAGACATGCCAAAAAATATAAGAGTGCTGTCTTCATTTCATTGTTGTCTGTGGCTATCATGGTCGCTGCCACACTTTGGCAACCAAAACTGCTGCAGCAAGTACTTGAAGCAATCATTACAGAAGATAACGACGAAATGAAAACAATCGGGGTCTATTTGATCAGTTTGGCTTTGTTAGGTCTAGCGGCTGGGGTGACGAATACGATTTTTTCTGCAAAGGTTGCCCAAGGTGTCAGTGCAGACATCCGTGAAGAAGCTTTCCGAAAAATCCAAACCTTTTCATTTGGAAATATCGAACAATTTTCTGCAGGAAACTTGGTTGTACGTTTGACCAATGATATTACGCAGATCCAGAACTTAGTCATGATCTCGTTGCAATCATTATTTAGAATCCCATTTCTATTTATTGGGGCATTTATCCTAGCAATGTTGACTATGCCACAATTATGGTGGATCATCGTAGCGCTGATCGTGGCAGTATTTTTGATCACGGTGTTATCCTTTACGCGAATGGGAAAACATTTTATGATCATCCAAAAATTGATCGATAAAGTGAACAGTATCGCAAAAGAAAACCTCATGGGGATTCGAGTAGTGAAATCTTTCGTTCAAGAAGAAAACCAATTAAAGAATTTTAGTAAAGTAAGTGAAGACTTAACAAAACACAATATCATCGTAGGGACCTTATTTTCTGTGATGATTCCTTCGTTTATGTTAGCGGCCAATCTAGCAGTCGTTGGCGCAATTTTCTTTGTTAGTGATATAGCCAAAGATGATCCAACATTGATCGGTGGGATTGCTTCATTCATGAATTATCTGATGCAGATCATGATGGCGATCATCATTGGTGGAATGATGATGATGATGACGTCAAGAGCGGCAGTTTCCTTAAAACGAATCAAAGAAATTTTAGATACAGAACCAGATTTGACTTATCCAGATGTTCCAGAACAGGAATTGTCAGGCTCCGTTACGTTCGATCATGTCTCTTTCCGCTATCCTGGGGACGATGAAGATACATTAAAAGATATCAGTTTTTCGATCCAAGCAGGGGAAATGGTTGGGATCGTTGGAGCAACAGGTGCAGGTAAATCGACTTTAGCACAGTTGATCCCAAGATTATTCGACCCAACAACAGGAAAAGTCGAAGTCGGTGGTGTCGATTTACGCCAAGTAAATGAAAAAAGCTTGCGCCATACCGTTGCATTTGTCCTACAAAAAGCTATTTTATTCTCTGGTACTATCGCACAAAACTTACGTCAAGGGAAGAAAGATGCTTCGGAAAAAGACATGGAGCATGCTTCTGGCATCGCTCAAGCCAAGGAATTTATCGAAAAACTGGCTGACCGCTACGAAGCACCAGTAGAAGAACGCAGCAGTAATTTCTCTGGTGGTCAGAAACAACGGTTGTCGATTACTCGTGGAGTGATCGGTGATCCTAAGATCTTGATCTTAGATGATAGTACAAGTGCGTTAGATGCACGTTCAGAAAAATTAGTGCGAGAAGCACTCAATAAAGAATTGAAAGATACAACAACCATCGTGATTGCGCAAAAGATTGCTTCGGTTGTGAAAGCAGATCGTATCTTGGTTTTAGATGAAGGTAGACTTGTTGGTGAAGGCACACATGAAGAATTAGCTGCAACAAACCGCATCTATCAAGAGATTTTTGAAACTCAAAAAGGAACGGAGGAGTAACCATGACTGATTTGATCAAAGCAAGTAAGTTTTTCTATCATTATTTGAAACGTTATAAGGTCTCCTTTTTCTTTATCTTTGTTACAGTCATCATTGCGACGTATCTCCAGGTCAAAGCACCACAGTATATTGGTGAAGCCTTCCAAGAATTAGCAAACTATATTGGCGCCTTGATGCAAGGGGTAGATGATAAAAGTAGTTTTCTTTCTATTATCTGGAAGCTGTTGATTTTCTATGTGTTGGCGAGTGCAGCGAATTTTATTTACAGTATCTTGTTTACACAAGTTGTTGGCAAGTCAACCAACCGCATGCGTATCGGGCTATTCAATAAATTGGAAAAATTGACGATCCGCTTTTTTGATTCTCATCAAGATGGTGAAATTTTAAGTCGCTTTACCAGTGATTTGGATAACATCCAAAACAGTTTAAATCAAGCTTTGCTTCAAGTAATTACCAATATTGTGTTACTTTTTGGTATCTTGATCATGATGTTTCGTCAAAATGTCGAATTAGCATGGGCAACGATCGCGTCCACCCCAGTTGCTATTTTAATCGCAGTACTGGTTATTCGAAAAGCAAGAAAATATGTTGATCTACAACAAGACGAAGTCGGTAAACTGAATGGATATATGGATGAAAAAATCAGTGGACAGCGTGTGATCATCACCAATGGACTGCAAGAAGAAACGATTGACGGATTTTTGGAACACAATGAAACTGTTCGAAAAGCAACATTCAAAGGACAGGCTTATTCTGGTTTACTCTTCCCGATGATGCAAGGAATGTCACTAGTGAATACTGCAATCGTCATTTTCTTTGGCGGTTGGTTAGCCTTGAATGGGGATCTGGAACGTTCAGTGGCTTTAGGATTAGTCGTCACATTTGTTCAATACTCCCAACAATATTACCAACCATTGATGCAGATTTCTTCTGGTTACAGCATGATTCAATTAGCGATTACTGGAGCAAGAAGATTAAATGAAATGTTTGCTGAAAAAGATGAAGTGAAACCAGAACATGGACAACCGTTTAACGGCATTGAAAAAGGGTTAGCGTTAAATCATGTAGATTTTGGTTACAGTCCTGATAAAATGGTGCTAAATGATGTATCGATCAATGTGGACAAAGGGGAAATGGTTGCCTTAGTGGGGCCTACTGGTTCAGGTAAAACGACCATCATGAATTTACTCAATCGCTTTTACGATGTCAATAGCGGGTCAGTTACGATTGATGGGACAGATATCCGCGAATACGATCTAGATGCTTTACGTAAACATGTTGGGATCGTTTTACAAGAATCTGTCTTGTTCTCTGGAACGATTCGCGACAATATCGTATTCGGAAAACCAGATGCGACAGATGAAGAGGTCATCAATGCAGCCCAACAAGCAAATATCCATGATTTCATCATGAATTTAGATAAAGGATATGAAACGGAAGTATCTGAAGAAAATAATCTGTTTAGTACGGGGCAAAAACAGTTGATCAGTATTGCTCGGACAATCATCACAAATCCCGCTTTACTGATCTTAGATGAAGCAACTAGTAACGTAGATACTGTGACAGAAGCTAGAATCCAGAAAGCAATGGACGAAGCCATCAAAGGACGGACAAGTTTTGTGATCGCTCACCGTTTGAAGACGATTTTAAATGCTGATCGAATCGTTGTATTACGAGATGGTAAAGTTATTGAAGAAGGAAATCATCATCAGTTATTAGCAGAAGACGGTTTTTATGCAGAGTTATACCACAACCAATTTGTATTTGAATAATAGAAGAAAAAACGTACGAGGGAAGATTTTGGTGATCTTTCCATCGTACGTTTTTTTATTGACAAGGTGCTGTTCATATTTATTTGCTTGATGCAGGGCAGGCTTTTCACAACCTTTATCCACGGTGTTCAAAAGCCAACTCCTTGAAATAAGTCTGGATTTTTCAAAACATGGAGAGCTGTTTCGAAAAATCCATTCTTATTGTCAGCGGAGCTGTACGGCTTTTTCACAACCTTATCTACGGTGTTCAAAAGCCAACTCCTCAGCAATAAGTTCTAGATTTCCAAAATATGAGAAGCTATTTTAGAAATCTAGTTCTTATTTGCTCGGAGCTGTACGCTTCTTTCACAACCTCTTCCACGGTGTTCAAAAGCTTGCATCTTCAACAATAAGCCTAAACAGATGAAAAACATGAAAAGCTGTTTTTCTCTGTTCATTCTTATTGCTTGATGCAGAGCAGCCTTTTCACAACCTAATCCACGGTGTTCAAAAGCCAACTCCTTGAAATAAGTCTGAATTTTTCAAAACATGAAAAGCTGTTTCGAAAAATCCATTCTTATTGTCAGCGGAGCTGTACGGGCTTTTTCACAACCTTTTCCACGGTGTTCAAAGAGCTGACCTTCGGCAATAAGTCAAAAAATCTCAAAATATGAAAAGCTATTTCGAGATTTTCCTCCTTATCGCTCAGGTCAAAGCGCTCTTTTCACAACCTTTTTTTCAACGCAATACAAAATCGGTGGGTTGTTTTTTTGATTGATGAATTGGTATTTTAGGACATTGTACTTTTCTTGTGGTAGTGATTGGCAATAGTCTTGCACCATATCTAATTCTTTTTCGCCGCCTTCATGTCCGTAATAGACGACTAGGATCATCCGACCTCTTGGCACGAGGCGCTTGAGGATTTCTTCCATTGCTGTACGAGTGGTTTCGGGTAGGGTGATGACTGATTTATCGCTTTTTGGTAAATAGCCTAGATTAAAGATGCCTGCTTTGATGGGTTGTGCTTCATCGACTACTGTACCTAGTGTTTCATGACCTTGTAAAAACAAAGAGGTACGGTCGAGTAAATCTTGTTCGGTAAGCTTACTCTTAGTAGAAAGCAAAGCCTCTTTTTGAATATCAAAACTATAGACATGTCCAGTTTTGCCGATTTTTTCAGCCATGAAGACTGTGTCATACCCATTTCCCATGGTGGCATCTATGACGTGGTCACCGGGTTGGAGGATTTCTTCTAATAAAGAGTGGCTAAAGTGCAATGCCGTCTGTAACATCAGCTGAGTACTCCTTCTCTTATATTGAATTTTCCTTGGTAGCTATCACGACGAATAAGTTCATCATCTATTGCGTTCAAGACTTCCCATTTTTTTAGACTCCACATAGGCCCGATCAGTGAATCCCACGGTGCGTCACCTGTTAAACGGTGGATAATGATTTCTTTAGGGATCATCTCTAATTGATCACAAATGACGTTTACATAATCGGGGCGACTCATCAATTGCAATCGTCCTTCATGATAGTCACGCAACATTTTTGTTTTACGCATCAAGTGCATCAAGTGAAGTTTGATTCCTTGGATATCCGAATCTAAAATCGTTCGGCGAACATTCTCCCGCATCATGTCTAATGTTTCCCCAGGTAACCCATTGATCAAGTGGGTGCAGACACGAATATCATGTTTGCGTAACTTCGCCACACCATCTAAATAGGTCTGATAGTCATGGGCACGATTGATCAGAGTGGAGGTTTCTTCGAAGGTTGTTTGTAAGCCTAATTCCACCCACAAATAAAGACGTTGATTTAGCTCTGCTAAATAATCCACCACTTCATCTGGCAAACAATCAGGGCGGGTCCCAATGGATAATCCAACAACACCAGGTAAATTGATTACTTGTTCAAATCGTTCTCGGATCACTTCGACAGGAGCGTGCGTATTGGTGAAATTTTGGAAATAAACGATATATTGGTCCACACCAGGCCATTTTTTATGCATCATATCGATTTCTTTGTGAAACTGGATAGGTAATGGATCTTCTGGAGCGACGATCATATCTCCTGAACCAGAAACACTACAAAAAGTACAGCCACCGTGAGCGACTGTGCCATCACGATTCGGACAATCAAAACCGCCGTCTATCGGTACTTTAAAAATCTTGCCACCAAACTCATTTCTTAAAGCATAGTTCCATGAATGGTAACGTTTGTTTCCATCTGAATAAGGAAAGTCCATAAAAATCCTTCTTTCTAAAGGTCACGAGAAGTCTTCTCGTACCCCTTTAAATATCTAAAAAATAATTGTTGAAATGTTAATGTTAATCTATCGTCTGAAGTTCAATCTGTTCCTTTTTTTCTCTATAGGTTGGATAAGTGAGAAAGAGCCAACTTAGGCTGAGCAAATATCCACCTAAAACATCACTTGGGAAATGGACACCTAGATATATTCGGCTTGCACCAACACTTACTATAATAAACGCCAACAGAAGTTGAAGCAATGTGGCGATTCCCTTTTTCTTGATCAGGCTAGGAAGTAAAAATAAAAGTGTCCCATATAAAATCATACTTGCAGCAGAATGCCCACTAGGAAAACTGTAGCTGTGTTCAACAACTAAGTGAGGAAGCGTTGGACGCAACCGCATCACGAATAATTTGATCAATGGATTGATGATTCCGGCTATCACGACAAAATTAGTCGCAAGCCAAATCAGTTCAATGTGTTTTTTCTTCCACCACAAAAATGCCAGAACAAGTAAAAATACAACAATCACAGTCAGTGCATTTCCGAATGTTGTGATAAATAGCTGGTAGTGGTTCCAATCAGGATAAGGTGTGCGTATGATTTCAGTTATTGTTTGATCAAATCCTGATAATAAGTTGATCCGATATTTAACAATGTAGCCTAATATGAAAAATAGGAATAAAAAAAGAGTACCGACTACATGAAAAGTTGTTTTTTGTTTCATAAGTTTCCTCCTTTTCAACAATAATTCATTATAGCATTCTTAGACTTATAAAAAACTTTCATATCTGTTATGTGAGTTAAAATTATACGCAAAAAACAACATTTCTATTTGGCAATACACCAATGTAATCACTTAGACATTTTCAGGTAATATAACCGACATACTTATTTTCATAAAAGACAGCGATGTGTTTAGCTGAAAACACGCAGTCTAGTCATACCAACGTTTTATTTTTTCCTACATATGGAAAATTACGAAAAATTACAGTCTGGTTACAATAAGGATAATGAGTCTTAAATAACTTTTAATAAAGTTTAAGAGAAGTTATAATTGTTATAATAGTAGAGAAATTGTAAACAGAATTTGGAGGATAGAAGATGGAAAACATTGCAAGAAAGGAACGCAGACGTTTAGAAGAGACCAAGCGATTCCGCAAAGTAAAACGTAGTGCCGCACTAGTCGGTACTGCAATGGTAGGCTGTTCTGTAGCGGCACCGTTGATACAACCAGTGCCAGTAAATGCTGATCAAACGCCAACTCAATTTGGTGCAAGAATCAATACTGCAGCATTTATTACGGAAATCGCGACTTATGCTCAACCAATTGCACAAGCCAATGATTTATACGCCTCCGTGATGATCGCCCAAGCGGTCGTTGAAAGTGGTTGGGGTAGTAGCGCGTTGTCCCAAGCACCGTATCACAATTTATTTGGTATCAAGGGTAGCTACCAAGGACAAACCGTTTATATGGATACACTTGAATACTTGAACAATCAGTGGGTGACTAAGAAAGAACCATTCCGTCAATACCCTTCTTTTGCGGAATCATTCAGTGACAACGCCTATGTTTTACGTAATACTTCATTTGGTAATGGCTATTATTATGCAGGTACTTGGAAAAGCAATACGAAATCCTATACAGATGCAACAGCTTACTTGACTGGACGCTATGCAACAGACCCAAGTTATGCTGGAAAATTGAACAATATCATTTTAACTTACGGCTTAACAAAATATGATACACCAGCAAGCGGTAATGCTGGCGGTGGTGCAACGACTGGTGGCAACACAAATACTGGAAATACGGGTAGTAACACCAATACAGGGAGTACTGGAACTACTTCAACTACTTATACAGTCAAATCGGGTGACTCTGTCTGGGGAATCTCGAATTCATTTGGCATCAGTATGTCACAGTTGATCGAATGGAACAATATCAAAAATAATTTTATTTATCCAGGACAAAAGTTAACGATCAAAGGTGGTCAAACAACCGGTTCTTCAACAAACAACTCTGGAAATAATACCAATTCTTCTGGAAACAGTAATACTTCCGCAGGTACTGGTCAAACTTCTGGTGCAAAATATACAGTCAAATCAGGTGATTCTGTTTGGAAGATCGCAAATGACCACGGTATCTCAATGAATCAACTGATCCAATGGAACAACATCAAAAATAATTTTGTTTATCCAGGGCAACAATTGATTGTGTCAAATGGGGGAAGCTCTTCTTCCACTACGACGAATACTGGGAACGCATCAAGTAGTTCTAATGCAGGGAACACGGCAGTTTCTGGTACCAAATATACGGTCAAATCAGGCGATTCCGTCTGGAGCGTGTCCAATAAATATGGTATATCAATGAGTCAGCTGATCCAGTGGAACAACATCAAAAACAATTTCATTTATCCAGGACAACAATTAGTCGTTTCGAATGGTTCTTCAAGCAGTTCAGCGACGACCAACCAAAATACGACAAATAATACCAATACGAATACAGGTGCAACAACGAATACAGGAAGTACCTATACAGTCAAAGCGGGTGAGTCTGTCTGGAGTGTTGCGAATAAAAATGGTATTTCGATGGACCAATTGATCCAATGGAACAATATCAAAAACAATTTCATTTATCCAGGGCAACAGTTGATCGTTAAAGGCGGAAGTGCTGCAACTAGCACGAACACTTCTTCAACTACAACAGCAACAACGCCAAGCACGCCGAATACCTCGAATACGACAAGTACTGCATCAACTGGCGATACGATTTATACAGTCAAAGCAGGAGAGTCTGTTTGGGGCGTTGCGAATAAGCACAACATCACGATGGATCAATTGATCCAATGGAACAATATCAAGAATAATTTCATTTACCCAGGGCAGCAAGTAATCGTCAAAAAAGGGACTACTCAATCTGCACCAACGACTGGGCAAAAAACATATACGGTCAAAGCGGGAGAATCTGTCTGGGGAGTCGCTGATAGCCATGGCATCACGATGAACCAACTGATCGAATGGAACAATATCAAGAACAATTTCATTTATCCAGGCCAACAATTGATCGTAGCAAAATAAATGCTTGAACCACTCAAATAATAATTGAACTTATGTCATTTATTTGTTACTATGAACCTACACTTTTAATAAACCAACGTTTGAAAAGGAAGTAGTAAAAAGACGAAAGTTTTAGAGAGCACATGGCTGGTGGAAATGTGTACGGACGCTTTTGAACTCGCCTTTGAGTTGCATCTGCTGAAAATAGAAGTAAGCAGAGGCGGTGACGACCGTTACAACGTTCGAGGCCTTTTCAAAAAGGCAAAGTTAGGTGGTACCACGTAGTTTACGTCCTATAAAAAGAGCAATCTTTTTATAGGATTTTTTTGTTTTCTTTGATTAGAAAACAGGCGAATGGATTGCTCGTGCAAAGACATTCGTTGTATTCATCTTTATAAGATGGAAAATAGAGCAGGGGGATAGAAAATGAGTTATAACCATAAAGAAGTTGAAAAGAAATGGCAAAAATATTGGGCAAAAAACAATACCTTCAATACCCATGACGATCATGAAAAACCTAAATTCTATGCATTGGATATGTTCCCATATCCATCTGGACAAGGCTTACACGTAGGACATCCAGAAGGCTATACAGCAACAGATATCCTTTCTCGTTTCAAACGAAGCCAAGGATTCAATGTATTACATCCGATGGGGTGGGATGCATTTGGTCTTCCCGCAGAACAATATGCGTTGGATACTGGGAATGATCCTGCTGAATTTACCCAAAAAAATATTGAAACATTCCGACGTCAAATCAATTCTTTAGGGTTTAGTTATGACTGGAACCGTGAAGTCAATACAACTGATCCAGAATATTATAAATGGACACAATGGATCTTTACAAAACTATATGAAAAAGGCTTAGCGTATGAAGCAGAAGTAGCTGTGAACTGGGTGCCAGAGCTTGGAACAGTTATCTCAAACGAAGAAGTTATCGACGGAAAAAGCGAACGTGGTGGCTATGATGTCGTACGCAAACCAATGCGTCAATGGATGTTGAAAATCACAGCTTACGCAGATCGCCTTTTAGATGATTTAGAGTTAGTCGATTGGCCAGAAAGCATCAAAGAAATGCAAAGAAACTGGATCGGTCGCTCAGTTGGAACCAACGTAGAATTTAAAGTAGCGGGTACAGACAAAGCGTATACGGTCTTTACGACACGTCCCGACACGTTATTTGGCGCAACTTATTCTGTATTAGCACCAGAACTTGACTTAGTGCGAGAAATCACGACACCTGAACAAAAAGAAGCAGTCGAAGCTTATATTGAAGAAACAGCTAAAAAATCGGATCTTAAAAGAACAGACCTAGCGAAAGAAAAGACGGGTGTGTTTACTGGAGCGTACGCTATCAACCCTGTCAACGGGAAAGAAATCCCAATCTGGATCGCAGATTATGTGTTAGCTTCTTACGGTACAGGCGCAATCATGGCAGTACCTGCGCATGATGAACGTGATTATGAATTTGCTAGAAAATTTGATTTAGAAATCATGCCAGTAATTGAAGGCGGAGATATCTCAGAAGCTGCGTATACAGAAGATGGTGCGCATATCAATTCTGGTTTCGTAGATGGAATGAACAAACAAGAAGCAATCGAAAAAATGAACACGTGGTTGGAAGAACATGGCGTAGGTAAAAGAGAAACTAGCTATCGTTTACGTGACTGGTTGTTTTCACGTCAACGTTACTGGGGTGAACCAATTCCGATCATCCATTGGGAAGATGGAACAGTCACTGCTTTATCAGAAGAAGAACTACCTTTACGCTTACCTAAAACGGAAAACATCAAACCTAGTGGAACAGGGGAGTCACCACTTGCGAACATTGATGAATGGGTCAATGTGACCGATCCTGTAACAGGTAAAAAAGGACGTCGTGAAACCAATACGATGCCACAATGGGCGGGCAGCTCATGGTATTACTTGCGTTATATCGATCCACACAACAAAAAAGAACTAGCCAATTACGAAAAATTAGAACGTTGGTTACCAGTAGATATCTATATCGGTGGAGCAGAACATGCGGTACTTCATTTGTTGTATGCACGTTTCTGGCATAAATTCTTATATGATATCGGTGTCGTTCCAACAAAAGAACCATTCCAAAAACTATATAACCAAGGAATGATCCTAGGCGAAAACAATGAAAAAATGTCTAAATCTCGTGGGAACGTAGTGAATCCTGACGATGTTGTAGCTAAATATGGTGCGGATACATTACGATTGTATGAAATGTTCATGGGCCCATTAGATGCATCGATTGCCTGGAGTGAAAATGGCTTAGAAGGTAGCCGTAAATTCTTAGATCGTGTTTGGCGCTTGATCGTAGACGAAAACAACAAAATGCGTGATCGTATCACTACTTTGAACGATGGCAAATTAGATAAAGTGTATAACCAAACAGTGAAGAAAGTAACGGAAGATTATGAAACACTGCATTTCAACACGGCAATCTCTCAATTGATGGTCTTTGTCAATGAAGCCTATAAAGTAGATGCTCTTCCTTACGAATATATTGAAGGTTTCGTTCAGTTGCTTGCACCGATCGCACCACATATGGGAGAAGAACTATGGGCGATCTTAGGCAATGAAGGTGGTATTTCTTATGCTAAGTGGCCAACATATGATGAAGCTGCTTTAGTGGAAGATGAAATCGAAGTAGTTTTCCAAGTCAACGGAAAAGTTCGTGCAAAAGCCAACGTTGCTCGTGACCTAGCAAAAGAAGATTTGGAAAAACTAGCCTTAGAAAACGAGTTGATCAAAGAAAATATCGAAGGCAAAACAGTGCGTAAAGTGATCGTGGTGCCAAATAAATTGGTCAACATCGTAGCAAACTAAGAAATTCGGCAATATAGCTAGAAAAAAGTAACTATATTAGCAGAATCCAGGGATAAAAAATAAAAAAAGACGATAGCCCGCCATTTAGAGCAGGAAAAAGTACCCATACTTTTTCCTGCTCTTTTTTCCTTCTCAAGGTATTATTTTACCAATCTGTCGGTAAAAAAAGGTTTTCTTCTAATAATAGAATCATGGATAATTTTAGTGTGGGGATTTTATGATGTTTGGGGGGATGTATGAAAAATAAGAGAACCGTTGATTTTTGTAAGTCATCGTTTCGATGAGTGGCTGCACTTGAATGAATAAGAAAAAGCAATGCTTTAAGATAAGATGATTTTTAGATAGGCTCATGATGTTAGAACTAGAAAGGGGGACAGAACATTTGCAAATGAAAAATTTTAGAACAATAGCCACTTCGCTCTTATTATTCCAACACTGCCTTTTTCCAGTCACCATTTTTGCAGAAGAGGCACCAGTTGAAATTGACACGGAATTGGTTCAGCGTTTACAAGAGCAAAATGAACTACCAGCGATCGAAAGCAACCCTCCAACGACTGAATCGACCGCAGAAGAACCTGTACATACGGAACCTGCTGAAGTACCAACTACAGAGGATTCGAATCCAGAACAACCAGAACAACCAGAACAACCAGAACAACCGAAACAACCAGAAACAGTAGAGACTACGGAACCACCTATTCCGGAAACATCTGAAGAAACAGTAGAGACGACCACTCCTTCTGCAGAAGACGGGAAAGAAAGTAGTGAAGGAAATGGACTACCTTCGCCAGTTTTGCCAAAAGAGGAGGAAACAGAACAGCTGATGGTCTTGCCAGAAGCGATGCGGATGAGCACTTACTCGTTACCTAACCTTAACGCGTATCGCCCTTATTTAGTCAATAATGGAAGAAGTGCTTATATTGAGGGTAAGATGCAGAGAGCTACGAATAGAACATTGACTTTAGGAGCAGAAGCAGGAGCAGTTCAAAGATTTACAGTCACTTTTGATGCGTATGCGATGGTGCAAGGCGTAGGGAACGATTGGATTTCTTGGATCGCTAGTAATTTGAGCACTGCACCTGATTATTATTTTAAGCAGATGTATTATGGAAATCATCCATCCTTCTCAAATCCATATACGTTGAATAATCTGAGGTGGTCCGGTGTGCCGTCTTATTTGTCTGTTACGGCAACACCTACTATTAGTGGTCGTCAAGTGACAATCAATGTGACGATCGTAAGGACGAAAGCCACGACTATTGATACGAATGAAAAGGATACTATACGTCTTTTAGGAAACTTAACAATGGGAACAACTGCTGTTGCACCAGAGGTCAATAACTACTCCAAAAAAATCGCAGATGTGAATTATTCCGATGCAGTTATCGGAGAAATCGTCGTGAATAATCCAAAGCCATCTGTTGCGATCAAAGACAGCGTTGATGTAGAAGCTACTAGGAACGAATTGTCTCAAGATACGATCAAATCCTGGTTTACTACACTGCCGTCAAATTCGAATGACTATACGTTTTCCGCAACAGGTCCAGCTAGTTGGGCACCTGGCGCAACAGGAACTGCTACAGTGGTTATGAAACATAATTCGAATGGTACGACACACACATTCACTACTCGGTATACGGTTAGAGATACACAACGTCCGACAGGAACTGTAAAAAGCGATATTACGATTGAAGCTCGCAGAAGTGGAGAACTTAGCGAAGCAGAGATACGAGGATTTTTCTCGACGATGAGCGACAATTGGACATTGTCAGAAAATATGAAAGTACATTTCCTTGATGTAAACGGAGCGGAGGCAACAGTTGCAGGTAAGGAACCAAGCACCCGTATTTTTAACCTTTACCTAGAAGATGAAGCAGGGAATAAATCTTCTCGGCTGGAGGTATGGATACGGATTGTAGATACACAAAAGCCAACCGCTAAATTCAAAACGCAAGGCGTTGAAATTGAGGCTCGAAGAACGGGAGGTTGGACACGCGCCGATTTGCTGAAATTCATTGATGGCGATTTACAGGATAATTGGAGCCTACCAGAAAATATTCGGATCGAAGCGACAGATAACAATGGAATTTATCCGCTTGCAGGAAGAGCACCTGGTAATACTTGGGCTTACATAGATATTTATGACGAAGCTGGAAATCAATATGGTGAATATGTAGAATTTAAAATCGTGGATACCCAAGCACCGACAGGAACTGTAAAAAGTGGAACAATCGATGTGGAAGCTCGCAGAAGTACAAATCTTAGCCAACAGGAACTACGAGAACTTTTCACGACGCTGAATGACAATTGGACGTTATCGGAGAACATAAAAGTATATTTGGTGGATGACTTTGGGACAGCGACAACTGTTGTAGGTAAGGCACCGGGTACAGAAACTACTTTTTACCTTCAACTGGAGGATGAAGCAGGAAATATTTCGAGAAATGTTGGAAGCAAGCGGATACGCATTGTAGACACCCAAGCACCAACAGCTACAGTCAAAACTCAAGGAGTTGAAATTGAAGCACGAAGAAGTGGAGATTGGACACGAGCCGATTTGTTGAAATTCATTGATGGCGATTTACAGGATAACTGGAGTTTGCCAGAAAATATTCGGATCGAAGCAACAGATAACAATGGGATTTATCCGCTTGCAGGAAGAGCACCTGGTAATACTTGGGCTTATATAGATATTTATGACGAAGCTGGAAATAAAAATGGTAACTATGCAGAATTCAAAATCGTGGATAAACAAGCACCGACAGGAACCGTAAAAAGCGATATTACGATTGAAGCTCGCAGAAATGGCGATCTTAGCCAAGCAGAGTTACGAGGATTTTTCTCGACGATGAGCGATAATTGGACATTGTCAGAAAATATGAAAGTACATTTAGTTGATGGAAACGGAACGGCAACAACAATTGCAGGAAGAGCACCAGGTACACATGATTTTTACCTTCAACTAGAAGATGAAGCCGGGAATAAGTCAGCACGAACGAGTGTGACGATAAGGATTGTAGATACGCAAGCACCGACAGGAACTGTAAAAAGTGAGGTTGAGGTGGTTGAAGCTCGCAGAAGTGGTGATCTTAGCCAAGCTGAGTTACGAGGATTTTTCTCTACGATAAGCGATAATTGGACATTGTCAGAAAATATGAAAGTACATCTCCTTGATGCAACCGGAACGGCGACAACAGTTGCGGGTAAGGAACCAAGCACCGGTATTTTTTACCTTCAACTAGAAGACGAAGCAGGAAATAAATCTTTTCAGATGTATATACGTATACGGATTGTAGACACCCAACGTCCAACGGGAACTGTAAAAAGTGGAACAATCGACATTGAAGCTCGTAGAAGTGGCGAACTTAGTCAAGCGGAATTACGGGGATTTTTTACAACGATGAGCGACAACTGGACATTACCAGAGAACTTGAAAATTCATTTAGTCAATCCTTCTGGTACCCCATTATCCATTGTCGGTAAGGCACCACTTTCTAGTTTGTTGGGCTATATACGTTTGGAGGATGAAGCAGGGAATACGTCATTAAATCCCAGCACAACGATACGTATCGTGGACACGCAAGCACCAACAGCAACAATCAAAGGCGAAACAGTCGCTGTCGAAGCTCGCAGAACTGGTGGATTGACGCGTGAAGAACTTCTTCGATTTGTAGATGGTGGTCTTTCGGATAACTGGTCACTGCCTGCTGATATTTCATTGGCAGTAGTCGTACCTCAAGGAACTGGGTATGTTGCGGTGGATGTCAATCAAAAACCAGGAACAGTCATTACAGGGCATTTATTAATGACGGATGAATTCGGAAATCAAACGATCCCTGGTCCTAAGAATCAAGTGAGTTTACTCATTCGCGATACCCAAGCACCAACAGGAACTGTAAAAGGTGAGGTGGAGATTGAGGTTCGCAAAAGTGGCGATCTTAGCCAAGCGGAACTACGAGGATTTCTCACAACAATGAGTGATAATTGGACGTCACAAGGGAATATAAACGTTCACTTAGTTGATGCAAATGGGGCAGCAGCAACCGTTGCAGGTAAGGCACCAGGTACCCACACTTTTTATCTTCAACTGGAAGATGAAACAGGAAACAAGTCATTGGGGATGAGTATACCGATCCGTATTGTAGATACCCAAGCGCCAACGGGAATTGCAAGAGATAATGTGGAAGCAGAAGCTCGTAGAAGTGGCAATCTCAGCCAAGCAGAACTACGTTGGCATATCATACTGATAAGTGACAACTGGACATTATCAGAGAACATAAAAATACATTTAGTCGATGCAAACGGGGCAGCGGCAACTGTCGCTGGTAAGGCACCAGGTACGCATAATTTTCACCTTCAACTAGAAGATGAAGCAGGAAATAAGTCATCAAGGATGAGTGTATCGATTCGTATTGTAGATACACAACGCCCAACAGGAACCATGAAAGATAATATCGAGGTTGAAGCTCGTAGAAGCGGAGACCTTAGCCAAGCAGAGTTACGGAAAATGTACACGACGATGAATGACAATTGGACGTTGCCAGAAGATATGAAGGTTCAGTTATCCTTCTATGATGGGATAACAACTGTTGCTGGCATAGCACCAGGAAAAACAGTAACGGGCGTATTTCGATTAAAAGACGAAGCAGGAAATCAGTCATTTCCAATTGGAAGCTTTATCCGCATTGTCGACACCCAAGCACCAACTGCGACAATCAAAACGAAGGGCGTGGAAATCGAAGCACGAAGAACGGGCGAATGGACACGCGAAGATTTGTTGAAATTCATTGATGGCGATTTGCAGGACAACTGGAGCTTGCCGGAAGATATTCGAATTGAAGCAACAGATAATCATGGCATCATACAACTTGCTGGAAGAGGTCCTGGTGATAACTGGGCGTACATCGATATCTATGATGAAGCTGGAAATAAATATAGTAGATATGCAGAATTCAAAATCGTGGATACCCAAGCACCAACAGGCACATTGAACACTGTGATACCTACTTTTGAGTATCGTACCCAAGGCGATTGGAGCCGAGAAGAATTGTTGACGTTCTTTAGTGGTGAACTTTCCGATAACTGGTCAGAACATAAAAACATCACACCTACAATGGATCGATCCATCGTAGATTTTTCACCAAGTGTCATCTTGCAACAAGCAACATTGACATTGACCGACGAGGCAGGAAACAAGCGGTCTTATCCTGTTCAATTTTTCTTGACGTCTTTTGTGATTGAACCTAATGTGCTTATCCAAGCACAACGGATGCCTGCACTATCGAAAGAGACGATCAAATCATGGTTCCAAGGGTTACCTAGTATGGTCGATGAGCATTATGATTTTTCCACACCTGAATCAGCGAATGGCTGGGAACCAGGGAAAGCAGGTCAAGCAAATGTTACGATCCGTAACAAAGTAACAAATGCAACACAGCAGACAACAACAAACTATACGGTCGTTGATACACAATCCCCAGAAGGAAGAGTTAAAACATCCAGGGTGACGATGGAAGCAGATCGATCGAGGAATTTCACGCAAGAAGAATTGCGTCAATTTTTTGAAGAGTTATCAGATAACTGGAGCTATCTCGAAGATATCACTTTGAAGAGCTCAGGTAGTTTATCTTCACTAGGTCCAAATACTGCAAATAACCATTATATATTAGCAATCACAGCAACGGATGAAGAAAAAAATAGCAAACGTTTTGAAAGAGCCTTGGTTCGGATCAACGATACGCAAGCGCCAACGGGAACTGTAAAAAATGAGCATATGGATATCGAAGCTCGTAGAACTGGCGATTTAAGCCAAGCTGAACTTCGCCAATTTTTTACGTCCGTAAATGACAACTGGACGTTATCTAAGGATATAAGATTCCATTTAGTCAATGCAGACGGATCAGCAACATCTATTGCAGGGATGAATCCAGGAACTTCGCTTGATGCGTATATCCAACTGGAGGACGAAGCAGGCAACAAGTCTTCACCAATGAAGATATCAGCAAACATTGTGGACACAACAGGGCCACAAGGAAAACTGAAAGAAAATTTAGCGTTCCAAAAAGGGAGTGCAGAACCAAATGCAAGAGATTATTTAGATGGGGAACCTTTCGATAACTGGACGGCACCTGAAGCAATCAAAGTAACGGTAGCCTATGAAAATAATGCGGACTTCACTGATTTAACAGTAGGAACGCATAAATTTGTCCTTACTTTAGCGGATGAATATGGGAATACAACAGATCTTTCAGGTGAGTTAGAGATCCAAATGAATTTGAAAGGATATGTCGATGTGACGATCCCAGCACGTATTTCTTTTGCTGAAAGTAAAGAAAGTGGTGGAATCGTATCACCAAAATATCAAATCCAAAACAACTCTAATGAAGAACTGACTGTGTCAGTGGCGTCTATGACGAGTCAGTCTCAAACAGAGAAGCTAACAGACATCGATCTTTTAATGTCGAATAACTACAACGATGCTAAGATTCCTTTGATTGAGAACGGTCAAAATCTATCACAGAAAACAGAGTTAGTGACTTTACCGAAAAAGACAAGTTCCTTTGCCTTTTCACTTTACGGTACAGTCGGCCAAAACTTTGATTTTGATAGTTTGACTGATCCGTTGAAGCCACAGTATGCTGTACAATTCAATTTTGAGATAAACTAACATTGTTAAAAGGTGTGTGATCACTTGTGGTCACACGCTTTTTTTGTACGTTCATTTGTACGTTCAAGAAAATGTAATTCCTTTCCTTAATGATACGGAAGTTTTTATTTTGAAAAGCAAACGCTTACTCTGTAAACTCTTAGATAGAAAGAATAAAACATAAGGAGTGGAAAACAATGAAAAAAGCATTGATTATTTGCGCAGCAGGGATGTCATCTTCTATGATGGCGTCAAAGGCAACAGAATTATTTAAAGACAAAGGCGAAGACATTATGGTGGATGCTGTTTCTGCTACCGAAGGTGATAAAATGATCAAGAACAGTGACTTTGATTTATTCTTGATCAGCCCTCAAACCACAATGTTTCTGGATAAATTTGTTAAACTAGGTAAAACGGTGGATAAACCAGTAGTAAGCATTCCATTTCAAGCTTATGTACCCATTCCATCCGGCATCCAAAATTTGGCAGGGCTAATTGAGGAGAATATTTAATTAGGAGTGGATAAAGATGAAACAGATAGAAAAATTGTTATTGAGACAGTTGATCGACCATCAAGGAGAATATGTCACCAGTCGGAGTCTCGCATCTGAATTATCTTTATCTGATCGAACGATCCGTAATTACATGAAAGTGATCAAAGATGAAGTGGAAGAGCATGGCGGAAAACTATCTGCAAAACAGGGACAGGGCTACCAACTAGAAATCTTTGATCACTTGGAATTTTCTCGTTTTTTGAAGCAAAGGGAAGTTGCTTTTCGTAGTGATCTGCAAGTCACAGAATTTTTTGAATCAGAAGATCGGCAAAAGTATCTTTTGAATAAGTTATTGTTGGAAGATGAAGCCATCTTCATTGAAGATTTAGAAGATGAATTATTCATCAGTCGTTCAAGTCTAGTCAATGATATTCATGAAATCAAGAAAAAATTACTGCCCTATGCACTGAGAATCATTTCGAAACCGCATCAGGGAATGTGGATCGAGGGGCACGAGCAAGACAAACGTCATTTTATCATGGATATATTTTTTGGGAACCATTATACCAATTCACTCAAAGAATATTTAGGAACGAGTCACTTTTTTAAAGAAATCAACATTGAAGAGTTAGTGATCATCATTTTGGATGAGATAAGAGAAGTGAATCTAAAAGTATCGGATTTTATCATCCAAAATTTAACACTGCATTTAGCATTAGCGATCAAGCGTGTCAGAGAAGGGTTTCACATCGAAGGCATCCCATTGACCGAAGATATTGCGAGTCGCTTAGAATTTCAGGTATCGAAAAATATAATGGCGCGAATCGAACGAGTAATGCAAGTAGTATTTCCAGAAGAAGAGGTGTTTTATCTAGCGCTACATTTGATGGCAAAATCGAATCGAGAGGAAAAGGTGACCGATCAAGAACTTCTTGCAGAATTAACCGTTACATTGAATCAATTCGCTCAATTTTTTCATCGCCCATTGAATGAAGACCATCAACTGAAAAACGGCTTGCTGAATCACTTGGCACCCATGCTCGTCCGACTAGAACGAGGAATCACGCTAGAAAATCCGTTGAAAGAAGAAATAATGAAAGAAGATCGGCAAGCGTTTGAACAAACAAAACAGCTTTTTAGCCAAATGCCGTTACTAAGTAATTATGAAATCAATGACGATGAGTGGGCATATCTAACGCTGCATATCATGGCAGCATTGGAAAAAATCAAGTCCACGCATAAAATCCATGCATTGATCATTTGTGCAACTGGCTACGGCAGTGCCCAATTACTCAAAAATCGAGTGTTGTCCGAATTTGGTGAAACGATTGTCGTAACGAATGTAAAAGGATATTACGAAATCAATGAAGCTGTATTGAAAGAAGCCGATATGATCATCTCTTCGATTGATTTATCTACCATATTTTTCAAAATACCAGTTTTGCATGTCAGTGTCTTTTTGAATAGCCAAGATATTCAGAAAATTCGTGAAACGATTGCTGAATGTCTGCCTTGTCAGAGTATAAAGAAGGAAAGCATCAGTTTACCAGCTGAGAAAAAGCAACACTACTACCAACAGTTGCTTTCGGAAAAATGGTTCACTGTCTATGCACAACAACCAACAAAAGAAGAAGTAATCCAAGAATTGCTCCAACTTTTAGGACAAGAAGAAGCAAATGAATATCTTTTTGAAATGACGGAACAAATAAAGAGACGGGAGAAGATGGGGCAGATCATCTTTAGTGAGAATATCGTTGTTCCTCATCCTGCGATTCCTATCGGAGCAACTACGAAAATCGCGGTTGCCCTTATTCCAGGAGGCATGACTTGGGATGAACATGAAGACATCCAGTTTGTATTTTTAGTTTCACCTTCTTTTATTGAAAACGAAGGGATTACTGTAGTGACCAAAGCAATCGTCCGATTTATTGATCGGACTGATTTACAGCACCATATTTTAGCAACACCTACATTTCACAATTTTAATGATCAATTTAGCCAAATGGTCGAGTAAGGGGGAGAAAAAATGTCTGAAACTATCAGTAGTGAAGAGTTGCAAGTAACCGCTTTCGATATCATTCTTCATAGCGGAAATGCAAGAACGTTGATTCATGAAGGGTTCAAAGACATGCGTCAGGGAAAATTTGAAGAGGCAGATGAACAGCTGACCAAAGCCAATGAGGAGATTTTACAGGCGCACAAAGCACAAACGAACTTATTGAAGGAATACGCCAGTGGACAAAAAATCGAAATGGAGATCATCATGGTTCATGCACAAGACCATTTGATGACAACGATGACCTTACTGGAAGTGGCGACTGAGATGGCGTATCTGTATCAAAAACATTCATAAAGGGGTAAGTAAGATGGGAGATGCAGAAAAAAAACAATTGGTAATAGAGAAAAAACAGTTTAGTTTGAAAATCATGTATTTCAATCGTTATCTGATCATTCGTTATCTAACAGCGGGCTTCTTTTTTATGAATCTTTACTGGTTGATTATTCTATTAGTCAGCAAAAGTATTTTTCTGATTGTTCCGATTGGACTAATCGGTTTGATCTTACCTGCTGTGGGTGAACAAATCCGGCTCTATCGACAACATCAAAACACTGTGCCACGAACAAAACGGTACTTTAAGTGGCAAGGGATCATGAACGGGCTACTCTGCGGTCTATTATTTACGCCGTTTTATACTTCAATGTTTCCGTTTATGGTCGATAATCTATATGGGAAATTAGGGATGATCGTATTTTTAGGGAGTGGGTGCCTGATTTGTGCTCTGTGTCATAAACGTTTGGAAAGCATCCAGGTAAACAAAGATCGTCAGTATCAAAGGATCAAAACATTTGAACAAGCAGCGTATTTAGGAAAGGAGAGTAACTAATGTTTAATTTTTTGCAGAAGTACTTAATGGGTCCAATGGGGAAAATCGCTCAGTTTAAAATCGTTCGTGCTGTCATGGCGGCTGGGATGGCGTCTATCCCATTCACGATCGTAGGTTCCATGTTTTTGGTTTTGAATATTTTACCGTTACCATTTCCGTTTCTTGAAGGTTTTTTCAATAGTACCTTTTTCAAAGTCAGTGATTTATATATGATCGTTAATACAATGACGATGGGGATCTTATCCATTTATTTTGCTATTGTTTTTGCTTATGAACTGACTTCGATTGAAAAAGAAGAACAAGGATTGAATGTCAATCCGCTGACAGGTGCATTATTATCCGTCTTCGCCTTCTTCATGTGTATTCCTGAAATGGGCTTGAGCGATGGAAAAGTTCGCTTGCTTGCAAGTGTGACAGATACTGAAACTGTAGTCAGTGGTATACGGATGGGCGCATTTGTTGAACGTTTAGGCACTTCAGGTATCTTTACAGCGATCATCATGTCGATCATTGCTGTTGAACTTTATTGTATGTGTGTCAAACGTAATTGGGTCATCAAGATGCCCGATGTTGTTCCGCCAGGTGTATCTCGTTCATTTACTGCATTGATTCCTACTTTTGTCATTGCATTTGCTGTAATGATCGTTAACGGACTTTTGATTGTATTAGGCACAGATATCTTTAAAATGATCTCGATCCCATTTGGTTTCGTTACGCAGTTGACAAATACTTGGCTAGGGATCATGGTCATCTATTTCTTGATCCATGCGTTATGGATCGTGGGGATCCATGGGGCAAATATCATCACTTCCTTCTTGACCCCAATCGTGTTAGCGAATATGGCAGCGAATGCACAAGGTGCTAACTTCCCACTAGCTGGAGAGTTCAACAACTCTTATGTAACAGTCGGCGGTTCAGGAGCGACATTAGGATTGATCATTTTCATTGCTTTCTTAGCAAAATCCGATCAATTAAAAGTGTTAGGGAAAGCTTCACTGGTGCCAGGAATCTTTAATATCAACGAACCGATTATTTTCGGGATGCCAATCGTGTATAACCCATATTTAGCTGTTCCATTTTTCCTAGCACCGATGGCGTCTGCTTCACTTGCTTATTTCGCAATCAAATTTGAGATCGTAAAACCAATGTTAGCACAAATGCCTTGGCCTTCACCAGTTGGTATCGGAGCCTTCGTTGGTAGTGGTGGTGACTGGAAAGCGGCTGTGTTAGCTGTACTATGCGCAATCCTTGCCTTCTTTATCTGGTTGCCATTCATCAAATTCTACGACAACAAATTGTTGACAGAAGAAAGAGAAAAAGCTGCTGAATTAGCAGCAGCTGAATAACAAATTTTGTAAAAAGAGGTTGGGACAGAAGTGTTTAACTCCGAGAAATAAGAAGAAATTAACGAAAATTGCTTTTCAAATTTTTGTTAATTTCGGCTTATTTCCGAAGGAGTTGCTTCTGCTCCCACCGTTTATTCGGAGTTAGAGTCTGTGGCAAAACTGATTTTTAGTTTTGTTCCACGCTCGTTTTTTTTTTGAAATTTCCGAAAAACCTGACTTTTGGACTTTCGTTTATTCGAGAGTTTGTAGCAAACCTGATTTTTAGGGTTGCCATTCTTTTTTTTTACTCTTCAAGCAATCGTTTGACGACCTCGTAATCTCCTTCATACGGAACATCGACCCCATTGATTTTTTGATAGGGGTCAACACCTTTCCCAGCAATGACAACTGAATCTGCGGAGGTACTTTTCGCTAGGGCTTTTTTGATTGCCGTTGGGCGGTCCATTTCATAATGGACGTCTAAATCAGGATTAGTGATTGCTTCATTGATTTCTTCTGCGATCTTTTGTGGATCTTCAAATGCAGGATCATCTGCGGTCAAGAAGACGATATCTGCTGTTTCAGATAGAACTTTTCCAAAATCATGCCGGCGAGAAATGGCTTTATTGCCTGGACTTCCTAGCACAACAATGACTTTCCCTTTAGGATGTTCCTTTTTAGCAAATTCGAGCAAGGTTTTCAAACTTAGATAGTTATGGGCGTAGTCTACGTAAACGTGGGCGCCATTTTTTTGTACAAGTTGATCCATTCGTCCAGGAACACGGGCTTCTTTTAGACCTTGTTGCGCATCTGTGGCAGAGGCACCAGTCAATGCTGCCGCAATGATCGCGCTAGTCGCATTCTCTTGATTGAAATCACCAGCTAATTTGATCGTGTAAGTCGTATCGATCGCTAAGTTACCATGATGATTGATCACTTGGAAGGCATGGGTCCCGTCGTTTAAACTTTTGACTTCGTAATCTGCTTGTGTGGAACGACCATAAACAATGGCAGGAATACCATAGACAGTAGCTGTTTCTTTCAGCAAATCAAAATAATCACTTTCATGGTTCAAGATCACTTGCTTTGAATTTAAGATCAACTGACGTTTGCAATAAAAATAATCATCGAATGTCGGGTGTTCGATTGGGCTGATATGGTCAGGTGAAATATTCAAAAAGATCCCTACATCTAAAGTTAGTCCATAAACACGTTGTGTCTTGTAAGCTTGAGAAGAAACCTCCATCACCAAATGGGTCATCCCATTATTTACAGCTTCGGCCATCATACGATATAGATCTAAGGATTCCGGCGTTGTTAAATGAGATTTGAAATACGTTTTTCCATCCAGTGTTGTATTCATCGTGGAAAGCAACGCTGTTTTGTTCGCTGTTGTATGGTCTAGGATCGCTTTAGTAAAGTAGGCAGCAGTGGTTTTGCCTTTTGTCCCAGTATAACCGATCACCTGCAGATCATTTTGTGGATAGCCGTAGAATGCCATAGAAAGGATCGCCATTGCTTTCCGGATATCGGTCACGATGATGCCGACTGCCGACTGTTCGTAAGGTTGTTCTGCTACATAATACAGCAATCCTTGTGAGACGGCACTTGTTAAATAGTCTTCTTTAAAGTTTAATCCTTTACAGAAAAATAAAGTCTCGGCATCGACTTGCCGGGAATCATAGCATAATTTTCTAAAGGTAAACTGATCAGGGGCGTCTAAATGCCACCCTTTTTCAGAAACAAATTCTTTTAATAGGTTTTCTTTTAATAATAAGTTGCGGACATCTTCTAAAGAGAAGTTCACTGGATCATCCCTCACTTCATTTTCGTTGGATTTCTTGATTCATTATAGCACATTCAAGGCAACTTGCTAGAATGACGAAAGGCAGGTAGGAAAATTCACAGGATGTAGCGAGGAGTTCTCAAAATTTTGCAAGATGATTTTTCGAATGTTCCATTTTATCTCCTACATATAAAAATAAAAAAGCAGCGATATAAGAAAACGCTATCTATTTTGAAGGTGCTGTCAGGAAATCCATACAAAAAAGATTGCTAGTTTTGCTTTTTGCAATTAAAATAGGGGTAATGCTTTGTAGAAAGTTGGAATCGAATCGATGAATACTCAACGAAAATCAGCAACTGAAGATTTGTCCCCACAAGAGAAGATGGCAAGAGGTTCTGCTTGGATGACTGCCAGCAATATCATTTCTCGCTTGCTTGGGGCTGTGTATATTATTCCATGGTATGCCTGGATGGGTGAAAATGCGAAAGCTGCCAATGGATTATTCAATATGGGCTACAATATCTATGCATTGTTCTTACTGATTTCTACGGCTGGGATACCGGCTGCAATCGCCAAACAAACAGCTCGTTACAACTCATTGAATGAATATGGTACTTCTCGGAAGTTGTTTATTCGAGCGTTACAGATGATGGGTGTCTTAGGTATCATATTTTCCGTATTTATGTATGTGGCTTCTCCTTGGTTGGCACATGCTTCTGGCGGTGGGGAAGACCTGATTCCGACGATGCGTTCGCTCAGTATCGCTATCCTCGTCTTTCCTTGTATGAGTGTGATCCGTGGATATTTCCAAGGCAATCAGGAAATGATGCCGTATGCGCTCTCACAAATCGTTGAACAAGTGGCGCGGATCTTTTATTTGTTACTCACGACGTTTATCATCATGAAGGTCATGAAGGGGGATTATGTCACTGCAGTTACGCAATCGACATTTGCCGCATTTATCGGAATGGTGGCAAGTATCCTCGTCCTGCTTTATTTTTTGAAAAAACACCAACGCTATTCCTCTGCCCGTGTGCAGTACAGCAATAATCAAGTAAATATCGCAACGAAAGAATTACTGGTAGATACGATCAAAGAAGCGATCCCATTTATCATCGTTGGTTCTGGTGTGACGATTTTTAAATTAGTGGATCAGTTTACGTTTATCAAAATCATGTCTGCCACTACCGAGTACTCTAAAGCACAGTTGTTAGATCTTTTTTCGATCTTTAGTGCAAACCCCGATAAGCTGACAATGGTCGTGATCGCATTAGCGACATCGATTGCAGCTACTGGATTACCATTGATCACAGAAGCGGTGACATTGAAAGACCACCGAGGACTAGCCAAACTAACGAGTGGGAACCTCCAACTCTTCTCTTTCTTTATGTTTCCCGCGACGTTTGGGGTAATGCTTTTATCTTACCCGCTGAATACTTTGTTTTATACCCCAGATCGATTAGGCAGTCATGTATTGATCCAAGCAAGTTTTGCCGGTCTGTTCTTAGGGCTTTATATGCTTGTTTCCAATATGCTACAAGGAATGTTTGAAAATGCGGCTGCTATCCGTTACTTAGCGATCGGCTTTGTCGTAAAACTGGTCTTGCAGTACCCAATGATTCGTCTATTCGAAGTCTACGGTCCTTTATTTGCAACGATGATCGGCTTTGCCGTATCATGTACGTTGATTTTGAAAAAAATCCACCAAGTCGCTCATTTTAAACCAAGTTTCGTTTGGCGAAGAACCTTACTGATCTTTATCCTGACAATGATGATGTTACTTGCAGCGTGGATCACAAAATTGTTTTTCGGCCTCTTCTTGAGCCAAGAAAGCAAGTTCCAATCCCTGTTGTTGATCTTACTGGTTGCAGGAGTAGGTGGTTTTGTCTATGCCTACCTCGCCCTTAAACTTCGATTAGCAGAACGCTTATTAGGACCAAGCATGATCCGGTTACGTCATCGTTTAAGAATCAAATAACCAATCAAAGGAGTTAAAGATCATGCGTGTCATTATCGTTAACTCCTTTTTCAATGAAAGAATGGAAGTGAGTCTATGCGTTTAGATAAATTTTTAGCAGAAGTCGGCATCGGCAGTCGTAAAGAAGTAAAAGTGCTTATCAAAAAAGGACAAATAAAAGTCAATGAAGAAGTCATCAAAAGTGATAAATTCCAAGTGAAGGAATTTGACGATCAAATCACTTATCTGGATGAACCGTTAGTCTATCAAAAAGATTTTTATTATGTCTTAAACAAGCCTGCAGGTGTCATTTCAGCGACACAAGACAACTATGAACAAACAGTGATGGATCTGTTAAGTGATGAGGATTATCGAGAAGATCTTTTTCCTGTAGGACGTTTGGATAAAGATACCGAAGGATTATTGATCCTCACCAATGATGGAAAATTGGCCCATCGGTTGCTCTCACCTAAAAAACATGTAGAAAAAGAATACTTTGCGAAGGTCAAAGGTGTGATGACAGAAGAAGATATTGACAGTTTCGCACGTGGACTAGTCATTGACAAAGGGGAGCAAACATTACCTGCACAATTATTCATTGATTCCGTCGATCATGAAGAAGAAACGTCAACGATCCGCTTGATCCTTCATGAAGGAAAATTCCATCAGGTAAAAAGAATGGTACAGGCAGTCGGCAAAGAAGTGACCTACTTAAAACGGCTTCGCATGGGTGGCTTCCTATTGCCAGAGTCATTAGACAACGGCGAATACCGGGAACTGACAGAAAATGAATTGCTCCAGTTGCAAGAACAGAATAAATAAAGTGAGAAAAGCAGGATGTCAGCGCCATCGTTGATGTTCTGCTTTTTTACAATCAACTTAGCTGTATTGTCGCATCCATCGATTTTAGCAAGCATTCGTTCAGCAGTAATTACCATAAATCACTTCTTATTTCTCAGAGTGAACCACGTCTATCCGACAACTTCTCTATAATTTGTTTCATTTTATCTATAGTTTGTTTATTTATTCTTGTTTTTGTAAGCGCTATAATTGCGTTGTGAATGACATGAAAGGAGTTTTAAGATGAAAAAGAGAAAGGGGTTAAATCATTTTTTTGCTAATTTATGGAGATATAAAGCATTAGTTTTTATGGCGATCCCGGGTATGCTTTGGATGATTTTTTTCTTTTATATCCCCGTATTAGCCAATGTTGTAGCTTTCAAGAACTTCCATATTTCAGCTGACGGATTTTTAGCTAGTTTACGAGAGAGTCCGTGGGTCGGTTGGGACAATTTCAAATTTTTATTCTCTTCGGATCAAGCTTTCTTGATTACTAAAAACACCGTTCTATATAATGTGACATTTATTCTATTAAACTTATTGATTTCCGTTGTATTTGCTATCATCATGAGTGAGTTGAGAAATAAACGTTTAGTAAAAGTCTATCAAACGATGTCGTTACTTCCATATTTCTTATCTTGGGTCATTATCAGCTATTTTGTTTACGCTTTCTTGAGTCCGGATAAAGGGATCTTCAACCAATGGATCACGGGACATGGTGGCGAAGCAATCAATTGGTATAACGAACCGAAGTATTGGCCATTCATCTTAGTCTTTATTGGAACATGGAAAGGTATCGGATATAACAGTATCATTTACTTTGCTTCAGTAATGGGGATCGATCCAACTTACTATGAAGCAGCGATGGTCGATGGCGCAAGCAAATGGCAGCAGATCAAGCATGTGACACTGCCTCAATTAGTACCATTAATGACGATCCTGACGATCTTAGCTGTCGGAAACATTTTCCGTGCAGACTTTGGTTTGTTCTACAATATTCCGAGAAATTCGGGGGCACTTTATGATGTAACACAAGTGTTGGATACTTATATTTATAATGGCTTGACCTCTACAGGTGACTTTGGGATGACTGCCGCAGCTGGCCTGTATCAATCGGTTGTAGGGTTTGTCTTATTGATGATCACAAATACGATTGCACGTCGCTTCGATAGCGAATCTGCATTGTTCTAAGGGGGAGAAAAAATGAAAAAAAAGAAAGTTGAACGAGTCCAAATTCGCTCATTTAATAAAACAGCGAATTTCTTCTCCAATATATTGATTGCAATTTTTGCTCTTTCTTGTATCTTGCCATTTCTGTTTGTTATTGCCATTTCTTTTACCGACGAATCAGCATTATCCACACACGGATATAGCTTTTGGCCAGAAAAATTCAGTACATTTGGCTATACTTATCTTTTCGGGCAAATGCAAGATAAGATTTTCCAAGCCTTGTTCGTGACGATTCTCGTAACGGTACTAGGAACGTTGATCAACAGTACCGCAACTTCGTTATACGCATATGCGATTTCACGATCGAACTTTCCATTCCGTCGCTTCTTTACCGTTTTTTGTTTGATCACCATGCTGTTTTCACCAGGGATGGTAGCGAACTACTTGGTCATGACGAACCTTTTACAATTAAAAGATACCATCTGGGCATTGATTTTACCGATGGCGGTCAGCCCATTCAATATCATTGTGATGCGTACCTTCTTCAAGCGTTCAGTCTCTGATTCGATCATTGAATCAGCTAGGATCGATGGGGCGACTGAATTACGGATTTTTGTTCAGATTGTTTTACCTTTAGCGATTCCAGGGATTGCGACTATTAGTTTATTCGCAGCCTTAGGGTATTGGAACGACTGGTTTAATGCCTTGCTTTACATCCAAGATGATAAGTTAGTTCCTTTACAGTATTTATTGATGAAGATCCAAAGCAACATTCAATATTTGACACAAAATTCAGGAGCGGGGAGTCAATTATCAGGCGGACTTGCTTCTGTTCCGGGAGAATCAGCTCGAATGGCTATCGTCGTTATCTCAACATTGCCGATCGCAATCAGCTATCCATTCTTCCAGAAACATTTTGTTAAGGGTTTAACGATTGGTGGAGTAAAAGAATAATGCAACAAAAAATAAAAACTTATTTAGGAGGAAGAAAAATGAAGTTATGGAAGAAACTAGCCTTTACAGGGGTTTCCGCACTGATGGTAGGAACGTTGGCAGCTTGCGGATCAGGTTCAAAAGATAAGGCCGATGCAAGTGACTCAACCACGCTACAAATGTATCAAATTGGGGACAAACCAGATAATTTTGATCAATTGATGGATGTCGCAAATAAGAGAATTGAAGATAAAATCGGTGTGAAAGTGAATATCAACTACATTGGCTGGGGCGATTACGAGAAAAAAATGAACGTCATCATCTCGTCAGGTGAAAATTATGATATTGCTTATGCCAATAACTATGTATCGAACGCTCAAAAAGGCGCATTCACTGATTTAACAGATCTAGCACCAAAATATGCAAAAGAAGCGTATGACTCTTTAGATGAGGCATATATAAAAGGAAACTTAGTCAATGGGAAATTGTATGCCATGCCAGTTAACGGGAATGTCTTTGCCCAACAAGTATTGACATTCAATAAACCGTTGCTTGATAAATACAATTTATCTATTGATGGAATTGAAACATATGCAGATGCAGAAAAAGTCTTGAAAGAATTCCACGAAAAAGAACCAAACACAGCAGCGTTTGCGATTGGACAGGGGTTCAGAGTCCAAGGAGATTTCGATTATCCATTAGGAAATGTATCACCGTTTGCTGTTGACTTGAACGGAGATAAAACAAAAATCATCAATCAATATGAAAATGAATCATTTGTCGAAATGTTACGTACGATGCACAGCTGGTACAAACAAGGATTGATCCCAAGTGATGCTGCAACAAGCAACAAAGATTATCCTTTAGAAGGAAACACTTGGTTGATGCGTGGAGAAACACAAGGACCTTACGATTATGGTGATACGATCTTAACGAATGCAGCAAAACAAGAATTGGTTTCAAAAGCAATCACTGTACCATTGAAATCAACAGCACAAGCACAAATGGCAAACTTCGTTGTTTCTAATACCTCTAAAAACAAAGAAAAAGCAGTTGAATTCTTGGGATTGCTAAACAGTGATCCAGAACTGTTGAATGGCTTAGTATGGGGAATCGAAGGCGATGCATGGGAGAAAGATGGCAATGACAAGATCAAATTGCTAGATGGCTACCAACCAAATATGCATATGTCTGCTTGGAATACAGGAAACAACAAGATCCTTTACACACAAGACACGATCACAGATGAAATGATCGCTAAAAGAGATCAATCGATTGCGGATGCAGAAGTATCACCAATCTTAGGATTCAGCTTCAATACAGATAACGTGAAAACAGAAATGAGTAACATTTCAAATGTCATGAACCAATATTTGGATGGCTTGAATACAGGAACAGTTGATCCAGATGAAACATTACCTAAATTGATGGATGCTTTAGATAAAGCAGGTTATGACAAAGTATTGACGGAAATGCAAAAACAATACGATGCATTTCAAAAAGAAAGTAAATAAATAAGAAGCTAAGTCAAAGTGCTAAGCTCCTAAAGATAAGCAGAATTTTTCCGAAAATTGCACTTCAGATTTTTGGTTGATTCTGCTTATTTTTTAGTAAAGTAAACGTTTATAAAAAGAAAAATAAATTAGGGTATCGTAGAAAAAGTGTGGTTTACTTATACGTTGCTCTTGTATAATGAAAAGGAATACAAGTCGTTCTTGGAGGGGATAGTTATGTTAGGGAAAGCATTGGAAACATTATTTATCAGAGTCTGGGTCGTTATGAAACTGACGTTATATTTTTGGGCATACACAGTACTTGGAGGGATCGTTCTAGGGATTGGTCCAGCATGCAAGGCTGTGAATGAACTATTTTATACGTACGAGTTTGAGTATAAAGAAATTACGTTTAAGCGGGGATGGAAAATTTTCAAGCAATCGTTTAAGCGAGGAAATCTGTTGTTTGGTTTATTTTTAGTCGTTGCACTTTTGCTTGGTTATAATTTGTATCTATCCGTTCAAATCAAGGGAATCTTGTTTTTAGTGATCGATTTTGTACTTATTTTTGCCTTGCTTTATGCTTATGCAACGTATCAATATAGTTTGATCTTAGATAGCGAATATGAAATCTCACTGCCTAATTTACTAAAATTAAGTTTTGTCTCTAGTTTTTCTAGTTTTCCCGCATTTTTAAAATTATTGATCGGCGGGGGCATCATTTTCTGGATCACTTGGAATTATAAGGGATTGATTCTTTTCGGTTTGATCGGACTGCTCACCGTTTGGAACGGCTTGGTGACCAAACAGTGGCGTGAAAAGTTAGACACGCACTTGGAAAGCTATGAGTAAGCTACGTATCTTATTTGCGAAGGGGACATTGTTGAATCGGTTGCTGAGAAAGTATGCGCTGGTCATGATCTTATTGACGATGTTAGCGACAGGGATCATTAGTGTCCATACTTGGATGCAAACACAAGCACAAGCAGAACAAATGACGAATGAAGCACTGCAAAGCACAAGTCGGACACTGAACGACAAAACTACCCTAAGTAAAATCATCAAAGATCAGTTATTCGGAAATTCAGAAAAAATCGAGAATGCGACCACTTACTTGACCAAACCCATCGATCAGTATTTGATGTATGCCTATGACCAACAGCAAAACATAGCAGATTTTCAATCCTTTCCCAATCAAATGCGGGATATCTATGTGAATTATGAAGAAGTCAGTACTTTGTATGTCGTTTTTAGCCAACTGCCTGAATACTTTGAATCATCAAGGGTGAACAAAGGAGGTACTATTCACAGTGGTACGCCAAAGCTTTCAGATGCATTTTATATTAAACTGTCCATCACACAAGGTGGGAGTGAAGTAGGGAGTATCTTTGTTGGCTTTGATAAACAAGAACTGGACGCTACCTTGGAAAGCCTGAATTCTTTCAACGGGTTGTCGTTGTATATGATTTCAGGAACGACGAATCGGCTCTATACTTTCCATGACAAGGGTATGCCTAAAACAGTATTGACGATGCAAGAGCAGACGATCCTAAAGAGCCTCCAAAAAAATTCTACATTGCCGATCGAAGAGTTGAATCAGCGCAACTTTGTCCGCTATCAGCGATTGCCAGATGATTATCGAGTATTAGCTACTTTGGATCGCCAGTCTGTTCGGCAGGCAATTGCCAGAAATCTTGCACCTTTAGTGGTTGGAGTGATCATTTTAGATGGCGTCCTCCTTTACTTTTTGTACCGCACGTTCAAACGTTATTCGCAACAAGTGGATATCGTGATGTCCGCAATGGATGAAACTGCGAAAGGAAATCTGGATACACGCATCGATACTACTTTGACAGAATATGAATTGAAGGATCTGTCGGTCGGTATCAATGAAATGCTAGATAGTATCAATCAGTTTGTGGAAGACATCTATAAATTGGAAATCAAACAACAAGATGCGCATATGCGTGCACTGCAAGCGCAGATCAACCCGCATTTTTTATATAATACACTGGAATATATCCGAATGTATGCCCTAAGTGAAGGAAGCGAAGAACTAGCTGATGTAGTTTACGCATTTTCGGCGTTGTTACGGAACAATACAAACCAGGAAAAAACGATCAGTTTAAAAGAAGAGCTGGATTTTTGTGAAAAGTATGTCTATTTATATCAAATGCGTTATCCGAACCGCATTGCCTATCATTTTTCTCTTGCTCCTGAGCTAGAAAAAATCGAAGTGCCCAAGTTTGTGATCCAACCTTTGATCGAAAATTATTTCAAACACGGGATCGACTTTACTCGTTTTGATAATGCATTGAGTGTCAAAGTCTTTCATGAAGGGCAGCGAGTAATGATCGTCGTCAAAGATAACGGTAAAGGGATCACACCAGAACGCATTGAAGAGATCGAAGCTAGACTGGCACAACCCAAAGTCGAACTTTACCAGTCGATTGGTTTGCAAAATGTCAATGAACGGTTGCGTGCTAGCTTTGGCAGCAGTTATCAAATGAGATTGACAAAAAATAAAGAAGGAGGTCTAACGGTTACTATCACATTCAAGGAAAAGGGGAAGAAAGATGTATCGAGTGTTATTAGTAGATGATGAATATATGATTTTGACTGGACTAAAAAAGATCATTGACTGGTCAAGTTTAGGATTTCAAGTGGTAGCAACTGCCGAAAATGCTATGCAAGGACTATCAATACTAGAAAACCAGAAAATCGATTTAGTCATAACAGATGTGACGATGCCTGAGATGAATGGTCTTGAATTTATCGAAGCGGCACAAAAAGAACACCATACATTTGAATTTATGATACTTTCTGGTTATCAGGAATTTGATTATCTAAAGAGCGGGATGCAACTAGGTGCGGTCAATTACCTGATGAAGCCAGTCAATAAAGCAGAACTAAGTGACAGCCTGAAAAAAGTGAAGCAACGGTTAGATCAACAAAATGAGCAAAAAAACCAGCAAGAGATTTATCAAGAAGTCCTTTTTAGTCAATGGCTCAATGAGGAACTTGATGAATCAAGCGAAGAAGAGCTGTTAGCAAAAATAGGGGGAGAGCAAAGACGTATTTTATTGGCCCAACTCCCACGGACGATGGAAAAACCAGTCTATGAGTGGCTGAGAAATCAGCAAGAGTCCTTTTATTCACAACGAAATTTCGGTGAGATGCTTTTATTTACGCTGTTGCTGAATGAAACAGCTATTTCAAGATTTTGCCGTTTTATCCAAAACCAGTGTACCGATCAAGAGTGGTTCATCAGTATAGGGGATGAAACAGCAGATCCAGATAAGATACCTGAAAGTTACCAACATGCAAAGGATAATCTACAGCTACACCAGTTTTATGGGGAGAAAGACCAACAAATCTTTTTTGCAGAGCAAGCCGCAGCGGAAGAACAGGCCATTGACTTTTCTTCGTTTAGCCGCTCACTTCAAAGTGGTCAACTGGACGTAGCACAACAGATGGTGACCGATTTTTTTGAGCAGTTTCAGACAGCCGTCATGACGCCAGAAGATATCCGGCATTTTAGCTTCTTACTGTTCATGGATATCCAAAGAGAATTGATCAGTTTAGAAGATGAGGAATACTTCAAAGGGATACAGTACATCAATCAGGCTAAAACAGTGCAAGAACTCCATGAATTATTGCTGTCTCTGATCAAAGCTCAACAAAAACAAAAGAAATATAGTGAGAATGTTGAGCGAGTGATCTCGATTTTACATGAACAGTTCAAAGAACCATTGACCTTGAAAGATGTCTCCGAGAACTTGCATTTGAATGTCATGTATCTTGGACAATTATTCAAGAAAGAAACGAAAAAAAGTTTTTCTGCCTACCTCAATCATTTGCGTATCGAACAGGCAAAGTGGCTGCTCCTCCACAGCAATCAGAATATCAATGAGATATCTGCTGAGATAGGTTACAATAACACGACTTATTTTTCTAAACTATTCAAGAAGATCGTAGGCAAATCTCCAAAAGATTACCGAGAAGAACGAGGTTGAACAAATTAATGCATTTGATGAAATGGAGTATCAGGCAATCGCTTGGGCTCCTTTTTGTTAGGAACAATTTCAAGAAAAGATATAGCTAAAACTGAATATAGTGAAACTTGTCTAATTTTCCATAGTTAGATACAATTTCCATAGAGTAAGGTAAGGCAATCTTTAAATGAACTGGTTGAGATTGTTTTTCTTAGAGACGAGAAGAGGGAGAATATGGAATTTTTACGTAGATATGGTTTTTATTTTTTATTGGCGGGTGTCGTGAGTGATTTTTTGACACCCTATATTTTAGGGTTTTTCTATCCTCAATTAAATCAAATGACCACAGTGATCAGTGTTTTTGGCGATGTGGGCAGTCCTGTTAGAAAAGCCTTTTTGATTTGGTCAGTTGTTTCAGGCTGTTTCTTTGTTCTAGCACTTCCTGCTGTGTATCAGACTTTTGTAGCGGCATCAAGGCCATTGGCTTTGATACTAGCTGCAGCTATTGGTTTTTATGGGGTATGTGACTGTATTTTTACTGGACTATTCAGTGTGGATACGAACGAATCCTCATGGAATCTGTCAACTTGGGTCCACAATATAGGTTCAGGGATCGGTTATGCTGGTTTCCTACTCTTTCCCTTAATTGTTTTTCTCATTTATCGTACAATGGGAAATACGCAATTCAGTCAGCTTTTTTTGGGGTTGACGATCATTAGCTTTTTAGTTGCTAGTGGGTACGGTTTAGCTAGGATACCTGGGGTGAATCGGTTGCCACTGTTGAATCAATTAGGTTTCTGGCAACGACTTAGTTTCTTCTTCAATTATTTGCCGATTGGAATATTAAGTATCTTGCAAATAAAACCTTGATTTTGAGTTTCAAAATGATAAGATGAATCGACTAAGGCATAAAAAATTCCATGAGGGAGCTTATAAATTTAGATGAGAAACATAAAATTAACGATCGAATATGATGGTAAACGATACTCTGGTTGGCAACGGCTAGGTGATGACGATAAAACGATCCAAGGAAAAATTGAAGCAACGTTAGCAAAGATGACTGGTGAAACAATCGAAATCATTGGTTCTGGCAGAACAGATGCTGGAACACATGCGAGGGGACAAGTAGCAAACTTTAAAACTTCCTCGGAGATGGCATTACAGGAAATGCTTGCTTTTTTGAATCGCTATCTGCCAAGAGATATCGTGGTGAAACAAATCGAAGAAATGCCTGAACGTTTCCATGCACGCTACAACGCAAAAGGTAAGAAATATAGCTATTATGTCTGGAATGAAACAATTCCAACAGTTTTCGAACGCAATCATAGTTTTTATTTTCCCCAAACGTTAGATCTTGCTAAAATGAAGGAAGCTTGCCAAAAATTGGAAGGCACACATGATTTTATTGGTTTTTCGGCATTGAAAAAGACGAAAAAATCAACGGTTCGGACGATTCAAGAACTATCGATCGAACAAGAAGGACAAATGTTGCACTTTACATTTGTAGGTGATGGTTTCTTGTACAAGATGGTGCGGATCATCATGGGAACTTTGCTGGATATCGGAACAGGCAAAATGCAAGTCACAGAAATCGATGAGATTTTTGAAAACAAAATACGAAAGCAAGCGGGTGAAACAGTGCCTGCGCAAGGTCTATTTCTAGATGAAGTGTATTATCAATAAATAGAATAAATATACAAGTGCGCTTGTAAAAAATATAAGTCGAAAAGTCAATGGGACCTCCCGAAAGTAGTGATCACTATTTTTAGGAGGTTCTATTTTGCATTGAATCGTGAAAAATTGTACATGTATATAGAGAAGAATGATTTTGTTCTCCTTGTAATAAAACGTGTCATAGATCAAGGAAAATAAACGGCATAAAATTCAACATATGATTAGCTGTGTACCACTCTTTTCCCATTAAAATTGCCTATTTTTTTCTTTCGCTTTTTTTCCTTTTTCTTTCGCTTATTTGAATAATTTTTCCTAATTGATTTTATTGAAGCGCTACCAATGTTCCGGATTTTGTGAAAAAAGTATTTTTTCTGGCGGAAAAAAGTGACTAGGATTATAATGGCTTACACAAAGTAAGTATATTGTATATACATAATAAGAAGGCGATTTTATGAGGGATTAACTGGACAACTTATTTCATAAATTTTTTCACAACGCACCATGAAATAATCACAAAGTTAAAAATGGTATGTCTCAATTATGGAGGAAATAACCTATGTCACAGTTACATGTCAACTATCTGTTTATTCCATTGCTTATTTCATTGTTTGCCGTTAGTGGTTACGGGATATGGGAGCTTTTTTTAGCCCTACGCCACAAACGTTCAAAAGAACATTATGTCAAAGAAGTTTTACGTTCGTTTGATAAAATGTTTGTCCTCATACCTACGCTAAATGAAAAGGAAACAATCGGGGCGATGATTGAGAATTTAGTGGAAATCAGTAACGAGTTAAAAAAAGCGATTCCCATTACCTTGGTGGTAATCAATGACGCTTCAACAGATGGAACCGCCGAAGTACTTGCTGATTATCAGGGACATCAAAATTTGAAAGTGATTACACGAGAACTACCTGATGCACAAGAAGGGAAGGGAGCAGCATTAAATGCAGGATTAGACTGGATCGAAACGCTAGGTCTAGATGAAAATAAAACAATCGTTGGGGTCATTGACAGTGACAGTACCCCGGATAGTTTACTCTTTTCAAATGTTTACCAAGCATTTATTCATTCCAACTATGATTTGATCCAAACTGGCGTTCAAATCGTCAATGCCAACAGCTTTTTAACATTGATGCAAAAATTTGAATTTGAGATTATCAATTTGTTGTCACAGATTATTCGTAACGATTGGGGTTCAGCTTTGGCAAGTGGAAATGGGCAATTCATGACATTGAAAATGACTAGTGAAATTCGTTGGCGAGGAACATTGCTAGATGATTTGGATTTTTCTATCAATGGTTTATTGAAAGGGTATTATGGTGGTTTCTTATCCCAAACACTGGTCCCACAGGAAGGAGTTTTGAGTTATCACAAGTTGATCAAGCAACGTGTTCGTTGGTGTCAAGGCGGCATGCAATGCTTTTTTCGGTACACAAAATCTGTTTTCAAAAGTAAAATGATCAGTCCGCAATTAAAATCGGATATTGTGGCTTTTATGATTTCTGCCTTTTTTTCGATGCTGATTTTTCCATCATCATTGGTATCGATCATTGTAATGATCATTCTATTCTTCCATTATCCGTTATCTACTTTTTTCATTTTTTGTGGCATCCTTCTGATCAACGGACTCATTGCGTTTACAGTGTATTATTCGACTGCCTATGTGTTAAAAGTGGATAAAACACTGGATAATAAACTATCGATTTTAAAGTTTGCTTATGGCAATCTTTTGTATACATGGCTGTTGTCACCAGTAGCTTACATCGCTTTTTTCCGTTTAGTGATAGGTAAAAACAATTGGGAAAAAACCAGTCACGATGGCAGTCAATCTTCCAAAGAACTGGGGGAAGTAAAGTGAAAAAAGAATTAGGGTTAAAAAAAATCGTTCACTATTTTGGTCTGTGTTTGACATTTGTAGTCTTAGGAAATTCTCTTTGGATCGTGTGGCAAGCTTATTTTGAAAATGCACGTGCTGATTGGCTATGGCTGGTGATAGGCGGTGTAATTAGTATTGGTGTTTTCATCGCGATCATACAAATCAGTAAAGTGTTAGAGAAAAACTATTTAGGCTGGCTATTGCTGGTATTGTTTCTTCTGACTATACCTAAAATCATCATGATATTTATCTATCCACTTGAACCGGTATCAGATATGTGGTCTTACAATGTGTTAGCCGATCTCAGAGCTTCGGGCTTTAGCTGGCCTATATTGCTTAAACGAGGAATGTTGGATCTAGATTTGATTTATCCGCATGTTTTGCATATTGGTTCGCTGTTTGGGGCTTTTTATTGGGTAGTAATGAAAAATGTTTTGGTTTTACAATTCTTAAATATCACGTTGACATTTCTTGATGCAATCTTACTTTACTACATCATTGAATTTTGGGGTGGAAAACGTGCAGGCATCATCGCTGCCCTACTTTTTTACTTGATCCCGAATTATTATATCTACAGTGGATTGATCGGTGCTGAACCTCTTTGGTTAACCTTTGTTTTATTGAGTGTCTTCTTCTTCAACAAACTATTTAGGCCTGAATATGAGCGGACTACGCGCCAATATTGGGCGTTTACTGCTGCAGTGATTGCTAGTCTGCTCGTGGGAAATCTATTTCGCCCGATGATGTTGATCATTGCTGCTGCGAACTTTTTATACGCTATTTTTAGTTATGGAAATGATCGAGCATCACAGCGTTACTCGGCTAAAAAGAGGATCGCTACCTCCGCGATTATTTTAGGAGCCTTTCTGGTGGTCAGCGGATTTCAAACTCAGCTAGATCGCTTGTGGTATCAGTTACCGGTGGCTAATGCCAATGTAGGGATCGATTACACGATCGCTACAGGTCAAAATAGTGACAAAAATGGTATGTACAATGAAAAAATCATCGAGCAACTAGAAAAAATAAAAGAAGATACAACAATCAGCCAAGCCAAACGATTTGATGAGATGCAAACATACTTGATCCAGTATCGTGACAATCAATTTGCGCAAAGGAAAACATTCGGACAATGGACAGGTTTTTTAGAAGCAAAAATGAAAAATTTTGCGACCGATGAAACTTGGGTACGTTTGATTTATCAAAATATCAAATTATATCCTTCAGATGAAGTATTTATTCAAAAAAAGAGTGTCAAGATCTGGGATGCTATCATCACTAGCAATCAATTGCTATTCATTGCCGCAAGTTTACTAGCTTTACTAAAAAGACTGTTTTGGAATAGACATCCACGACTTTCTTCCCACAATGACAATGGATTGTTTTATTTTGAAATGCTTTATGTAGCAATCATCGTTTTTTACCTGATCGTGGAAATCCAATCACGTTATCAAGTACCGCTATATTTGTCTTTGACCTCATTTGTAGCTCTTGGTTTTTATTCAAAAAACAACAGCCTGAGAAAAATAAAAGAAGAATAACAGGGTGAGTTTAGGATAAGAGTTACACGACATGTTTTTACTTTGATATCATCGTGTAATGATCTAGTAGTTTTAACTGTACAAGTTTTTGGAAAATAATCAGTAGCGTTTATTTTTGAAATTATTCAAGTAGGAAAGTAAGTGATTTTATGAAAATAAAAGTAATGTCTGTTTTTGGTACTCGACCAGAAGCAATCAAAATGGCCCCATTAGTAAAAGCTCTCGAAAATGATCCGCGTTTTGACTCACTCATCACAGTTACTGCTCAACATCGCGAAATGCTGGATCAAGTCTTAGAAATTTTTGATATAACCCCTGATTATGATCTGGATATTATGAGTACCACCCAGACATTGACTAATATCACTACTAAAATATTACGACAACTTTTCCCGATTTTTAAAAAAGAAAAGCCAGATTTGGTTTTAGTCCACGGCGATACTACTACTACTTTTGCCGCAGCAACAGCAGCATTTTATCAAAAAATAAAAATCGGTCATGTGGAAGCTGGGTTGCGTACTTGGCAGAAATACGCGCCTTTTCCCGAAGAAATGAACCGGCAATTGACAGATGTATTAGCCGATTTTTACTTTACACCAACTAATTTAAGTCGGGATAACTTACTAAAAGAAAATCATCCAGAAAGTCAGATTTTTGTTACTGGAAATACGGCAATTGACGCAATGAATTATACGATTACAGGGGATTATCAGCATGCGCGTTTGCCTAAAGATTATAAAAAAATTATTTTAGTGACGATGCATCGCCGCGAAAATATCGGAGAACCGATGCGCAATGTTTTCAGGGGATTGGCTAAGATCGCGAGAGAATTTCCTGATGTGTCGATTATTTTCCCTATGCATAAGAATCCTCAAGTACGCCTACCAGCTGAAGAAATCTTAGGTTCTTTAGAAAATGTCGAGTTGATCGAACCTCTGGATGTACTTGATTTTCATAATTTTGCTGCCCATAGTTACTTAGTTTTGACTGATTCTGGCGGTGTCCAAGAAGAAGCACCATCATTAGGCGTGCCCGTATTCGTGTTGCGAGATACTACGGAAAGACCAGAAGGTGTCGCAGCTGGTGTACTCAAGCTGATTGGAACCAATGAAACATCTGTTTATGAAGAAACAAAAAATATTTTGCTGCACCCAGAAATCCAGGAAGAAATGTCTCAAAAAGAAAATCCTTACGGTGATGGTCATGCGAGTGAACGGATTATTGAAATCATCAGTGCAGCCTTTTCCGAGGTAAAAGTAGCGATGTGAAAAAACTTTGGAGAAGTCATTTTATGAAACCATCTAATCGCTAAAAAGAGTGAACGAATCAAACTAAATAAATTTGTAATGAGGTCGAGACAAAAGTTGTTTCGGTTTGAGGAATTGGAGAAAAAAACGAGCAATACGCTTTTTGTATTGCTCGTTTTTTTGAAATTTCCGAAAAACCTGACTTTTGGACGCCGTTTATTCTAGAATCTGTAGCAGAACTGATTTTTAGAATTGTTCCAAGAGCGTGGGACAAAAGTTAGAAACACTTTTGTCTTATTCTTTAAAAACGAATAAACGGTGGGAGCAGAAGCAACTCCTTCTTAAATAAGCCGAAATTCAAAAAAATTTGAAAAGTAATTTTCGTGAATTTCTTCTTATTTCTCGGAGTTAAACACTTCTGTCCCAACCTCTTTTTTGTGTATTTTTTTATTCTGATAGGTAAAAAACAAGACCGTTTAAGGATTTTGGTTATTTTATATTTTTTTTGTATAGGAAGAACTTAAATGGAATAACGGTTTCATGGAGAGGGATAATCAAAAAAAGCGTAACCTCGATTATTTAATTGAAAAGCGATTGCAAAAGGGAAAACCTAGTCCTATAATAAACATGTGATTTCCTAATAGGTAATTATAATTTCTGTATAAGAAATTTAAAAAGAGGAGGAATTTTTATGTCAAGTTTTTCGTTAGATTCATTTAGCTTAAAAGGAAAGGTAGCATTAGTCACTGGAGCCTCCTATGGAATCGGTTTCGCGATTGCTTCAGCTTTTGCAAAAGCAGGTGCGACGATTGTATTCAATGATATCAAACAAGAATTAGTTGATAAGGGAATTGCCGCTTATAAGGAAAATGGGATCATTGCAAATGGATATGTTTGTGATGTGACGGATGAAGAATCAGTTACTGATTTCATCAAGAAAGTAGAAGATGAGGTTGGTTTGATTGATATTTTAGTGAATAATGCTGGCATCATCAAACGAATTCCAATGTTAGAAATGAGTGCTAAAGATTTCCGACAAGTGATCGATGTAGATTTAAATGCGCCTTTTATTGTCTCTAAAGCGGTCATCCCAGGAATGATCAAAAATGGGCACGGAAAAATCATCAATATTTGTTCGATGATGAGTGAGTTAGGACGCGAAACAGTAAGTGCATATGCTGCTGCAAAAGGTGGATTGAAGATGCTGACTCGTAACATCTGTTCTGAATATGGGGATGCGAATATCCAATGTAACGGAATTGGCCCTGGTTATATTGCTACACCGCAAACTGCACCATTAAGAGAACTCCAAGCTGATGGCTCTCGTCATCCATTCGATCAATTTATTATCTCTAAAACACCAGCTGCGCGTTGGGGAAATACAGATGACTTACAAGGTCCTGCAGTCTTCCTTGCTTCAGACGCTTCCAATTTTATTAACGGGCATATTTTATATGTAGACGGTGGTATTTTGGCATACATCGGTAAACAACCATAAATATCAAATAGTAAAAATAGTGAGCCTTGATCTTTCAAAAAACGTGTTCTTTTTGGAAGTTTAAGGCTTAGTACTAAAAATGATTTGTGAATAAGTGAATAAAGGTATTTTCTAAAGGCGCGATCGTGGGTATTGGCGAATATTTTATGCAAATAAGTGATTGGTTTTGGTGTGGCGAACAGATAAATAGAAAGAAGAGAAAATTATGAAAAAAACAGCTATTTTAAATAAATTAGAAAATGCCGGAGTGATCGCAGTTGTCCGTGGGGAAACTGTGGAAGAAGCAATCAAGGCAAGCAATGCGATTGTTAAAGGTGGAATCACTGGGATCGAATTGACGTTTACAGTTCCAAATGCTGATCATGCGATTGCAGAATTAGCTGCAAATTATGAAAAAGATCCCATGATCGTTATTGGTGCAGGTACTGTACTTGATGCAGTAACCGCACGATTAGCTATCATGGCTGGAGCGGAATTCATTGTCAGCCCTTGTTTTGACAAAGAAACAGCTAAAATTTGTAACTTATATCAAATCCCATACTTACCAGGGTGTATGACCATTACAGAGATGAAAACAGCACTCACTTATGGTGCAGATATCGTCAAATTATTTCCAGGCAGTGCTTTTGGTCCTAGCATTGTCAAAGCATTCAAAGCGCCACTCCCTCACTTGAATATCATGCCAACTGGTGGTGTCAGCCTTGCAAATATGCAGGATTGGTTTGCTGCAGGTGTCGTTGCTGTAGGCGTTGGCGGCAACCTACTAGCACCAGCTGCTACAGGCGATTTCGAAAAAGTGACTGAAGTAGCCACACAATATGCCGATAAATTGAAGAGCATTCGGAAGGCATAACAGATAAAAAACGAAAAGGTGGATGAAAGATGAAAATATTAACTTTTGGGGAAATGATGTTACGGCTGAAACCGCCAACCAATGAACGAATTCTGCAAACACAAAATTTTGAAGCCACATACGGTGGAGCGGAAGCAAATGTAGCCGTTTCCTTAGCGTTGTTAGGCAATAAAGTAGAATACTTATCTAAATTTCCTGAAAATCTTTTAGGGGAGAGCGCTATAAATACGTTGAGAAAATATGGAGTAGATACAGCAAAATGTTTGCGAGGCGGTGATCGCTTAGGGATCTATTTCTTTGAAAAAGGTGCAAGTATCCGTTCAACGAATGTTGTCTATGATCGGGCTTATAGTTCATTTGCGCAGGTCAAAGCAACGGAATTTGACTGGCCAGCAATTTTTAAAGATGTCGATTACTTTTACTTCTCAGGGGTTACTCCGGCAATTTCTAAAGAGTTGGAACAAATCGTCTTGGAAGCTTGTCAATATTGTAAAGAACATGGGATTGAGATTATTTCTGATTTGAACTACCGCCGTAAGATGTGGGAGCCAGAACAAGCGCAAGCAACGATTTCTAAAATCATGGAATTTGTCACTGTTTGTATTGCACATGATGAAGATTTTGAAGCAACTTTAGGTATCAAAGCGTTCGATGGTGATGATTCCCGAGGCATCGATCAAAAAGAAACCTTTAAAAAAGCAATGGTGCAAGTGACAAAAAAATTCCCGAACTGTAAGAAAGTTGCAAGTATTTTGAGAAATATCTATTCAGTAGAAGATAGCCAATGGACGGCACTACTGTTGTCAGAAGGCAAATTTTACGAAACTACGACTTATAATATGCATGTCATGGAAGGTGTAGCAGCCGGCGATGCATTTGGTGCTGGCTTGATCCATGGACTTGTTAGCGGATTTGATGAAGCAAAAATGATCCAATTTGCTTTAGCTACCAGTGTCTTGAAGTTGACGATCACTGGAGATTTGAATTTAGTTTCAGAAGCAGAAATCAATCAAGTTGCCCAAAATGGGAATGGCGCACGTTTATCTAGATAAGACATTCATTCTATTATAAAAAAAGACTTTGATGATATTTCCTGAGTGGATATCGCCAAAGTCTTTTTCAATAATCCCAATAGAAACCAACTATTCGCGTAAACTTGTTCTTTATGCTAAATTTCAATAAAATCATTTCAAAAAAGCGATAAAGTATATAACAGAAATGGGGAGTGAATGATGTTGGATGAAGAAGAAGTAATTGCAACTATTTATAATTTGATCTTGAACCCTAACACGCGGGAATGGGAAAGGACGCTACTTCGACAGACAAAAGAACGGCTAGGGGAGAAGGCTTCTGTCAAACAAGAAGTAGAAAAACTAGAGGCTGATTTGCGTCCTTTAGCCATTCGTAGAAACTTAACCCCTGATGTCATGGATTTCTATGCGGAAATTACGGGAGAACAAGACGAAGAAACGATCTATGATTTTTCTAAACACCAGCTCACCGATCCAACGTATCAAGAAAGAGCTATCTTTGCTGGAGGTTGTTTTTGGTGTATGGTCGAACCTTTTGAAACGAAAGAAGGAATCCTTTCTGTTTTATCAGGCTATACAGGTGGGGAGGTTGAACATCCGAGTTATGATCAGGTCAGCGGAGGTTATACAGGACATGTTGAAGCGGTGGAAATCCTGTTTGATACACGAAAGGTCAGCTATACTGAATTACTGGACATCTACTGGCAAATTTCAGACCCAACAGATGCGTTTGGACAATTTCAGGATCGTGGCAAACAATATCGTTCGATTATTTTTGTTGAAAATGAAAAACAACGGGCCGAAGCAGAAGAATCAAAAAGACGATTAAGCCAATCAGGACGATTCAATCAGCCAATCATCACTGAGATTCGCGATGCGACAACTTTTTGGCCTGCTGAAAACTACCATCAACGTTTCTATCTTAAACAGCCTAAACGCTACAAAAAGATGAAGCATTCTCATGAACTCTATCTTTTCTTTAAACGGAAAAAATGAGATACAGGAGGGGAAGGAATCAAAGTCACTAATTTCTATTATAAATCTGCTTCTTCATTTGAAAAGCACCGATCAAGTTTTACCTACTTATTTAAATTCTGGAATTTTTTTAAAGAATCCTACTATATATAGTGACTAATGGAGTGTTGCTAGAAAGTCAGGGTGTTGAAAAAAGTTTTTCAGCAGATAGCAAGCATACAAGATGATAGTTGCTGTAAAAATTAGTAATGCTTGGTTCCAAAGGGTATAATTAACTGTAACAGTTGAACTAGAATCACTCAGTCTATATAGGAGGGTGATGGACGCTGTTTGACAGAGGTGCCATTGGTAAATCGAAAACCGATGAACAAATAAAATGATAGCGCTTTTTTTAGAGTGGCTATGCTAAAAAGATAAAGGAGAGATAGCAATGTATGTAGCAAAACAGGATCGTTACGAAAAAATGACGTATCGAAGAACGGGAAAATCTGGATTGAAGCTGCCACTATTGTCCTTAGGGCTATGGCAAAATTTTGGAGATCATGATCCAATCAGTAATCAACGTGAGATTTTAAGAGGCGCGTTCGATATGGGGATCACTCATTTTGATTTAGCAAATAATTATGGTGGACCGGCTGGAGCTGCAGAAAAGAACTTTGGTCGGATCTTCAAAGAAGACTTTACTGCTTACCGTGATGAAATGATCATCTCAAGTAAAGCAGGGTACCATATGTGGGAAGGTCCTTACGGTGAGTGGGGCTCACGTAAATCCATCATTGCAAGTTGTGACCAAAGCTTGCAACGAATGGGTCTTGATTATGTGGACATCTTTTACCACCATCGTCCAGATCCTGAAACACCTTTGGAAGAGACTGCAGAAGCATTGATGCAACTGGTTCGCCAAGGAAAAGCGCTGTATGTTGGGATCTCTAACTATAATGGAGAAGATACGCAGAAAATGACTGAGATTCTTCGAAAAAAAGAGGCGCCTTTTATCATCCACCAAATGCGTTACAACATGTTTTCAAGAGAATTGCTAGAGGATGATCTAGCCCCTGTACTTGAAGAAAATGGCCTTGGAGCAATCACTTTTAGCCCATTAGCTCAAGGTCTGCTGACAAAACGTTACTTGAATGGGATTCCTGAAGATTCTCGTGCCCATCGCAAAGAGATCCCATTTCTTTCAGAAGATCAAGTAACGCCTACTTTGCATAAAATCACTTTGTTGCAAGAATTAGCTGAGACAAGAAATCAGTCTCTTGCGCAGATGGCATTAGCTTGGAATTTAAGGCAGGAGTCAGTGACGAGCGTGCTTGTGGGAGCAAGTCGTCTAAGTCAATTACAAGAAAGTGTTCGAATGATGGACAATCTCCATTTTTCACCAGAAGAAGAGGATAAAATCGAAACGATTTTACAACAGGACTAAAGTAATCAGTTTGAGTGTGGGACAAAAGTAAGAAATACTTTTGTCTCATTCTTTAAAAACGAATAAACGGTGGGAGCAGAAGTAACTCCTTCTTAAATAAGCCGAAATTCACAAAAATTTGAAAAACAATTTTCGTGAATTTCTTCTTATTTCTCGGAGTTAAACACTTCTATCCCAACCTCTTTTTGTCGTGGTTATGAAGTGGGATTTAAAAAAAGTCGAGGCGTAGTTTATTTCATTTAACGTGCTGTATGAATTAGCGATATTTTTTTTGCCGGAGTACTATCATAGAGTACTGATTTTGTGAGTATAGAAAGAAAAACATCACTAGAACACACATGTAGCTGAAAAGCATTGATAGATAGTGTTAGGAGATTGGCGCAAAAAGAGGTTAACTCTCTTTTTTTTGCACACTATTTTTAGTGTGCAAACGAAAAACAGATGTGGACGTACACTCTAAAATGTTGAAAACGCTATTATATCAAGGGTGAAGCGCTTTAAAAGTTGGCACGATACTTGCTTTATATAAAAGTGTAAGAAACAAGAAAGGGAAGTGTTCCACATGGAAAAGAAAACAATTATGTTAGTATGTTCAGCAGGAATGAGTACTAGTTTACTCGTAACAAAAATGCAAAAAGCAGCCGAAGAAAAAGGAGTCGAAGCGGATATCTTTGCTGTATCAGCATCCGATGCAGATAATCAATTAGAATCAAAAAATGTAGACGTTTTATTATTAGGCCCACAAGTACGATTCATGCAGAATCAATTTGCTGAAAAACTTGCACCTAAAGGTATTCCTTTGGATGTTATCAATATGCAAGATTATGGAATGATGAATGGTGCAAAAGTATTGGAACAAGCAGAATCATTAATCAATAAATAAGAAGGATTGGAGGAATCACAATGGAGGATCAAAAAAATCTTGAAGCCATCATGGGATTGATCATGTTTGGCGGAAATGCAAAAAGCGATGCAATGGAAGCGATTGCCGCTGCGAAAAAAGGCGATTTTGAATTAGCCGATGCAAAAATCAAAGATGCAGAAGAATCTTTGGTACAAGCGCATCATTCTCAAACAGAAATGCTGACACAAGAAGCTCAAGGGAATCATGTGGAAGTAACATTATTGACTGTTCATAGTCAAGATCACCTGATGACTTCGATTGCTTTTACTGATTTAGCAAAAGAAATTATCGATCTATACCGTCGCTTAGACGCATAAATCGAAATGGTAAAATAGAAAAGAGGAAAGAAACATGGATAAATTTGTTGCATTTATGGAGAAACATTTTATACCTGTCGCATCTAAAATTGGGGCACAGCGCCATTTAGTTGCGATTCGTGACTCATTTATGGTTAGTATGCCATTAATGATCTTGGGTGCTTTGGCGGTAATGATCAATAACTTACCGATTCCAGGATTCCAAGAATTGATGAATTCCATCTTTGGTGGAGAAGCTTGGAAAGGATTCGGAACATCAGCTTGGAACGGAACTTTTGCGATCCTTTCTGTTTTGATTGCTTTCTTACTCGCTTATCATTTAGCAAACGGTTATCGTAAAGACGGCGTATCTGCCGGCGTTATTTCTTTAGGATCATTCTTCGCTCTAGGCGGAGCTTTGGGCATGAGCTCAAATGGTTTATTTATTGCTATTATTGTTGGGATTATTTCAACAGAAATCTTTGTTCGTTTAAGTGGAAATGAAAAATTGATCATCAAAATGCCTGATGGTGTACCACCAGCAGTTGCGAAAGCTTTTGCTTCACTATTACCAGCAATGATCACGATCTCATTCTTTGCATTGGTTGCTGCAATCTTTGCTGCATTCGGCGTGGCTGATATAGTTGGTGCATTCTATACACTTGTTCAAGAACCATTCATGGGATTAGCAAACTCTTACCCATCAGCACTACTTTTAGCTTTCATCACACCATTCTTATGGTTCTTTGGTTTACATGGTGCAAATATGGTCGATCCATTGATGCAAACAATCAACGCACCAGCAATTGAAGCAAATGTGAATGCAATTGCCGCAGGACACAGCGCACCATTCATCGTTAACAAACCTTTCTTTGACAGCTTTGTTAACTTAGGTGGTACAGGAGCTACTTTAGGTCTTCTATTAGCGATTTACTTAGTTGGCCGCAGAAACAAACCATACATGGTCGTGACGAACTTGTCGATCGCACCAGGTATCTTCAACATCAATGAACCAACAATGTTTGGTTTGCCGATCGTATTGAACCCGATCATGTTCATTCCGTTCATCTTGACACCAATGGTTTTAGTATCTGTAGCTTACTTTGCTACTTCTACTGGTCTAGTTCCAGCAGCTACAGTTATGCCACCATGGGTAACACCACCAATCATTGGCGGGGTCTTAGCAACGAAAAGTATTTCTGGCGGTATCTTAGCCGCAGTCAACTTGCTATTATCAGTCTTGATCTATCTACCGTTCGTTAAAGTAGCGACGATCCAAGAAAAAAGAAAAGAAGAATTAAGCGCTTAAATAGTTGATTATCGAGCATTACGATAATGCAGTTTATATGAAGATGAGATAAAAGTGATCTTTACTTTTATCTCATCTTCTTTGCTTTTTAGTAGAAAAAAGCAACAGGGGAGTTGTTCACGAATAAGCATGCTATAATAGGGCAAATGTGAATGGGAGTGGGAGAAATATGAAAGGATACCAACTAATAAAGTTAAGGGAACGACCCGAATGGAAAAAGCAGGCAGCGGAATGGTTTGCTTCTAAATGGCATCTGCCCTATTCAGTATATGAAGAAAGTATTGATGAAGCCATCTCAAAAGTACAACCAGTTCCTCAGTGGTATATCGTATTAAATGAAGACGAAGAAATCATCGCTGGTGCGGGGATCATCGACAATGATTTTCATGATCGTCCGGATTTAACGCCTAATCTGTGTGCTTTATTTGTAGAAAAAGAGTATCGGAATCAGGGGATTGCACAAGAAATTTTAATGTTAGCTAGAAAAGACATGAAAAATATGGGGATCGAACGGTTGTATCTCGTGACGGATCACACTGATTTTTATGAAAGATATGATTGGGAGTTTTTAGCGATGGTTCAAGATAACGAAGGAATACCAGTGCGTATGTATCAAATCGATACTGCCGAAGACTAAAGAAGTGTAGCAAAGCTCAGCCTAAAAAAACGCGTAATCTGAAAATCTTTTTTAGATTTTCGAGATTACACGGTTGCTTGTTTATAAAGGAAAGAAGTGCTTTTTTTTAAACAAGAGAACGATAGCTATCCATTCTGGATAAGTGTGACACGCAGCTTTTCCCTCTAATAAAAACTTAGGTTTTATTTTGCTGAAGTTTTTCTTTCTTTTTTTCATCGTAGATAAAGATATTACGGATGATTTTTAAGATAGGGCGGGCTGTCAAAAAGACCGCTCCTGCAAGATAGCAGTAGGTACTGTACCGATCGGGTATCTTTGTCAGAAGAGCAATACTTCCAAAAATATAGAAGATTCCTGTCAAAAAATCGACTGCGAGTGAAAGCAAAGTATAACGATTTTGAAAATAAAGACGGAATCGTTGACCGCGTATCTCGATATCTTCTTCTTTTCCAATATCTATTTCGTGCGTATTTCGCTTGATTTCTGGCATTTAACTCACCTAACTATTGATTAAAACTAAGGTTTCAAAACAACTTTGATATTTTTATCTTCTTTTTTGTCAAAGATTTCATATGCGCGTGCGGCATCTGCTAATGGCATTGCATGTGTGATGATTTGTGCTGGGTCAAACAGGTTATCGGCAATCATCTCGTAGATTTTTGGCATCAAGTGAACGACTGGCGCTTGACCGTGTTTCACAGTAATATCTCGCATAAAAAATTCTTGTAAAGGATACGATGAAGCAGGAGTCATGTAAACGCCTGTGATTTGGACAGTTCCAAATTTTTTCGCTGCTTTTGCAGCAATCTGAATCGGTGAAATCGTTCCGCTTTGTAAGCTAACTAGATTTTTCGCCTTTTCTTTGACCGGTTCTAATCCATCCATTCCCACACAGTCTATAATGACATCCGCACCGCCTTTTGTTAATTCATAGAGGTCAGTACCTGCATTTTGAACATCCTCTAAGAGAAATGTTTCTACATTGTTGTATCTTCCTGCTTTATCGATTCGATGTTGCACAGGGTCAACTGCGATCACGCGAGAAGCGCCTGCCATCGTTGCGAATTTTTGTGCAAATAATCCGACAGGGCCTGACCCTAAGACGATCACTGTATCGCCTTGTTTCACACCCGCATTTTGTACGCTCCAATAAGCTGTAGGAAGAATATCAGATAAGAAAAGAACTTTTTCATCTGCTAGGTCGTTGTCTGGTACGATAAAAGAAGTGGTATCTGCAAAAGGTACTCTAAGATATTCTGCTTGTCCACCCCAATGGTTGCCATTCAGACTACCAAAACCAAATAATCCACCATACAGTTGATCAGAGTTCGAGCGGTCACACTGACTTTCCATCTCGTTCAGACAAAAGTGGCAATGCCCACAACTGATGTTAAAAGGGATGACCACACGCTGGCCTTTTTTCAACTTGGTAACAGCAGAACCAACTTCTTCAACGATGCCCATCGGTTCATGACCTACGACATATCCTTTTTCCAAAACAGCTTCACCATGATGATAAAGATGCAGATCGGAGCCGCAAATTGCTGTAGCGGTGATACGGATAATCGCATCGGTGGGTTCTAAAATTTTGGGATCCTCAACATTTCGAATCTCCATTTTTTGTTTGCCTTGCCAAGTAACAGCTTTCATAAAAAAATCTCCTCTCATCAAGAACAGGTAGCAACCAATCATTATTTCTAGGTGTAATCTACTTTCATTCTAAAGGAGGCTTGACCATATTGATAATAAAATGCTTGTTCAAAATAGAAAGTGATAATTAAAATAACTTTGTTATGATTGAGATAACAAATTAATGCTAGTATAATAGTACAATAGATGTATTGGTTTTATTAAAATAACGTTTATGATCAAATATATATCCATAAAAGGAGGGAATCGATGGAAGAAGAGAAAACATCCCGTATCAGGTTAGGTGTTTTATTACTGATTTGTACGGTTTCGTTATTAGGAACGATTTCTTTAGGAATTGTCAAAGGAACTTTTTTTAATCAGTCTTTTTTGCTCGAACAGACGAAAAAAACAGAGTACAGTCAACTCGTTGCAAATGAAATCAGCCAAAATTTTCGAGAAGATAATTTGGAAGAAAGTGAATATGTAGAAGTCATCGCTACTTCGATCCCACAAACGTTTATCGAACAGTCGATCAAAGTATTCATCCATGATACATATACAGGAAGCAAACGTAAGGTAAGTGAAACAACGGAGGTAACAGAAAAAATAGACAGTGTGCTTCAATCATACATACAAGAGCATCAATTGACGTTGGATGAGACAGAAAAAAATAAGATCGAAACAATGAAAGTGACCTTGGTGAATCAATTTCAGCGAACAGCAGGAAGCTACTATCTCTTTTACTTTATTCATAATATGATCGAGACGATGGAGAAAGGCGATTTTCTTTTTCTGATCATGCTCAGTATCTTTCTTGTCTGCCAATTCATTATCATTCTTTTATCAAGAAAAAATATTGGTCGTTTCATACGGTATACTTCTTTGCAACTGGGGGTAGTAGGCGGTGTGCTACTCATAGTTGCTGGTGCTCTTTACTTGAGTCGTTTGTCGCAAAATCTGGAATTTAGATCCCCAGCTGTTCAGGTATTGATGGCTAGCTATATTCAAACCGTTCTTTCCTATTTTGTCATTTCAGGAGGAATCGTTGCTAGCCTTGGTGTGATCCTTGGGCTATACAGTTTTGTGCGATATAAGAAAAAAGAGCGAGTGCCAAAGTAACTGAGAGAATAAATGTATTTTGTTCCAATAATATAATAGTAGAACAAATCAACAAAATGAAAGAAGCGAGCATATTCTGGAGAGAATAGGTTCGCTTCTTTGCATAACAGTCTATAAAAATCAGGGGCTAGAAGTACGCTACTAGTTAAAAGATTCAAAAATGGGGGAGTTGAATCACTAGTTTTTCACGATTTAGGAAACATCTTTTCCTTGACCCGAATAGACGGTGTTCAAAGAGCACCCCCTCGGCCCTAGTTCAAAAAATGCAAAATATGAGGAGTAATTTTTCATTTTTTCTTACTAGTGCTCGGGGCAAAACGCTCTTTTCACAATTTAGTGAAACATGTTTTCATAACCCGAATAGACGGTGTTCAAAGAGCACCCCCTCGGCCCTAGTTCAAAAAATGCAAAATATGAGGAGTAATTTTTCATTTTTTCTTACTAGTGCTCGGGGCAAAACGCTCTTTTCACAATTTAGTGAAACATGTTTTCATAACCCGAATAGACGGTGTTCAAAGAGCACCCCCTCGGCCCTAGTTCAAAAAAAA
>NZ_SPHN01000007.1:61412-149357 GCF_005844145.1 Enterococcus sp. BSD2780061688st2 D3
GATTTAGTGAAACATGTTTTCATAACCCGAATAGACGGTGTTCAAAGAGCACCCCCTCGGCCCTAGTTCAAAAAAATGCAAAATATGAGGAGCAATTTTCCATTTTTTCTTACTAGGGCTCGGGGCAAAACGCTCTTTTCACAACCTTAGTCAAACATTTTCTTTGCCGCACGCATAAGCGTTGGAATGTCTTTGTCGTAACGTGGGGTTTTGACTAAACGGGACATTGGGATTCCGGCAAAGTGGAAGGCTGCTATTTCTCCGGAACGGACAGCGCTTTGTTCCGTAAAGATCATTTGATAAGGTTGTTCAACGAATTCACCAGTGAATGCTAAGTTTGTTGAATGTTGTGGAATGACTTTTGGACGGTCGCTTTTTGCTCGATTGTTGAATAAAGCAGACGCGTATGGCATATATACTGGGATATTGTTGACGACACTAGCAAAGATTTCTTTTTCTTTTGTGCGAATATTTTCTGGACCAGGATCGACTTTGGATAGTTGGCCGATCAATTCTTCCAACATTTCTTTCCCATTCATCTTGATATATTGTTTATCCACAAATTCTCCACGGCGTCTTGGGTATAAGAAGTATCCCCAAATGACAGTTTCATTTGGTTTTTGTGAAGTGAAGTGTGGTTGATGATGCACAACGATCGACATATTGACGTCTTTTTGACCTAATGGTGTGATCGGTGTGGTAGAGATAAAGGAATTCAAGGCATTACCTGGAACTTGCGTAGTGATTCGAGTGATTTCATTCAATAATAAATGATCCTTTGTTGTCAAAGTGAAGCTGACCCATTCACTTGCATCACGATCTGCGAAAAATTTATCGGGGTTTCCTACATTATAGAAACGTTCGCTTGCTTTTTTCCATAAGCTAGAAGCTGCACCGTAATCCATATTTTCAACAGCGGGGGTTTCATAGTCACCCAGTGTTGCGGAGTCAGTGATTGAACCGTTTGTGAAAAGAACAGCTGTATCGCTATCGACTGCTACATATTCTTCTTCATCGGTAAGGGTATTGATCATTTTCAATCCTGTAACGGTAATTTCATCTTGCATAGGTGTTTCTTTGAACTCCCAATCCGTCACACGACGATTTAAAATGATTTGACATCCTTGAGCTTTTAAATAATTGATGAGTGGTAACATGATGCTTTCATATTGGTTATAGCGAGTCCGGTTTACGCCGACCAGATGCTCGATTTGAGTAAATTCATAGATCATTTGGTGCATGTAGCGACGGAGTTCTTGAGCAGAGCTACGAGTACGGAAAGCAAATGTTGTTTCCCACATGAACCAGAAGTTAGTTTCAAAGAAATGGGGGTCATCTTTGAAATATTCTTCGATTGTCACATTGTCCAATTTTTCTTCTTCTGAATCAGGCATAGCGATCAATTTTGTTAATAACAAACGGTCTTTGTTATTGAAACCAAGTTTTCCGCCATCAATGATTCCTTTTCCACCTTCCATCAAACGTGCTTTGTCAAATGTCCGATGTTTTGCATCAAAATCTCTAGTATCTTCTGCCGCAGTCATGCCTGGTTCCGTTGCAGAAGGAATGCGACTTAATAGATCCATCAGATCCACATAAGTTCGATAGTTCAACATTCGTCCACCACGAGCGACATAACCTTTTTGATTTTCTAAGGGATGATTTTTATTCCAGTATTCATCTGTGACAGTGTCGGTTGGAGCGCCATCATTTGAACCATGATCATCTAAAGAATAAAACGTAATCTGATCACCATTCCATTTTCCTTCTTGAATCAAATAAACCGCAGCTGCCATATTGGCGATGCCTGCGCCAATCATAATTGCTTTACTTTTTCTCATTGTGATTCCTCCAGTATTTTACAAGTGAACGGACTAACGACTTTCTTCGATTTGTTAGATTGATTCGTATTCATCGTATAGATGGCTGTCGTCTTCGAGCAATCCAGTTTTCTTTCCTAGATATACAGCACCTAATGCCAATAAACCTAATCCAACACCGATTTTGATCAATTTTTTGCTCATAAGAAAATCCTCCTTTGAATTTTTGTCACGTCTATCTAACTAAAAGGATAGTTTCTTTTGGAGAAATTGCCAAATGATAGGGTAAGAGAAATTAGGTGATTTTGACAGATTGTTCATTGTGTCTGAATTTAATAAAAAAAGTGTGTGGAAGGAAAATCATTTTTAATGGGAAGAAAATCTAGCAGGATAGGAGATAGGATCAGTAAAAAAGAAGAGGTACATCGAAAGGATCAATTCGTTATTTATCTCAGGTGTTTTTTAAAATAAAAAGAAGGAGGGAAAAGAGGTTAAAAAACATAAGTTGTTTAATTCCAGTAAAGGTACGTGGTCTTTGATATTTCATCTATTGAATGCAAAAAAAACAAATATTATAAAATTTGTTTGTGTTATAGTATAAATATAAAATTATCTGAAAAGTCATGATTGGTGAACAAAATAAAAAAGCACCGAGAACAGTGCTTGCTTTCAAAGCTGGATACGGACAATGCCTTATTTTAACTTGCTATGTTGATTTGAATGCTACCAACAATTTCATTATACCAAAATTTAGAGCGGTTACAAGTGGTAGAACACAAAAGTTTACATAGAAATAAAAATATAGGAGCGGATTCTTCCAAGAGTGGGTAATCAGAATTTTTGCAGTTTTGATCAGAAATGAGAGGGTGAAGAGTGAATGGCAAAGGATTATACGATAGGATTAGACATTGGAACGAATTCAGTAGGTTGGGCGGTCATCACAGATGAGTATCGCTTGATGGCAAAGAAAATGTCTATCCATGGAAATACCGAGAAGAAAAAGGTGAAAAAGAATTTTTGGGGTGCACGTTTGTTTGACGAAGGACAAACAGCTGAGGCTAGAAGAAGTAAACGGACAACACGCCGAAGATTGATGCGCAGAAGATACCGTATATTGGAATTGCAAAAAATCTTTGCAGAAGAAATCTTGAAAATAGATACCAATTTTTTTGTACGATTGGACGAAAGCTTTTTGAATCCAGAGGACAAACAGTATACTCGCTTTCCAATCTTCCCCACAATGGCAGAAGAAAAATCGTATTATCAAACATACCCAACAATTTATCACTTGCGTCAGAAATTAGCTGATTCAACGGAAAAAGCAGACATCCGATTGGTGTATCTTGCTTTAGCACATATCATCAAATACCGTGGACATTTTTTATTTGAAGGAGAATTGGATACAGAAAATACTTCTGTGGAAGAAACATTTAAAGACTTTCTTGAGATCTATAATGAACAATTTGAACAAGCCAGTGCTTTCTACGAAGGTATTGCTGTGATTCTGACGGAAAAACTTTCTAAAACTAAAAAAGTAGAGAAAATACTTCAGTACTATCCTACGGAAAAGACGAATGGATGCCTTGCTCAATTCTTAAAATTGATCGTGGGGAATCAAGGAAGTTTCAAACAAGTTTTTGACTTGGATGAAGAGGCTAAAATCCAACTATCGAAAGAAAGTTATGAAGAAGAGCTTGAAAGTCTCTTAGAAAAAAGTGGCGAAGAATTTCGTGATGTATTTCTTCAGGCAAAAAAGGTATATGACGCTATTTTACTTTCAGACATCCTCTCAACGAAAAAACAGAACTCAAAAGCAAAATTATCATTGGGAATGATCGAGCGGTATGACAGCCATAAAAAAGACTTAGAAGAACTAAAACAGTTCGTGAAGACCAACCTTCCTGAAAAAACAGCAATTTTTTTCAAAGACAGTTCAAAAAACGGTTACGCTGGCTATATTGATGGAAAAACAACGCAAGAGGACTTTTATAAATTTCTCAAAAAAGAATTGAATGGTATCGTAGGTAGCGAGCGTTTCATGGAAAAAGTCGATCAGGAAAATTTTTTATTGAAACAACGAACGACTGCGAATGGTGTCATTCCTCATCAAGTACACTTAACCGAACTCAAGGCAATCATTGAACGCCAAAAGCCATACTACCCGTTTTTAGAAGAAGCACGTGATAAAATGATCCATTTGCTGACTTTCCGCATTCCTTACTATGTAGGTCCTTTGGCACAAGGTGAAGAAACCAGTTCATTTGCGTGGTTGGAAAGAAAAACACCTGAGAAAGTAACGCCATGGAACGCAACAGAAGTGATTGATTACAGTGCTTCAGCAATGAAATTCATCCAACGAATGATCAATTATGATACGTACCTTCCAACAGAAAAAGTGTTGCCTAAACATAGTATACTTTACCAAAAATACACTATATTCAATGAGCTAACCAAGGTAGCCTATAAGGATGAACGAGGGATAAAACACCAATTTTCAAGTAAAGAAAAACGTGAAATATTCAAAGAACTTTTTCAAAAACAACGAAAAGTAACGGTGAAGAAACTACAACAGTTTCTTTCTGCTAACTACAATATCGAAGATGCAGAAATTTTAGGGGTTGATAAAGCATTCAATTCCTCCTATGCGACATACCATGATTTTTTGGATCTAGCAAAACCCAATACAGAAAGAGTAGCAGAGTTGCTAGAACAGCCTGAAATGAACGCAATGTTCGAAGATATCGTGAAGATACTCACTATTTTTGAAGATCGTGAAATGATCCGAACACAACTGGAAAAATATCAGAGTGTCTTGGGGGATGGATTCTTTAAAAAATTAGTAAAGAAACATTACACTGGTTGGGGACGTTTGTCTGAACGATTGATCAATGGGATCAGAGACAAAAAAACGAATAAAACGATCCTTGATTATCTGATCGATGATGATGATTTTCCTTACAATCGTAATCGCAACTTTATGCAATTGATCAATGATGACAGTCTATCGTTCAAAGAAGAATTAGCAAACGAACTGGCTTTGGCAGGTAATCAGTCATTACTAGAAGTGGTCGAGGCGCTTCCAGGCAGCCCAGCAATCAAAAAAGGTATCTGGCAAACACTTAAGATCGTTGAAGAATTGATTGAAATCATTGGATACAACCCAAAAAATATCGTAGTTGAGATGGCTCGGGAGAACCAACGAACGAATCGTTCAAAACCACGCTTGAAAGCATTGGAAGAAGCATTAAAAAACTTTGATAGCCCTCTATTAAAAGAGCAACCCGTAGACAATCAGGCACTTCAAAAAGACCGTTTATATCTTTACTATTTGCAAAACGGTAAAGATATGTATACAGGAGAAGCCTTAGATATTGATCGACTTTCGGAATACGATATCGATCACATCGTTCCAAGAAGCTTTATCGTGGATAACTCGATCGATAATAAAGTATTGGTATCCTCTAAAGAAAATCGCTTGAAAATGGATGATGTTCCAGGTGAAAAAGTCGTTATTCGCATGAGAAGGTACTGGGAAAAATTATTGAGAGCCAATTTGATCAGTGAAAGAAAATTCGCTTATTTGACTAAACTGGAGTTGACACCTGAAGACAAGGCGCGATTTATTCAACGGCAATTAGTGGAAACGAGACAGATCACTAAGCATGTTGCTGCTATTTTGGATCAATACTTCAATCAACCAGAAGAAAGCAAGGATAAAGGTATTCGGATCATCACCCTAAAATCATCCTTAGTCAGTCAGTTTCGAAAAACTTTTGGCATCCATAAAGTGCGAGAAATCAACAACCATCACCATGCACACGATGCATATTTGAATGGGGTAGTAGCAATTGCGTTACTCAAAAAATATCCAAAACTTGAACCTGAATTTGTGTATGGAAATTATTCTAAATTCAATTTGGCAACAGAAAATAAAGCAACAGCGAAAAAAGAATTTTACTCGAATATTCTAAGATTTTTTGAAAAAGAAGAATACTCTTATGATGAAAATGGCGAGATTTTCTGGGATAAAGCAAGACATATTCCCCAGATCAAAAAGGTTATCAGCTCACATCAAGTCAATATCGTCAAAAAAGTCGAAGTACAAACAGGTGGTTTTTATAAAGAAACGGTAAACCCGAAAGGAAAACCAGATAAACTGATCCAAAGGAAAAATGGCTGGGATGTTTCGAAATATGGTGGATTTGGCAGTCCAGTGGTGGCTTATGCAGTTGCGTTTATTTACGAAAAAGGAAAGGCACGCAAAAAAGCAAAAGCAATCGAAGGAATCACTATCATGGAGCAGTCCTTATTTGAACAAGACCCAATTGGCTTTTTAAGTAACAAAGGATACTCAAATGTTACCAAATTTATCAAATTGCCCAAGTATACATTATATGAATTAGAAAATGGACGGCGAAGAATGGTTGCTAGCCACAAGGAAGCACAAAAAGCCAATTCATTTATTTTACCGGAAAAATTGGTGACATTGCTTTACCATGCCCAACACTATGATGAAATCGCCCATAAAGAAAGTTTTGACTATGTAAACGATCATCTCTCTGAATTTCGTGAGATCCTAGATCAGGTAATCGATTTTTCGAACAGATATACGATAGCTGCTAAAAATACAGAAAAAATCGCTGAATTATTTGAGCAAAACCAAGAATCAACTGTTCAAAGTCTATCGCAATCCTTTATCAATCTCATGCAGTTAAATGCGATGGGGGCTCCTGCAGATTTCAAGTTTTTTGATGTGATCATTCCGAGAAAACGATATCCAAGTTTAACAGAAATATGGGAATCAACGATTATCTATCAATCAATTACTGGACTACGAGAAACTAGGACAAGGATGGCGACTCTATGGGATGGCGAACAGTAATCATCAATACGCATTCGAAGTTGACCTATACGAACAATCATTTGATTTTTAAAAATGCACAAAAAATCGAGAAGATCCATCTTTCGGAAATCGACATTTTAGTGTTAGAAACAACCGATATCACATTGACGACGATGTTGGTGAAACGCCTGATGGATGAAAAAATCTTAGTGATCTTCTGTGATGATAAACGACTACCAACGGCGAAACTGCTGCCATTTTATGGAAGACATGACAGCAGTTTGCAACTGCCAAAGCAAATTCAATGGACGCCAGAGTTAAAAGGAACTGTTTGGACAGACATCATTGCGCAAAAGATTCAAAACCAGTATAACCTTTTGCAAGCAAATGGCTTTCATGAAAAAGCGGAAGCTTTATCAACTTTAAAAAATGGGTTAGAAATATTCGATCCCACAAATCGGGAAGGACATTCAGCGAGAATCTATTTTCAAACATTGTTTGGTACTAAGTTTTCGCGGGAGTCCGCTACAGAATTAAATGCTAGCTTAAACTACGGCTATACTCTACTAATGAGCCTATTTGCAAGGGAAATCGTTAAGAATGGTTGTATGACACAATTTGGCTTGAAGCATGCCAATCAGTTCAATGATTTTAATCTCGCAAGTGATTTGATGGAACCGTTTCGCCCTTTAGTGGATCAAATCGTATTTGCGTATCGAGAAAAAGAATTTCCGATTATCAAAAGAAGATTGTTTGATTTGTTCTCGGAAAAGTATCTGTATGGTAAGAAGGAAATGTTTTTGACCAACATCGTGGCTGATTATACTAACAAGGTAGTCAAGGTGTTAAACAATGATCTGAAAGGAGTTCCTCAATTTAGGATATGAGCTATCGCTATATGAGAATGATATTGATGTTTGACATGCCCACTGATACCAGTGACGACCGTAAAGCTTATCGAAGGTTTAGAAAATTTTTGTTAAGTGAAGGGTTTATTATGCACCAGTTCTCTGTATACAGTAAGTTGTTGCTGAATGATACTGCGAACAAAGCAATGTTGGGACGATTAAGAACCAATAATCCTAAAAAGGGATTGATCACGTTATTGACGGTTACGGAAAAACAATTTGCACGAATGGTTTATTTGAATGGCGTGAGGGATGTTAGTACAGCTAATTCTGATCAGCGTGTGGTGTTTCTTGGGGAGGATGCAGATGATGAATCTTAATTTTCCAATACTGGATCAACCAGTAAAAATTGAAAAAGGCACATTCTTCGTTATTGAAGATGTAGCAGTATTTGCCAATCTCACTAAATGTCTTTATAGATATGAAGAAGGAGAGTTGAAATTATTCAACGACCAGTATCAAAAATTGAAAGCAACAGAAATAATGGTCGTGACGGATATTTTAGGATTCGATGTAAATTCAGCACCAGTTTTAAAATTGATCTATGCGGATCTGGAGCAACAGTTGAATGAAAAAGTTGAAGTAAAATCCATGATCGACAAATTGACCACTACGATCAGCGAATTGATCGACTACGAGCTATTGGATCATGAATTGGATTTGGAAAGTGATGAAATCACGGTATTAGAGCTGTTTAAAGCACTTGGTGTAAAAATTGAAACGCACAGTGATACCATCTTTGAGAAAATATTGGAGATATTGCAAGTATACAAATATCTATCTAAAAAGAAATTACTAGTTTTCGTCAATACATGCGCTTATTTTACGTTAAAGGAGCTATTGGAGATACAAAATTACATCTCTTTGTACAACATGGATGTTTTATTTCTTGAACCACGTAAAATTGAGGGAGTCCCTCAAAAGGTTTTAGATAAAGACTATTTTTTGACATAAAAACTATGCTAAAATGAACTTAAGAACGAATGACTTGAAGCAGTCATTCAGCATTCAAGACGAAAGTTTTGCTATGGACGAGTAGTTCGGTGATAAATCACGTAGAAAAAATTTTCTGCGAGGTTTTAGAGCTATGTTGTTTTGAATGCTTCCAAAACAAATGTATTACCTAATTTAAAAATATTATTGTTTTAGAGCTATGTTGTTTTGAATGCTTCCAAAACCCTAGACTTGAAACAAGCACGCAGTTAAGCGTTTTAGAGCTATGTTGTTTTGAATGCTTCCAAAACTCGTTTAGACGTTGCTATAGACGATTATAAGTTTTAGAGCTATGTTGTTTTGAATGCTTCCAAAACAGAGCTAGGATTGATTGCTACAGTGGGTGTGTTTTAGAGCTATGTTATTTGAATGTCTAGAGGATGAAGAATAGATGACCGAGGGGTTGTTTATTCTTTTTTTCATATAATTGGACGGCGATGCTTTCTGTTAGTAACATAAAGGAGAAGGGTGGTTGGGGATATGTTTGATTCAACGTTGATGGTTTGCTTGGATTGGCTGATGACGATTTTAAATCTTGCTTCGATCATTATTTTAGTGGTCGGTGTTTTTTTAGTATTAAAAACGTTGTTTGATTGGCGGACTTTGAAGAAAGATTATGGACAGCGAAATAGTCGCAATGCAGAGATTCGCAAATTGTTGGCTAGTTATATTTTATTAAGTTTAGAAGTTTTAGTGGTGGCAGATATCATTGAATCTGTCATCAAACCAACTTGGACAGATATTTTAAAACTTGCTTTGATTATTTTGATCCGTACGATCATTTCGTATTTCTTGAATTTAGAGATTGAAGAACAACAACGAGCGAAGGCGGGGATGACAGATGAAAGCTGAGATGATCGATGGATTGGCTCCTTATTTGGAGTGGTTAGTACTACTGATCGATCTATTTGCGATCGGGCTTCTTTTATGGGGGGCGTGGTTGGCATTGAAAGATTTTATCTTTTTCTCATTAGATAAAAAAATGGCGAAAGAAGAACGAATCTTTCAAAATAATGCGATCAAGAAGATGCTGGGTGGCTACATTCTCTTAAGCCTGGAAATCCTGATTTCAGCTGGGATCATTGAGTCGATCATCAAACCGACATTGCAGGATATCTTTCAATTGGCGGCATTGGTGGTTATCCGAACAGTCATTTCGTATTTCTTGAATAAAGAAATTGGTTCAGTAGAAACACAATAAGTAAGGGGAAAATTGTTCTCATTTCCTCTAAATCCAATGGAGCAGTTGAAGTAAATACTTCGAAAAATAGACCGAAGAGAGTGGGACAAAAGTAAGAAACACTTTTATCCCACTCTTTAAAAACGAATAAACGTTGGGAGCAGAAGCAACTCCTTCTTAAATAAGCCGAAATTAACAAAAATTTGAAAAGCAATTTTCGTTAATTTCGGCTTATTTCTCGGAGTTAAACACTTCTGTCCCAACCTCTCTTTTTATGCCTTGAGATATTGGGCGAGACTTGTTACTGAAATAAATAGGCAATAGTGGACATCTTAAACCAAGGCTTGAAATATCACTTTACAGCTAAGACGATCGCTTTTTCAATGGTATCGACAGAAACAGGAATGATACCGGAAAAAGGGATAGCATCTGGTGTATAAAGTGTACGTTCACACAAAATCTTGGTATTTTCTTTTGTTGCGAGTGTTTTCAACTCTTCGGTAAGTTGATTATAGATAGTGGGTTCTACATGAAGGATACAGGTAGTTACTTTTTCCAAAGCCTCGCGATAAATCAAATAGCGAACATCTGAGTTAGTGACAATATAGATATGAAAGCGAGATTTGTCGAGACGTAAAATGCCACTTAGTTCAATAATAAATGCATCCAAACTATTATTATTGATTCTTAGATCATAAGGTAATCGTGCTTGCCATTGTTGAAATAAAGGAAGTACCTCTGCCAATAATCGTTGTTGGTCCTCTGATAAAAGATAAAATTTTTCTGGCATAAATAATTGATAGTTGTCCCAAGTAGAGCGCATCAAGCGGATCAATGCACGCTCGAATGCTTTATTTCCAAGAAAGGGGTAATCGAAATGAGTTTCAAATCGGTGGATCAACTCTTTGATTTCCTGACTATCTTCAATAAAGACTTGATGTAATTGGCAGAAATCTTCTTCGATTGCTTCATAAGAATCAAAACCGTAATCACATAAGTTGAATAGCACTAAGACAAAATAGAATTCATCGGGTACATAATGATTTTTGAGATTCGTTTTTTCCCATATCTCTTTTACATAAGCATAGATCGGGCGCTTTTGGATTTCTTCGATGAAATGAGCATTCGTCGATAGAGGCCAAGTACGCTGACTGATATAACTAACTACAAGCCCCATACGTAGAATTTCCCGATTTTCTTTATCATAGATCCGACCGCATTTCGTTGTTAAAGAGTTAATAAAAGTTTCGACTTCGTCCCAATAATCTGGCGGTAAAGCAGGTACTTTTAGGATGCCTGTTCGATAAGCGACATTCAGGAGCAACAATCTGCGTTCGATTTCTGTAAATTTTGGCGAACAATGTTCGATCTTGATTCCGCAATCGGAAAAATAGTCAAGAACTTGCTTTTTTAATGAATAGGCTTTGCTGACAGAAACAAATTCTACTTCTGTTAATTGGATATAGTCTGGCTCTTCTTCTAAATACAACTGGACTGTTTTTAGAAATAAAGAAGGGCGAGCTAGTTGCTGCATCAAATGGAATCGTGGAACATCTGGCGTGAAATATAAAGAATAATGATCTTTATCTCTTGTTGCATAGATCACATCTGGTGCTAATTCTTTTTTCAATGCTTTGATATCGTTCAATAAAGTTGTTTTGCAGACTCGTAATAATTTTGAGGTCGTATCCAAGTCGATTTCTTTCGTTGTGTAGAATTGGCCGCAAAGAAACAATTGACGTAAAATGTTTTTTTCTAAATAGGCTTCAATCATTAAGACTCCTCCACATTGTAAATAATTGAGCAAATGCATATTAATTATGCCATGTTTCGAAAGTGAAAACATGAATATTTTTCTGAAATGTCTTTTTATTCGCTTTTTTAAGGCTTTTTTTGTTATAAAAAATGAAATAATAAAAAAATATAGAGAAAAAATGAATGTGAAAATTAAACAAATGCATAATAGAATAGATGGAGATGCGAATGAAATGATAAGAATGACTTTTATTGTTCATTTTTAAAATGATTTGCTTTTATTGTAGAAGTAATTGGTGACATTTATAGGATTGAAATGTTCGGTTTTGCGCAAAGAAAATTCAGAAAAATCTAACTTTATTTCTTTTTTTTAGAAATCAGCCTGTTTTTTAACTTGTTATAAAAAAAATTATCTCATTTTTTGGGTCTATAGTCAGTTGTGTGATACAGATGCACGAAACATCTGCAGTTGCAACACGTTGGCCAACGAAAAAAATGGAGGTAATGAAACATGAAAGATATGGATATCAAAGCCGTCTTTATTGGCGACAAAGCAGAAAATGGTGCAGTTTACAAAATGTTATTGAACAAGATGGTTGATGAACATCTTGGATGGAGAGAAAACTACCTTCCTGGTGATCTTCCTGCAATCAGCGAGGAAGATAAATTGGCTCCACGATACATCGCCACCCGAGAACGAATGATGACAGTGTTAGATGAAGTCAGTGAACGGATGCGTGCTGGTTCGATTCCTTGGCATTCTGCCGGTCGTTATTGGGGGCAAATGAATGCAGAAACGTTGATGCCTTCCTTACTAGCTTATAATTATGCCATGCTTTGGAATCCTAATAACGTTGCCTTAGAATCTTCAATGGCTACCTCACAAATGGAAGCAGAGGTTGGTCAAGACTTTGCCGAATTATTCAATATGACAGATGGTTGGGGCCATATTACAGCGGATGGATCGATTGCCAATTTAGAAGGTCTGTGGTACGCACGTTGCATCAAATCAATTCCATTAGCCGTGAAAGAAGTCTTCCCAGAAAAAGTTGAGAATAAGACAGAATGGGAATTATTGAATCTTTCTGTTGAAGAAATACTCGAAATGATCGAAACATTTACAGATGAAGAGTTGGATGCAGTGAAGGCTGCGTCTTCTCGTAGCGGAAAACATATCCAAGAATTAGGTAAATGGCTAGTGCCACAAACCAAACATTATTCATGGATGAAGGCTCTAGATATTTGTGGAGTAGGACTAGATCAAATGATCGCTATCCCAGTACAAGAAGATTATCGCATGGATGTGGCGGTATTAGAAAAAACGATCCGCGAGTTAGCAGAACAAAAAATCCCTATTCTTGGTGTCGTAGCTGTTGTTGGAACGACAGAAGAAGGGCAAGTTGACAGCGTTGATAAAATCGTAGAATTACGTGAAAAATTACGAGGAGAAGGAATCTATTTCTATCTCCATGTCGATGCAGCGTATGGTGGTTATGCTCGTTCCTTATTCTTGAATGAAGCAGGTGAATTTGTTCCTTATGAATCATTGACTGAGTTCTTCGAGGAACATCAAGTATTTCATCATCAAGTGAAAATCGATAAAAGTGTTTATGATGGCTTTAAGGCAATCACTGAAGCGGACTCTGTGACGATCGATCCTCATAAGATGGGGTATGTTCCTTATGCAGCTGGCGGTATCGTCATCAAACATAAAAACATGCGGAACATCATTTCTTATTTTGCTCCTTATGTTTTTGAAAAATCAGTCAAAGCGCCCGATATGTTAGGTGCATATATTCTAGAAGGATCAAAAGCTGGAGCAACAGCCGCCGCAGTCTGGACAGCTCATCGGGTCTTACCGTTGAATGTGACTGGATATGGGCAATTGATTGGTGCATCGATTGAAGCAGCGCAACGTTTCAGAGAATTCTTAGGTCAATTAAGCTTTACAGTCAAAGGGAAAACAATCGAAGTTCATCCATTGAATCATCCTGATTTCAACATGGTCGACTGGGTATTCAAAGTCCAAGATTGCACAGATTTGAAGAAGATCAACGACTTGAATGAAAAAATGTTTGATGTCTCTTCTTATATGGATGGAGATGTGTATGATGAACGCTTTATTACTTCACATACGACCTTTACAAAAGCGGATTATGGTGATTCGCCAGTGAAATTTATTGAAAGCCTAGGACTCTCAAAAGAGGAATGGCAAAAAGAACAACAAGTGACTTTGTTGAGAGCCGCAATCATGACGCCGTATTTGAATGATGATAAGATTTTTAAATTTTATACAGATGCGATCACAAAAGCCATTGAAAAGAAATTGAACAAATTACTATAAGAAAATGAATCGTGAACCGTCTAGCAATGAATGAAAGACACTTCCCCAGCTTGTCCACAGGAGTTCATAAAAGTAAGTATCCATAAGAAAAACGTCAATATTTATTTTTCAAAATTGCACGTGTATTTTGACTGATATAAAAAGCGTACTTGTTGCTATGATCTCATTCCCCCTGTGGCATTCAGAAAGCTAGACGGTTTATTTGTCTGTGATAGAAAGAAGGAAAAATAAAATGGCGGATTCAAAATCCAAACAAATTACCACGCTGACCTTTATTGGGATGACTTGTGCGCTTGTTGCTAGTGTCCGAAATATACCAGATGTGGCTGCGACTGGCTGGACGATGTTGTTTTACATGCTTGTGGCGGTATTATTCTATGCGTTTCCGATTTCATTGATCTCTGGAGAGTTTGCTGGGATGTTTCCACAAAATGGTGGGCCAGAGTTGTGGGTATCTAATTCTTTAGGAAGAAAATGGGGCTTTGTTGTTTCTTGGCTTCTATGGGTCCAAATGTTTCCTGGAATGGTGATGGTTGCTTCTGCTCTTGCGCCATTATTTGGAAATATCATTGACAACGTGCCACTTGGGTTGAATAGCAAGTTTACGTTAGTTGTGATCTTAGTTGTTTATTGGATCGTTACCTTATTGAATTTGAAATTCGATATGGCAAAGATCGGCGGAAAGATTGGTGTCTGGCTAGGACTATATATTCCTTTAGCGATGATGCTTCTATTAGGCATCATTACTTGGATCAAGGTGGGTATTTTACCACATGGCACATTAGGAAGTTTCTCATGGGAAAAATTGATTCCTGATGCGAAAACAGCTAGCTCATTTGTTTATTTTGCACCAATCATGTTTATTTTTACTGGGATAGAAATGTCTTCTGTTTATATTACTCGTCTTAAAAATCCAGTGAAAACTTATATTCGCGGGATTTTTGCTGCTTTGATTTTCTTGTTTTTGGTGAATACGCTAAATGCGCTAGTTGTAGCGAATGTGGTACCAAAAGGACAAATGGAATTAAACAATATTGCTCAATCTATCTCCATCTATTGTCAAATCTTGGGGTTACCACATATCATCGTGAATATTTTCAGTCTGCTTGTTTTTGTCGGAGTTGCTGTACAGTTGTCTGCTTGGGCTTCGGGACCTGCGAAAACAGTTACCGCAAGTGCCAGAAAAGGAGCTTACCCACCAAAATTCAACTTTTGGAAAACGAATCAATTTGATGTTTCAAAATCAGTGATTTTAACTCAATCAACAATTATTTCGATTTTTGCATTGTTTTATCTATTGATTCCTGGAGTCAATCAAGCTTTCTTGATGTTAGTCAATTCAACCACAGTTATCTATTGTATCGTCTATGTGATCATGGGGATCGCTATCTTGAAATTAAGACAGGCTCATCCTGAATACAAACGACCATTTAGAATTGGCAAGAAAGGAAGCAATAGCAATCTAGGTGCTTGGATCGTTGTCCTTATCTTGTTTGCAGCGATTGTATTTTCTGTGGGATTGACGATGAAAGCAGGCACATTGATCAACTTGATTGCAGTGACTGTGATCAGCCTTGTCTTATTTTTTGCACCTTTAGGTATCGAAAAAATCAGAAAACCATCATGGGAGCAAGAAGTAACTGACAAATTGAACAAAGAATAAAGAAAAGGTGAGTAAGATGGAACGAACAACAATGAAGAAAGCTTTAACGAATCGAAATATCCAAATGATTGCGCTAGGAGGTGCGATCGGTACAGGATTATTTTTAGGTTCTGCTAAAGCAATCCGATTGGCTGGACCGGCTGTCTTACTCACTTATTTTATTTGTGGAATTGCTATTTATAGTTTGATGCACGCAATGGGTGATCTATTTTTAACAAATAGCGACTTTCAATCAATCGGTGATTTCATTCATTACTATCTGGGTGACCGTTGGGCTTTTTTTGTCAATTGGACGTATTGGTTATGTTGGATGGCAGCAGGGTTGACGGAATTAACGGCGATAGGATTGTATATTCGCTTTTGGTTTCCTGACAGTTCACCATTACTTAGCGGAATCCTTGTTCTTAGTGCGTTGGTCGTAGTCAATATTGTTGCTGTTCGCTGGTTTGGCGAATTAGAATCATTTTTTTCTACGATAAAGATTTTTGGGATCTTCCTATTTATTTTGTTGGGTATCGGCATCAGCATCTGGCATTTTCAGACACCTCATATTGGAGTCAAAGAGAATTTCGGGACGATTCATTCCTTTTTCCCATTTGGGCTGACAGGAATCGCTACTTCTTTTCCAATGGTATTATTTAGCTTTGCCGGTGTGGAGATGATTGGATTGACAGTAGGGGAAACAAGCGACCCACAAGAAAATTTGAAAAAAGCAATCAAATGTTTACCTGCACGCATTCTCTTTTTCTATATTGGAACGATCGTAGCGATTTTATTGGTTGTCCCTTGGCAAAATCTTGATTTAAAAGAAAGTCCATTGGTCACAATGCTTCAAATGGTCCATTGGAGCAAAGGTGCGGGAATGATCAATTTTATCATCTTGGTGGCTTCCTTATCCTCCACGAATAGTGCAATCTACAGTACAAGTCGTATCTTATATAATACGGCAAAAGAAAAAAATCTATCCAAATGGTTTTTATTTATTTCTTCCCGCAGTGTACCGCTACATGGCATTTTATTTACAGGTGGTATGTTCTTGCTAGGGTTGTGTCTACACTTTTTTGTTGCAGATAGTCGCATGTTATTTCAATTATTAGCTGGGATGACTACAGTTTGCTTTTTATTTGTTTGGTCTTCGATTCTTTGTGCCCATCTTAAATTGCCAATCAATCTGCTACAAAAAAATCGAGATAAAATAACGTTTCTTTTCTTCCTTATGGTGGGATTGAGTCTGTTTTTTGAATCAGCTACCCGAATGATTCCATTGATTTCTCTTGGTTGGTTTATTGGCTTGAATCTGATGTATAGAAGAATCCACGTCAGCCATAAAAAAGAAATGAGCGTGGGACAAAAGTAAGAAATACTTTTGTCTCATTCTTTAAAAACGAATAAACGGTGGGAGCAGAAGCAACTCCTCTAAAATTATTTATTTCAGGGGTCTCTGAAATAATCGCCGTTCATCCATGGCTCTCCTACGTATAATAAAAGTATCAAATCGAAACAGGAGGGATTGCCATGATGTGGTATAAAGAAACAGTTGACCAGGTGATGCAGACACTTCAGACAACCCAAGATGGATTAGGACAAGAAGAACGGACGAAACGCTTAGCGAAATATGGGTACAATCAAATCGAAGTCAAAAAGAAAGTTCATCCTTTAAGGAAATTTTTCAAGCACTTTACCGATTTGCTGATGATCATACTATTGATTGCGGCTCTTTTGAAATTTTTCACAGGCGATGTGATCGAAGGAAGCATCATTTTATCTGTAGTCGTCGTGAATAGTTTTGTGGGCTACTGGCAGGAACGTAAAGCAGAAGAATCACTAAATGGATTAAAAGAGATGATGGGGCAAGAAGCTGTGATCTTTACGGAAGGCATCAAAGAACTGGTTGAGGCCAAAGAACTGATCATCGGAGACATTATCGCTTTAAAAGCTGGCGATGTCGTTCCTGCAGATATTCGACTGATTGAGGTCCATGACTTCATGGTAGAAGAAGCTGCTTTGACAGGGGAATCGGAAGCTATCGAAAAAACGAGTGCAACGATCAAAAAGACGGTTGCTACTGGTGACCAAGTGAACATGGCGTTTTCAGGAACGTTAGTACAAACGGGGTCAGCAATTGGCGTAGTGGTTGAAACAGCCAACTCAACAGAAATCGGTAAGATCAACCAAGCACTACAAACGGTAGAACAACAGACCACGCCGCTTGTCAGGAAAATCCATCAGTTGAATAAGCAGATTTTTCGCGGAATCATTTTCTTGAGCCTATTCCTGATTTTCTTCACAACATTCCGCTACGGATTGGAATTGAATTTTCTCTTTTCTACGATCATTGCTTTGATCGTGTCAATGATCCCAGAAGGTTTGCCAGCGGTGTTGACGATGATCCTTTCATTGGGTGTGAATGAAATGGCGAAGGAGCAAGCAATCATCAAAGGGTTACCATCAGTTGAAACTCTCGGCTCAATGACCGTGATTTGTTCGGATAAAACAGGAACCTTAACAAAGAACGAGATGAGTGTTGTAGAGACTTTAACAGATGAGAAAGAAAAAATGCTTGCGATCATGAAAAATTGTCAGGAAGCACAAACAAAAGCAGATCAACGTGTAGCAGAGTTAAACGGGAATCCGACAGAGTTAGCGCTGTTGCGCTATGCTGAAAATGCAGAAGTTTCTTTGGAAAAGTTACACGGAAAACTGCCTTTTAGCTCCAGTTACAAGTACATGGCTACGATGCACGAACACCAAGATGGGAAAGTCATTTATGTCAAAGGAGCACCGGAAGTATTACTGGCTAAAGCAGACTTAACGACTGAAAAGTTAAAAGAATGGCAAGAAAAAGCAAAAGCTTTAGCACAGAAAGGGCAACGTGTACTTGGGTTTGCTTATAAGGTGGTACCGAATGAGCAGCCATTAACACATGGAGCGTTAGAGCAATTAACGTTTGTCGGGATCGCTGGCATCATTGATCCGCCTAAAGAAAGTGCAATCAAGGCTGTCAAGGAATGTCAAACTGCAGGAATTTCGGTCAAAATGATCACAGGTGATCACAAAGACACGGCAAAAGCTATTGCAGAGCAGATTGGGTTGAAACATACCACTACTGTATTAGAAGGAATCGACTTGGATCAGTTATCGGCGGAAGGATTAGCAGAGAAAGTCCAAACAGTGGATGTCTTTGCCAGAACGACACCAGAGCATAAACTTCGGATCGTTGAGGCGCTACAAAAGAATGAGGAAATCGTTGGGATGACAGGTGATGGAGTCAATGACGCTCCAGCGTTGAAGAGAGCAGATGTCGGGATCGCTATGGGAATCAAGGGTAGTGAAGTCAGTAAACAAGCAGCAGATATGGTTTTGGGAGATGATAATTTCCATACGATTGCCAAAGCAGTCAAAGAAGGACGGAGAATTTTAGACAATCTGCAAAAGACGATCAACTTCTTCTTACCAACAGCTTTAGCACAAGGATTGATCATTATCTGGGCACTGTTGGCTAACCAACCACTACCGTTGACGCCTGTACAAATTCTCTGGGTAAATATGGTCACGACGATCACGTTATCCTACGCATTAGGATTCGAACAGGCAGGGAAAGATACGATGACAAGACCACCTAGAGATCCAAAGCAAGGAATTCTCACGAGGTACAATGTTTTTCGAATCTTTTATGTCTCCTTGCTGATCATGATCCCAGCTTACTTTCTGGCAATGCGCTTTGAGGGACAAGCGTTACAGCAAACCATGCTTTTACAAAATATCGTCGGCGCGCAAGCAGTATATATGATCAATTGCCGAGAATTAGTAGATGCTTCCTTGAATAAAAGAATGCTGAAAAACAAAGCATTGTTCATTTCTTTAGGAATCCTTTTCATCCTACAGGCAGCGGTCGTTTATCTTCCCTTCATGCAACACTTGATTGGTACAACCAGTCTTTCACTACAACAGCAACTACCAATCTTATTAAATATCATCATGTTATTTATAATCGTTGAGGTAGAGAAGATAGTTAGTAAGAAAATGATCAAAATGAGAGAATAAATTATCCATGGAAAAGATTTTGTGGAACATCTAACTTATCGAAGACCAACTCCTTGAAATAAGTCTGGATTTTTCAAAACATGAGAAACTGTTTCAAAAAATCCATTCTTATTGCTTGATGCAGACCAGCCTTTTCACAACCTTATCTACGGTGTTCAAAGAGCTGACCTTCAACAATAAGTCAAAAAATCTCAAAATATGGGAAGCTATTTCGAGATTTTCTTCCTTATTGCTCAGGTCAAAGCGCTCTTTTCACAACCTTTATACACGGTGTTCAAAGACCAACTTCTTGAAATAAGTCTGGATTTTTCAAAACATGGAGAGCTGTTTCGAAAAATCCATTCTTATTGTCAGCGGAGCTGAACGGTCTTTTCACAACCTTATTCACGGTGTTCAAGAAGCAACTCCTCAACAATAAGGCCTAGATTTTCAAAATATGGGAAGCTATTTTAAAAATCTAGTTCTTATTTGCTCGGAGCTGGGCGCTTCTTTCACAACCTTTATACATAACTTCTTTTTGTCTTCTTGTAGAGGCGGTCTAGTTCGTTTTTTGTTGGGATGGTTGAGAGGTAGATTACTTCTATTGGTGGTGCTTCTATTGGGATATTTGAGACGAATAAATCATTTTTATTGAATTTTATTTCTGCGAGTTGACTGTATTCTATTGGTTTTACTTGTACTCTTTTTCCAAAGGAGGCATTTAATTCCTGTTGCAAGAATGCTTTCCATGAGGGTTCTCCTTGAAATAGAAAATAGACGATTACCTGATTCGGTTTGACGGCTAGGAGTGCTTGCTGTGTTAGTAAGGATAATAGATAGAAAAAATAGGTTTCATCATTGATTGGAAGAGCGGGTGTTTTTATTTTTTCAAGCAAACGTACTTTGTAAGGATACAAGTCGGTATAGTTAGTTTCATATTCTTCCACGAAATAATGATATTGTGACTGGAGTTGTTCCATAAGTAACGGTGATTCATGATATTTCAATAACATCAAAATCAAATTATGACTTAATTTTGTATCCCGTAAAGAAGACAGTGATAAATGATCTGAAAGTTCCTGAACAAACGCTTGGATACTTGTTGAAAAAGGATAACTTGATAAAGTGTTAGTAATTTTAGTTGTATAGTTGTTATTGTAATTCCAACTATCCAAAAAACAAGAAAAGGCAAAAACGGCTTCTTCATTTTTTAAATAAACTCCTTCATTTTCGTATAATGTCTGTAGATCAGAGAGATAAAGGAGAAACAACGGATCAGTCGGTGATAGGCTATATGTTGCCATTCGACTATTTGCTTTTATACGAATCGTATTAATGAAAAACCAACAGACACCAAAGATCTCTTCTGTTTCTACTGCTAAATCAGTCTGGTCGATCTGCTTTAAAAAACGAAAATAATGCGATTCATGTACAGAAAAATCTTCGAAAAAATAACCATTATGGGTGAATGGCAAAAGTAACCGATGATAAAAAAGGCGAATGGTTTGTTCCTTGCCGGTGATTTCCGCCGTGTGACGTGTCAACTTGATCTGCAAATGGTAAGGGCTTAACGAGAGGTTCAATTTTTTCACATGCCTTTTTAGCGTTTCATAGGACAGACCATTGTTATTTAGAAAAGAAGGGATTCTTACTTGTTTATTCACCAATAGTTCTTTTAAAAGTTGGACACTGATGGATTGCCGCAAAAAGATTTCCCATAGATCGTTGGCCAATAAATTTGGTTGATGGTTTAAGTGGATACCGGCTTGATCACTATCGATCACCCAACCTTCTGGAAGTTGAGTTCGGATCATTTGCAGATCGGAAAATACGGTTCTTTCTGTCGTATCTGCTTCATTGGCTAGTTCATTGACTGTGATTTTTGGGTGGTTCAACAGCAGTTCGAGTAGGGTGACCTGACGCTGGATGTCTTTTTCAGTAATAATTTTTTTCATCAAAGAATACATAAGGCTCTCCTTTTTGCCTATAAACAAGACATGGATTAATTATTGTTTTGTTTCTTTACTTTATAAAAAATAGCTTTTCTTAAGTATAAGGAAAAAAGAAAGGAAAGTAAAAAACTAGTGATATCCTTTAACAATAAAGAAGAAAGAAAATTTCATCGCTTGCTTTTTTGATTAGGATCTTTGTTATTTTAATAAAAATAAAGTTTCTATTATTTGGGAAAAATAGTTTTCATGGATTCTGGTAAATGATTTATTCTATGTTCAGGGGGGAGAAAATGAAAAATATACCTATTACGCCAGATTTGCAACAATCTTTCAATTACATAAAAGCAAACAGTCTAATAAAAGAAAGACAAAAGAGTTCCAGCCATATCGAAGGGGTCATTTATGATCGAAAAAAAGTCAAAGTGGCTGATGAAAAAGAGAATGACGTGTGGAATCACATGTCTAGTTTAAGTGAATGTACATCTGATGCGGTGGCTAGTTTGGCAGTAGCAGTGAATCAGGCGCAGGAACGCGAATTACTGTCAGCTCAAGCTACTATAGAGATAACAAGGATGTGGAATGCTCTTTATTTTTCTCGTTGCTATCAGTTGGAGTGGTCAACAAAATCCCAAGAATTAGAAGAAATAGAAAATAAAAGAAAAGCGAGACATGCTAGAAAGATGATTACTCAGAGAAAAGGTGTCTGTTTTTTCATCAATGAGCGATAGTCGGAAATCTACGAGTACGATCGACAAAATAAACCATAAAAACGAAGTAGCAAAGAATTTTTTCTTGCTGCTTCGTTTTTTTAATTAATTTAAATAGAATTCCTTCAATGTTTTCGAAATCATTTTAGTCAAAGGATGATCTTTTGTGAATGTCGTGGAAAGGTAAATCGTTCTACTGAGTGGTAAGTCTTCGATCTCTCTCAAAACAAATGGATCGTTCTCATCATAAGACCAAGAAATTTTGGGAAAGAAACTAATCGCTAATCCTTGTCTAAGAATGGAGCGAAGGGTAGCGGGATCATCAGTCGATGAACTGATCGTTAATTCAATATTTTTTGCTTCGAGAGCGACGTCTAATGTATGGCGAAAGGCATTATTTTTAGACAGCATCAGCATCGGTGTGCGGCGGATATCATCTAACTGCAAAGTTTCTTTTTTAGCTAATGGATGTGTTTTAGGGATCGCTACATAAACAGGCTCTTCCATGATCGGCACGTTTGTCATACCTGGTTTTATTTCCGAAGTGATATATAAAACTGGATCAGTGATATCTTCTGGTAACTGATGCTGCATGATCGTTAATTGGATCGTAGGATGTTTTTCTTGAAAAATTTTTACTAGATTCGGAATCGAGACCGAAGCGACTTCTAAGTAGAGAATAACGGAGGTGATGATCTTTTCATTCACAGAAGAAATCAATTTGATCCCTTCGTCTAAAGTGGCTAATGTCTTGACAGCGTAAGGGTAAAACTCTTCTGCGTAAATCGTTGGTTCGATATTACGCCCGCTGTGATAAAACAAAGGAACGCCTAACTCACTTTCAAGGTGTTTGATTGCCCTACTTAAAGCTGGTTGGGAAATAAATAAATCTTTTGCTGCTTGTGTGACATTCTGTGTTTCAAAAACCTTTTTAAAATACTGTAAATGAAGTAATTTCATGTCCTACACCCGATTCATACCTTTTTGTTATGGATTTTTCTTTTTTTGGTATTTTTCATTATAGCAGAATTTTACTATGATAACAGAGGAAAAAGTAAGTGCCAAAGGAGGAACATTCATGAGTACAGGATTTTTATTTCCGGGACAGGGAAGTCAAACACTTGGGATGTTAAAAGATGTGCCAACTGAATACATTGACAGTATTGAAAATGTGACTGGATTTCGACTGCTAGATGAAGAAGCATCTTATCAGGATACGATTTTTATCCAGTTAGCTTTGCTAACAAAAGCGGCTTATTACCTTGATGAAATGAAAGAACGAGGAATCAAGCCAGATCTTGTAGCAGGACATTCAATTGGAGCATTCAGTGCAGCAGTAGCTTGCGGAGCATTAAGCTTTGAAAATGCTGCCGAACTTGTTTATCACCGAGCAAATTTGATGAAAACTTCATACCCAAGCGGTTATGCGATGGGCGTTATCGTCGGTCTAACAAGAAGTGAAGCGGAAAAAGTCGTTGCAGAAACATTTGATCCAAATGAACCAGTTTATCTTTCAAATGAGAATTGCCCATTGCAACATACGATTTCTGGCAGTATCACTGGCTTAGAAAAAACATTGGCCGCAGCGAAAACACAGCAAGCGCGAACAGCGAAGTTATTGAAGGTCCCAGTTCCTTCCCATTGTGTATTGATGAATGATACCGTTGAAAAATTCAAGCCTTACATGGATACCGTTTCTGTTAAAGATGCCGACTGTTTGTATTTGAAAAATATCGATGGCCGAGCAACGAAAGATGCAGAAGAGATCCGGAAAGATTTACTTGAAAACCTGGCTTTTCCTGTTCAATGGAACCAAATGATGGGGATTGCACATGAGCTAGGAATGGATTTGACGATTGAATTTCCACCCGGCAATACTTTAACAAAGTTGATTCACGCAAGATTTGGTGTAGATCAAGGGATACGAACTCTTAATTTAGATCAACATGGCGTTGATGACACCACGTTTCTATATCAAAAATGGAGATGAATATTATGGAAAAACCAACACGTAATTGGGCTTCAAAGCGTGAAAAAAAAGCGCAACGATTAGCTAGCATCAGTCATTTACTAAAAGGTAAATATGTTGAAACTGATAAGATCGTTGAAGTACTAGAATCATTGATCACACCTGGTGATAAAGTTGTCTTAGAAGGAGACAACCAAAAACAAGCAAGTTTCCTATCAGAAAGTTTAGAAAAAGTAGATGCAGAAAAAGTGAATGACCTTCACTTGATCATGTCTAGTATTTCAAGACCGGAACATTTGAATGTTTTTGAAAAAGGAATCGCAAGTAAAATTGATTTTTCTTATGCAGGCGCACAAAGTCTACGCGTTGCACAAATGATCGAAGACGGCACGATGAAATTAGGAGATATCCATACGTACTTGGAACTTTATGGACGTTTGTTCATTGATTTGATTCCAAATGTCGTATTAGTTGCTGCCGACAAAGCAGATAAAGACGGTAATCTATATACAGGTTTCAATACAGAAGAAACACCAACAATCGTTGAAGCTGCGGCTTTTAAAGACGGAATCGTTATCGTTCAAGTAAATGAAGTCGTTGACGAATTACCACGCGTTGATATTCCTGGTGATTGGATCGATGTTGTTGTTAAAGCAGATCAACCTTATCAATTAGAAGCATTATTCACTCGTGACCCTCAAAACATCACTGAATTACAAATTTTGATGGCAATGATGGCAATCAAAGGTATCTATGCTGAACATGGCGTACAATCATTGAACCATGGGATTGGTTTCAATACAGCAGCAATTGAACTATTGTTGCCAACTTACGGCGAATCTCTTGGATTAAAAGGAAAAATTGCTAAAAACTGGGTATTGAATCCACATCCAACAATTATTCCAGCAATCGAATCTGGTTGGGTCGAAAGTATCCACAGTTTCGGTGGCGAAGTAGGGATGGAAAAATATATCGCTGCTCGTCCAGACGTGTTCTTCGTTGGTAAAGATGGCTCAATGCGTAGTAACCGTACGCTGTCTCAAGCAGCTGGTCAATACGCGATCGATATGTTCATTGGATCAACTCTTCAATTAGACTATGATGGAAATTCATCTACTGTTACGAAAGGTCGTTTATCTGGTTTCGGTGGTGCGCCAAACATGGGACATAACCCTGGCGGACGTCGTCACTCTACACCAGCATGGCAATCATTACGCGACAACAGCGATCCACTAGGCAAAGGTCAAAAATTGGTTGTTCAAATGGTTGAAACATTTGGCTCAAATAAAAAACCTGTCTTTGTAGAAGAATTAGATGCTTTAGCTGTTCAAAAACAAGCAGGATTAGCAAATGCACCAGTCATGATCTATAGCGAAGATACAACACATATCGTTACTGAAGAAGGTATTGCTTACCTTTATAAAGCAAAAACAAAAGAAGAACGTCAAGCAGCCATTGCAGCTGTCGGCGGCGTTACTCCATTAGGTATGACAAGCACAAAAGAATCATTGGATCAATTACGTGCAGCTGGAATCGTTAAATTACCAGAAGATCTAGGAATCAAACGTAGTGATGCAAAACGTTCATTGTTAGCTGCTCAAACAGTCGATGATTTGATCGAATGGTCAGATGGATTGTATGAACCTCCAATGAAATTCAGAACTTGGTCATAGAAAGTACGAGTCGTACTATTTTGGTGACAGTGTTTCAACAACTTTTTGACTTGTCTTATAGTTGAAAAAAATATGCTAGTGCATGTATAAAAGAGCATTGCTACGCATTTCGCTTCCGAAAGAAAGTGCAAAAAGAAATGTTTGATTTTTGTACTTTCTTCTATAGAAGCAATAGAAAGAATCAAATAAAATACGGATGAAAAGGGGAGAGATTCATGGAACAATTATCCTATACGTACCCAACGAATCAACCAATTAATAAAAAAATCCATGTAGGTGTAGTTGGATCAGGAGACTTAGAAATCTTGATGTTCCCAACAACAAAACAAGAATCAACAATCAAAATCTGTACAGGTAGTGACGGTTTTGGTGAAGTTTGGGCAAATGTCCTAACTCGATTTTTTGATCGTTATCCAATTTCAGCAGATATCGTCATCAATGACTTTGGCGCAACGCCAGGTGTTGTCTATTTACGATTGACGCAAGCAATGGAGGAACTGTCTGATGAAAAATAGTTTTGTAGAATTAAATGCTAGAGACCGTGTCAACGCATTGTTAGACAATGGTCATGAATTGATCGATCCTTTTGATCAATTGATCGCACCAAGTTTATTAGCACAAGGTATCGTCCCTGAAAGTGATGACGGAATCGTCGTAAGCCGAGGAACTATTGCTGGAAAACAAGCATTAGTCATTGCAATGGAAGGTAAATTCCAAGGTGGTGGTATCGGTGAAGTTTCTGGTGCGAAAATCGTTTCTGCATTGGAACATGCTTTAGAAGAAAACAAAAAAGGAAATGAAATCTTTCCAATCATCGTTTTAGATACCGGTGGTGTTCGTTTACAAGAAGCAAACTACGGTTTATTATCTATTTCTGAAATCGGAAATATGATTATTGCATTAAAAGAATATGTTCCAGTTATTGGACTTGTTCCTGGCCGCGTTGGTTCATTTGGTGGGATGTCAATCACTTCTGCACTAATGAGCTACTTGATTGCAACGAAAAAAGCAAGAGTTGGTTTGAATGGACCAGAAGTTATTGAACAAGAAGCTGGCGTACGTGAATTCGATTCAAGTGATAAAGATTTGATTTGGAACACATTAGGTTCACGCCAACGTGTTGAATCAAAAATCATCGATGAATTGGTTACAGATAGTGTTGAATCGATCAAAGAAGCAGTAGTAGCTGCAATCAATGAACGTAAAGATACACATCGCAGTGAAAGCTCAGAATTCTATCTTTCTTTATTGGATTCACTTGATCTTTCAAAACCAATGACTATCGCTGAATACAACGAAGCAATTGCGAAACATCAAGCAACACCAGTTGAATTACCAACTGTTTCAGAAGGCGACAAACCAGCAGCTACAAGTGTTGGTTACGAATGGTTTGAAGCATTGACTGATATGAAAAATCCTACTTCATCTGTTGGTACAGTTTACTATGGTGAATCAGATAAATTTGCAGAAGATGCAATTGTTACATCAATCGTTCCTGATCCAAAAAATCCAATGTACCGTGTCCGTAATGGTGAAGTTGGATTGGTTGAAGGCTTCCGCATGGGACAAATCTTGAACCATGTTTATGAAGAAGATAAAGATAAAGTCATCAAACGTCCAATCGTCATCGTTATTGATGTTCCTAGTCAAGCATATGGTTATAATGAAGAATTGATCGGAATCCATGTCGCTCTTGCAAACAGCGCTGCTGCATATGCAAAATTACGTCAAGCTGGTCATCCAGTTATCGGTTTGATTGCTGGTAACGCAATTTCTGGTGCATTCTTAGCACACGGATTACAATCAAGTCGCTTGATTGCTTTAAACAGTAAAGAAATCACTGTTCAAGCAATGTCTAAAGCAAGTGCTGCCCGTGTAACAAAACGGACGATTGCAGAAATCGAAGCTGCAGCAGATAAAGTTCCTGCTATTGCTTACGATATCAACAATTATACAAAATTAGGAGCGATCCATTGCTTCCTAGAAGATATCACTGATCAAAAAGCTTCAGAAAAAAATGTCAATGAAGTCATCAAAGCAATCAATGCTGCTATCAGTGACGTACGTGAAAAAAATGATACGATGCTAACAGCTCGTTATACAAATGAAACAGCTAAAAAAATGGGACGTGTTGAAACAAACAAAGTACGTGCCAAAATGGCTGAAGAATGGGATGCTTAAAAAATGATCAACGCACATGATATTGTTTGTTTTGATAAACAAGTAATTGAAAATAATGATTTGCCTGACTGGGTAACTCTTTCAGATCATGTTTTTGCGACAGTCCGCCGAGCAATGACCGACTATTCTGAAACCTTACCGATCGGCTTGCGTGGAACTGCCAGAAATCAGCGGTTTGCACTAGAAATACCTACTCGAATGGTTCAAAAAGTAATACATCCGTGGGAAATCACAGACCGTGAATCATTTCGTCAAACAGACATTGCCCAATTCCCTGTTTATCAGCAATTTCATGCTGCAAGAGAAATTTTATCAGGAACAAAGTGGGGAGTCGGAGGAAGTTTAGGTTTTGAACTGACAACGGATATACCGGCAGTAAAAGAAACAAGTGACTTTGATCTTTTACTTTATGTGGATACTCCAGCTGGATTGCCATTGAAGGCGATCCAGTCACACCCTGATTTTTTTGAGCAATTCGATACCCAAGTGATCACAACTCAAGGTGGTTTTTCCTTAAAAGAATATTTGAGAAATCCAGAGAAAAAAATTCTTTTGAAAACAACAGAAGGTCCAAAATTAACCAAAGAAATTTGGTAATAAATTTGAAGTGAGAGAAAGAGATGTTTGAAAATAAGAAAATCAAAATCAATGTAAGCGATTTCCAAAAAGTGTCTGCTGTAACTGCCGTAATGATGCAAACTATTTTATCATTTGCATTAGCGAATGCACACAATGAAACGACAGCTGCTTTTATTGGAACATTTTACGTGATGGTTAAATATACTGCTCCGATGTTTATTTTTGCAATTGTTTATAATATGGTAAAAACTAGTCAACATATATCTTACGGGGAATTTTTAAAAGAAAAATTCTTTGAATTATTTGTTCCGTACGTATTATGGGCAACTGCGTATCTATGGTTATTCCCAGCTGTACAACAACAAACACCTTATACAAATGTAGGTAGCTTCTTATTGAAATATGTGACTGGTGACGGAGCGCCACATTTATGGTATACCGTGATGATGTTACAGATCCAATTGTTTATGCCGTTTTTTGTTTGGTTAGGCTATAAATTCTTTGCGAATAAAAAGCATGTTTGGCCAACAATGATCGTTTCAACAGCCATCTACGTTGTTTGGTATTTATTCTATCAATCACAAGTATTGAATGGACCATACCATCAAAGTTTATACCTACTTGATCGATTTGTACTAAGTTTTATTATCTATGGTATCTATGGCGTAGCTGCTTTCATGTATCACAAGGAAGTATTCAATGTATTGAATCGAGTTCGTTACTTGTTCTTGCCTGTAGGCTTAGTCATTGCGCTATTTTCTGTTCGTTCATTATTAGAACATCCAGGAGATTTGAGTTTTGCTAACGCTCCTTACTTGAATACGATTCAAAGTTTGTATAGCTTAGTTATTATTTTTGCCGTCTTCATGGGCGCTTCAAAAATGATCATCAATGATTCACCTAAATTACCACTTTTCAAATGGTTATCTGTGTACGCATATCGTACGTATTTAGCGAATGTCTTTGTATTCCAAGTATTGTTACTATTCTTTAAAGATAGTTTCTTACGATTACCTTCTGGAATAATGATCCTTGTGGCATATTTAGCTACAGCTAGCTGTGCATTTGCTTTAAGTTGGATCTTACACCTTATCTGGTCTAACGTGAAGAAAGTATTTAGTAAGTAAAAAATGAAAGGAGTTTTTGTCATGAGAGAAAAACAAAGGGAAATGGTGGCAGCGCAGATTGCTTATTCTGTGGAGAAAGCATTGATAGCAGAAGTGGAATTGAGCCCCAAGCCTGGTTTAGTGGATGCCCACAGTACAGGTGCCCATCATGATATGGATCTGTCTTTGTTTCTTCGCTCAGCTAAGTCATTGACTCCTTTTTTTAAACAAATGGCTATTGTATCGTGGAACCATCCAATCGACCAAGAATTACGTGAAAAAATTGCAGAAATTGGTCGACAGGCGGAAAAAGCGATGCTTAAAGCAACCAATGGTGTGAATACACATAAAGGGGCTATTTGGGTCATGGGGCTCTTAAGCAGTGTCATTTCTCAGAAAATCAGTGGTAATGAATCTTTAGACTATCCCCAATTATTTGAAACTGTGGGAAAATTAGCTGCTTTTCCAGACTCTAAATTTCAAACGAAACAAAAAAGTCATGGACTTGTCGTTAAGAAAAAATATGGTGTCAATGGTGCATACGAAGAAGCTGTCTTAGGCTATCCTAATTTGGCACATGCATTGACCTCATATGAGTCTTTTTCGACAGATTCAAAAGAGCAAAAGCAGTTGCATATGTTATTAGTCTTGATGAGTACGATTGAAGATACCTGTGTGTTGCATCGTAGCGATGAAACGACATTGTTCAAGATGCAAAAACTGGCTTATGATGCTAGTAAACGTCTGCTACCGAATCCTAGTTTTTCTGAACTTCTTCGTTTTTGCCAAAAGAAACAAATTTCACCTGGGGGCAGTGCAGATCTGCTGGCAGCTGGTATATTTTTGGTAGAAGTGAAAAGTTGGGAAAAAAAAAGCCAAGGAAACGATCGTGTTCTCGTTCAACATTGGTAAAACATACAAGCATCCAGTTTGTTATAAAAATAACCCCAAAAAGTTAGGGGAATGAAGTGCGCCCCAAAAGTTAGACCAACAATGTAGCGCACCCATAAAACTGGATCATTGGGAGCTAAGCAGGATTGCTTAGCTTTTTTTTGGACTACTGTTCTAGCAACAGAGAACTTGGCTATCACTTCTGAAGTTAAAGTAGAAAAGTGAAAAGATGGTGGCTAATCTCTTGAAAAAGGGGTGATGCCTATGGTTCATCGCTTTATCCCTAGAAGGGAGTAAGCAAGTGTCAACTTTTGAAGCAATTCAACTGATGATCGCTTTTGCGACATTGGTTTTGCTGATTAGTGACCATAAGGACAAAAAATAACCATCTAAACACTTTGACAGGTCGTTAGATGGTTTGAAAAAAACAATTAATAACTGTCACCGTCTTTTTAACGGTTCTACATGGGGGCTATGTTCGCACATAGCTCCTTTTCTTTATATTAGCTTAGATTGTTGATTCTTACAAGTACAATGTACACATAGGATTCAAATTATTTTGGAAGTTTAGATTGTTGAACTAAATACATGGTAGGTGATCGGAAAAATGTAGTACCCCCAAAAAGTTAGACTTTCATTGAAGAGCGCCATAACCTGGCCTAATATCCAAGTTATGGGGTGCAACATCAACTAACTTTCGAGGTTATTTCTACGTAAATACAACTTAATTCTTTTTTTGTTCAATACGCATTGTCAGAGATAAGAAAGTCCTAAAACTACTCTTCGTAGAGTTTCAAAAAACGGCCATCCCAGATATCTTCATAAAAACGAATCAGCGTTTCTGCAGACATGACAGGAGTATCATACGTAGTAGAAGCAGATTTACGCATTTGTAGCTGATACCCTAATCCATGGGCAAATTTAACGGTGGTATCTACACAATATTGTGTTTGAGCACCACAGACTTCTAAAGAAGTGATAGTTAATTGCGTGAGCAGTTCCTGAAGATTTGTTTGATAGAAAGAGTTGGCATGGATCTTATTGACAAAATGAGTTCCTTTTTCAGTGTGGATCTCAGGAATGACCTCCCAAGCAAATGTTCCTTCCACCAATTCTTCATCGCAATGTTGAATGAAAATGATTGGTCGCCCGGAATAGTTGTGTATCAAAGAATTAACAGTTAGAACTAATTGTTCGAGATGATCGATTGATTGGTCTTTTTGGTGACAGACGCCATTTTGAAGATCGATGATCAGTAATGCATCAGCAAGCATGTGTACTTCCCCCTAAATTGTTGAACACTGTTGTTCTGTGAAGAGAATTGGATCACAGAACAATAAATTAGATACATTGTAATACATATTGACGTGCAAAGAAACAAAGGATATGATTTTTATACTATTTTAGTTAAAAGAGGATAATGATGAAAAAGATAATCGGTCTAGTTGTGAGTTTAGGATGTTTGTTCGCTTTATTTACTATGCCAACTGCTTGCTTTGCAGTTGCTGGTGGACATGGCGGTGGTAGTTTTGGTAGTAGCGGTGGCGGGTTTAATTCTGGAGGAGTTTCGACTGGTAACAGATCGAGTTCTCGTGGCTATATGAACACAGGAGGTAGGTATTACAGCGATTATGAAACAAGTAACTATCCTGTGGGTCGTGGAATGTGGATCGCACCGCTTGCAATCATCGGTTCTTATGGTTTCAGGCGCTATAAACGGAATAAAGTCGAACGCAAGCGTAAAGATGTTCTATTTGCTGCTATGCCAGGAACGAAACAACAAAAAAAAGAATTATGTGAAACAGTAGAAAATATCTTTCTGACCATTCAAAATGCTTGGGATCATGAAACTCTCGAGAAAGTGAGAAACTGCTATACACAACGACTATTTGAGGAACATCAACGGGTGCTGCAGGAAAATGAAGCGGATGGGGTCAAGAATCATACTAAAAAGGTAAGTATCCAATCCTTAGAAAATTATCGGAAAATCCATGAAGAAAGCTTCTCGATCCGAATCGATTTCAGTTGTTTCGATTACACGATCAATCGGCAAGATAGACGGGTTATTTCAGGCAGCCGTAGAAGACGACAGCAATTTTCTCAAATATGGTACTTTGACTATGATCAGGAAGAAAATCTCTGGAGAGCAGATTTTATTCAACCAATTTACACAGATTAAACGATCCATAGACAATAGCTTATAAATCATGTGGATAAGTGAAGTAATGGAAAAGTTAAAATTGTGCTACGTTCAAGTGGACGGATTTGTCAGTTGGTCCAAACATCCTTATACTTGAGAAAAGGATGTTGATAAAGGAGAAACGAGATGCAGACCAGATTTGATCAGTACAGAAGACTATTGACGATTGCAGAAGCAGGCTTACTTTACGGAAAAGACGTATTTGATAAAGAAAGATATGAAGAGCTGCGGACGATAGCTCTTGAATTATTGAGTGGAATCGGTACAGAAACTTCAGCTGAACTATTTCGTTTAACAGAGCAAAACGAAGGATATCCCACACCGAAAATCGATGTTCGAGCCTACATCAAGCAGGAGGATAAAGTTCTCTTGATTGAAGATAAGCGGACAAAGGAATGGGCACTGCCGGGGGGATTTGCAGAAGTTGGGCTTTCGCCTAAAGAAAATATCGAAAAAGAAGTTGAAGAAGAGACGGGGCTCATCGTGACAGCAGATAAACTACTTGCTTTATTCGATACGAATGTAAGAAAAGATGTTCCGCAACTTTTTCAATATTATAAGCTTGTTTTTTCATGTACTATCCTAGCCGGCTCATTTGTGGAAAATAGTGAAACATCAAATAGTGCTTTTTTTGCTTTAGATGAGTTGCCACCATTATCGATCAAGCGAACGACGAAGGAACAATTGGCAATTTTAGCCAACGGACCGTTACCTTATTTTGACTAAAAAAAGTATTGACAAGTAAAATAAGAGAGCGTATTATTATCGAAAATAAGTGTCTTACAAAAGAGAAGTAACAGGATCAATCTTTTCAGAGAGCTGATGGGGCTGCGAATCAGTAAGTGGATCATGTGAAATGGACTTTTGGACTGAAGTGTTGAATCAAGTAGGGACTTCCGGGTACTCCCGTTATAGAGAAAGACCGTTGTTAGACGGTCGATAGAGATATGTTTTTTTAGCATATGATTGAGGTGGCACCGTGGATTATCCGCCCTCAAGTTGGACTTTGTCTGACTTGGGGGCTTTTTTGTATTTTAGATAAAAAAATCAATGACAAGAGAAGTAGCTGAGAAAAGAAAAGTCACAGAAAATTTCCGATGATGAGAAGGAAGTATTTTTTGCTTAGTGAATGGACTTGTCCGAGCATCCTTGAACCAAAGTAGGGGATGACGGGAACTCCCGTTACAGAGAAAGACCATTGTTAGATGGTCGATCGAGACATGCTTTTTTAGCATATGATTGAGGTGGCACCGTGGTACATCCGCCCTCAAGTTGGACTTCGTCTGACTTGGGGGCTTTTTTGTTTACATAAAAGGAAGGAAGAGAAAAAAATGAGAAAAACGAAGAAAATCAATGGCGATTGTTTAACGCCAATCAATTTGTATTATCGCCTGCGAGATGAAAAAAGTTGTTTATTGGAAAGCATCCCCAGAGAAAAAGAAAATGGCAGATATTCAGTCATTGCATTTGAGCCAGCGCATCACGTCAAATATGCAGAAGGAGAGTTTTCGTTTGATGAAACAACATACCGCTGTAAGGACCCGCTGAAAGAACTTGAAAAATACGTGTTGGTTGAAGAAGAACTACATGAAGAGCTCCCATTTCAAGGTGGGGCGATTGGCTATGTAGGCTATGACATTGCGGCGTGTTACGAGGAGATCGGAACGATTCCAGAAGATGAATTGGGCTTACCAGACATGCAATTTTATCTCTACGAATCATTCGTGATCTATGATCATCAACAGCAAGAAATAACTGTCGTTGTGAGCAATAGCTACAGCCATGAAACGGAAGAAGTGTTAGCACAACGATTAGAAACTATCGAGCAAAAAATCAGAACAATGAATGAAGCAGAAGGAAGTGAACTACCTTCGTTGTCCTTACAATTCAAGAGTAATTTTTCACAAGAAAAATTTGAACAGATCGTTGCAGAAGCAAAACAAAAAATCAGAGAGGGTGATTTATTCCAAGTGGTTCCTTCACAACGATTAAGCGTAGATTTTACGATTGATCCTTTTGATTACTATCGTCAATTACGAGTGACCAGCCCTTCTTCTTATCTTTATTTTTTACCATTCCCTCAAGCAACGATTATTGGGAGTTCCCCTGAAAGTTTAGTTCGAGTCAAAGGGGAGATCGTGACAACGAACCCGATTGCCGGTACTCGAAAACGTGGGGCAAGTAAAGAGTTGGATGATCAGTTAGCAAAAGAACTGATAAGTGATCCGAAAGAAATTGCAGAACACCAGATGTTAGTCGATCTAGGGCGCAATGATCTGGGGAAAGTCGCACAACATGGTTCGGTAACTGTTCCTCTTTTCATGACAGTTGAACGTTACCGCTTTGTCATGCATATCGTTTCACTTGTGCAAGCCCGATTGAAAACTGGTTTTTCTGCGATGGATGCGTTGAAAGCAACTTTACCAGCAGGAACGGTCAGTGGGGCACCTAAGATTCGTGCAATGACACGCATTTACGAGTGGGAGCCAGTGAAACGCTCGATTTATGCCGGCGCAGTTGGCTACTTTTCGCAAGACAACCAAGCTGATTTTGCCATTGCTATTCGCACGATGGTAGTGAAAGGCAAAAAAGCGTACGTGCAAGCAGGTGCGGGAATTGTTTATGATTCTGATCCGACAAGCGAGTATTTTGAAACATTACAAAAAGCGAAAGGGCTATTGGAGGTAAGAAAATGATTTTATTAGTCGATAATTATGATTCTTTTACGTATAACTTGGTTCATTTACTTCCAGATACAGAGATCATCGTCTTACGAAATGACGACCAACGACTGTTGGAAGTCGCTCGCAAAGCTGATGGCATCATTCTTTCACCGGGGCCTGGAAAACCAGCAGAAGCAGGTGATCTAGAAAAATTGATCCGATTGTTCTATCAAACGAAACCAATTTTAGGAATATGTCTGGGGCATCAAGCCATTGGTGAAGTATTTGGTGCAAAGATCGTATCTGCACCCACAATCATGCATGGGAAGCAATCGGTGATCAACCACAAGAAAATCATGCGTTATCATTCATTGATTGTGTCAAAAGAACATTTTCCGGAAGAACTGTGTATCACCGCAGAAGTGGATGACTACATCATGGCAATGAAACATCGGGAATACCCGATATATGGACTGCAATTCCATCCAGAATCTATCGGTACTGAAAATGGGAAAGAATATTTAACAGAATTTTTACAGAAAGCAGGGATTACTGATGCAACAACTATTTGAACGTATCTATCAGCAAAAAGATTTATCACAAGCAGAAATGGAACAGTTAGCGACTGCGATGTTTGATCAAGAAGTGACCGCAAACCAGATCAGCGGTGTGTTGATCGGATTGAAGGTAAAAGGGGCAAGTACAGAAGAATTGACAGGCTTGGCTCATGTGATGCAAAAGCGGGCGATTCCAATGGAAAAAGCACCAACTGGGGTAATGGATAATTGTGGTACTGGTGGCGATCATTCACAAAGTTTCAATATCAGTACGACAGCGGCATTTGTTCTTGCAGGTGGGGGAATCCCTATGGCAAAACATGGCAATCGCAGTATCTCGAGCCGCTCTGGAAGTGCAGATGTGTTGGAAGCATTAGGCGTTACCATCACCAACAGCAAAGAACAAATCGATCATCTTTTAAAAAACGTTGGGATTGCTTTTCTCTTTGCCCCTGCAATGCATCCTGCAATGAGAGCAGTCATGAGTGTGCGTAAAGAATTAGCTACACCCACGATCTTTAACTTGATTGGTCCATTGATCAATCCTTATCCATTAGAGTATCAACTGATGGGGACCTATGCAGGAGATTCACTAGCATCAACTGCTGAAACATTAGGAAAGTTAGGGAGAAAACAAGCACTAGTTCTTCATGGCTATCAGGGAATGGACGAAGCTAATTTGGGAGGCAAGACCCATTGTGCTTTTTATCAGTCAGGAAAAGTCAGCGAGTTTTCATTTTCACCAGAAGAAGTGGGCTTGAAGTCACTGCCATTGACTGCCATTACCGGAGGAGATGTTCAAAAAAATAAAGAGATTCTATTATCGGTATTAAAAGGTGAGAAAACACCGTATTACGAAACGGTTCTCCTAAATGCGGGATTAGGTTTTCTAGCAGGTGCTAAAGTTCAGTCAATTAGAGAAGGCATCAAGGAAGCAGAACAAGTGATTCAATCAGGTGCAGCATTTGATACATTACAAAATTTATTAAAAGAACAGTAGGTGAGCGGATGGATTTTTTAGAGAAAATCTTAAAAGAAAAAGCAAATGAAGTGAACAACTTAACGCCGGTCGAAAAACGAGTAGAGAAGCAGCGGCCTTCCTTTTATCAAACGGTAAAAGGAAATCCTAAAAAAGTCCATATCATTGGCGAAATCAAACGAGCTTCTCCTTCTAAAGGCCTGATCAATGGAACGGTTGATATTTTGCAGCAGGCGAAAACATATGAAAAATCTGGTGTCAGTGCCATCTCTGTATTGACCGATCCTGTCTTTTTCAATGGAACGATCCATGATTTGACGGCAGTTGCTCAAGTAGTTGATGTACCGGTGTTATGTAAGGATTTCATTATTGATGAACAGCAGATCGTACGAGCAAAACAAGCAGGTGCAAGTCTGATTTTACTGATTGTTGCGGCTTTGCCAAAGGTAAGATTGAAGGAATTGCATGAGTATGCGACTGAGTTAGGCTTAGAAGTCTTAGTGGAAACCCACGACGCCCAGGAATTAGCAACTGCGAAAGAAATCGGCGCTACGATCATTGGGGTCAATAATCGCAACTTAAAGACCTTCCAAGTCAGCATACAGACCAGTATTGATTTGAGTCAGCCAGAAGGTCGATGTATTTATATCAGTGAGTCTGGCTTTAAAACAGCACAGGATGTTGAGAAAATCAGTCAAAATTATCAAGGAATCTTGGTAGGTGAAACGCTGATGAGAGCAGGAAACGTGGAAGAAAAAGTAAAGGAATTGCAGGTGTCGAGAAGATGACTGAGATCAAGATTTGTGGATTGACGACAAAAGCAGCGATCGATGCAGCAATTCAATCTGGGGCTTCTTATCTCGGATTTGTTTTCGCAGAGAGTCCAAGAAAAATCACCCCCGAAAACGTTCGTACACTTACACAAGATCTTCCTGAAAAAGTAAAAAAAGTCGGGGTATTTGTTTCACCTACAAAAGAATTCGTCGAAGAGATTGTTAAGATCGCTCAACTTGATTTCGTCCAGATCCATGGAGAAAAAAAGTTTCAGCAGTTGGATGTTCCGATTATTCGAGCAAAAAGTGTGATTAAAAATGTGTCATTGACAGTAGCGACTGGTGAAGATTTTCTTTTATTGGATGCCCCACCTACTAAATATATGGGCGGGAATGGTCAGCGTTTTGATTGGTCAGCTGTCGCAGTACAGCAGTTAGAAAAAGAAAAGTTGTGGTTAGCTGGCGGTTTGACAGCTGAAAATGTGGGAGAAGCCATTGTTTATTTCCAACCGAAAGTAGTGGATGTATCAAGTGGTGTCGAGACAGATGGGAAAAAGGATCTAGCAAAAATCAGCGCATTTTGTGAAGCGGTGAGAATTGCTGATAACAGCTGAAACGTAAAGGATCCGTTGAAAGCAACGCGATAAAAAGGCATGACACAGTCTATCAGTAAAAAAGGAGGAAACAACATGTACCAACAACCGAATGAACAAGGATTTTATGGGGAATTTGGTGGACAATTCGTCCCAGAAACCTTGATGTACGCAGTCAAAGAATTGACAGAAACTTATGAAGAAACAAAAACAGATGAGGAATTCCAGAAAGAATTTGCCTACTATTTAAAGCAATATGTAGGACGTGAGAATCCACTTTATTTTGCACAACGATTAACAGAACATCTTGGTGGTGCGAAGATCTATTTGAAACGGGAAGACTTGAATCATACAGGAGCCCATAAAATCAACAATGCATTAGGACAAGTACTGTTAGCTAAACGAATGGGTAAAAAGAAAGTTGTGGCAGAAACAGGAGCAGGGCAACATGGAGTCGCTACGGCTACTGCGGCTGCTTTGTTCGGGATGGAATGTACGATCTTTATGGGAGAAATAGATGTCAAACGCCAAGAGCTGAATGTCTTTCGGATGGAGTTATTAGGTGCGAAGGTAGTCAGTGTGACTTCTGGCAGCAAGACACTCAAAGATGCAGTCAACGAGGCATTACGCTATTGGGTCGAACATGTAGAAGATACACATTACGTCATGGGATCAGTCTTAGGCCCGCACCCGTTCCCTGAAATTGTGCGGGATTACCAAAGCGTGATTGGAACTGAAGCACGTCGCCAGATTCTAGAAGCAGAAGGCCGATTACCAGATGTGGCGATCGCATGTGTTGGTGGGGGAAGTAATTCAATGGGATTGTTTTATCCTTTCCTCAATGATCCAGTGCGATTGATTGGTGTTGAAGCTTCAGGGCATGGCTTGGATACCAATGAACATGCTGCATCGATCAATAAAGGAAGTGTTGGCGTGCTGCATGGAGCGAAGATGCACTTGCTTCAAGATGATGATGGACAAGTCATTGAAGCATTTTCTATTTCGGCAGGTCTGGATTACCCGGGGATCGGACCAGAACATTCCTATTTATATACTAGTGGCCGTGCAGAATATGCAGCAATCACCGATCGTGAAGCTGTCGAAGCATTCCATCTTTTGTCTGAAAAAGAGGGAATCATTCCAGCATTAGAAAGTTCCCATGCGTTAGCTCATGTCATGAAATTAGCACCAACTATGGCTAAAGATGAATTGATCGTCGTTTGCTTATCGGGTCGTGGGGACAAAGATGTGCAACAAATCAAAGAAATGGAGGAACAAGCATGAAACCTTTAACCCTTTATTTGGAAAATCAAACAACAAAACCTTTATTCATTCCTTACATCATGGCTGGTGCACAGGGCCTAGAACATTTACCAGAAGAAATCGAGATGTTAGCAAAAAGCGGAGCAACTGCAATTGAGTTAGGGATCCCTTTTTCCGATCCAGTAGCAGATGGTCCCATTATTCAAGAAGCTGGTTTGAATGCCTTCAAACATCAGGTGACACTAAAGAAAATCATTGCAGTATTACAAGATTATCGCTCACCAGTCCCATTGATTTTAATGGGATATAGTAATTCATTCTTTCATTACGGTGTGAAGCAACTTGTAGATGATTTAAAAGATTGTCATGTCCAAGGGGTCATTATCCCGGATCTCCCTTATGAGCACCGTGACTTGGTCTTGCCTGAGCTAGGCGACATTGCACTGATCCAATTGGTTTCTTTGACTAGTCCGAGTGAACGAATCGACACCTTAGTAAAAGAAGCAGAAGGCTTTATCTATGCGGTAACGATCAACGGAACAACTGGAGTCAATAAAACCTATCAGCAAAATCTGACAGAGCATCTAAAAGAAATCAAAGAAAAAAGTGCGATTCCTGTTTTAGCAGGTTTTGGCATTTCAAAAGCAGAACATGTCCGGCGATTTGCGCAGTGTTGCGATGGAGTAGTAGTAGGATCTAAGATTGTCCATTCCTTACAAGTAGATGGATTGACCAAAACACAAGAATTGATTGGGGAACTCTTGCGTTAAAAGAGTAATATTCACAATAGTTGGGGCTATTGAGGAAGCAACTCGGTAAATAATCAAAAAGACGTCCAGGCATAATGAAAGTGAAGGAAAGAGGTCGAGACAAAAGTGTTTCTTACTTTTGTTCCCGCCTCTTTTTTTGAAATTTCCGAAAGACCTGACTTTTGGATGCCGTTTACTCGAGAGTCTTTAGCAAACCTGATTTTTAGATTTGCCCCACATGCTCTTTTCACATAATCACGACTGAACTTTCTTTTTTGGTTAAAAATTGTTGCATTTGCAACTAAATAGTGTAAAATAAGACTAACATTTAACCAAAGGAGGACAAGATGGACGACATCATTAGAGAAATCGGGATGATTTCTCGAGCCTTAGATTCGATCAGCAATATTGAATTTAAAGAAATCGAATTAACAAGAGGTCAATATCTTTATTTGGTACGTATTTGTGAACATCCTGGAATCATCCAAGAAAAACTAGCAGAAATGATCAAAGTCGATCGCACAACGACGGCACGAGCAATCAAACGGTTAGAAGAAAAAGGGATGGTCCAAAGTGCGGCGGATCAGACAAATAAAAAAATCAAGAAACTCTATCCGACAGACAAAGGTAAAAAAATCTATCCATTTATCATCCGGGAACACCATTATTCCAATCAGGTAGCACTCAAAGGATTGACATCAGAAGAAGTTGAACAATTGCAAAGGATGTTAAAAAAAGTTCGACAAAATGTGAGTGAGGATTGGAATTTTGTAAAAAAGGGCAACAAAAGAATTTATTGAAAGGAACAGGCAAGTGGAAAAAATCGAAATCAAGAAAATGACCGTTTCAGATGCGGAACTTCTTCAAACAATCAGTATTGAAACCTATCGAGATACGTTTGGCGCATATAACAGTGAGGAACTGATGCGGATTTATTTAGATGAAGCATATGAGATCAATAAATTGATGAAAGAACTGCAAAATGAACAATCAGAATTTTACTGGGCAATGGTCGATGGCGAGATCGCAGGTTATTTGAAACTGAATGTTGACCAAGCACAATCAGAAAAAATGGGGGATCATTTTTTAGAAATTGAGCGGATCTATGTACGCAGTGCATTTAAAGCAAATGGAATCGGCTCAACACTTATGGCACTTGCTATCCAACGAGCGCAAGAACAACAAAAAGAAGCAATTTGGTTAGGCGTATGGGAACACAATCACCCAGCACTGCGCTTTTACAAGAAACATGGTTTTTCGCATCATAGCGAACATATTTTTTATATGGGTGATGACGCTCAAACAGATTATATTTTTGTCAAAAAAATCAATGGAGGAGAAATGAATGAATAAAGTAATTGTAGACTCAACTTTTTGGGAAGTTTTCCCGGAAGCAACGATCGAAATCTTAACTGTTGAAGGTATCGATAATCATGTCCAAGAAGACCAAGAAGAAACCTATCATCATTTATTGAATCAGGCAGCGAAAGAAGCAAGAACATATCTAACAGAAGAACCCTTTAGTCAAAATGAAGTGATTGCACAGTGGCGCCAAGCTTTTTCGCAATTCAAAACAAAAAAAGGGGCACGCTCTTCTATTGAAGCGTTATTGAAAAGGGCCAATCAAGAACGTGAATTTTACCCAATCAATCCTTTGGTAGATATTTACAATAGCATCTCACTAAAATATGGTGTGCCATGTGGTGGGGAAGATATTGCGAAAATCCAAGGAGATCTGCATTTAGGAAAGGCAAAAGGTGGAGAAAACTTCTTACCTCTAGGAGCAGACAAAGATGCGCCAGCGTTGCCAGAAGAAATCATCTACTATGATAAAGAAGGTGCTATTTGCCGTTGTTTCAATTGGCGAGAAGCACAGCGGACAATGCTTACCGAAGAAACTGCGCATGCTGTCTTGGTTATCGAATCAATCAATCCAGAACAAGCAAAACGTGGGAACGAAGCAATCCTTGAATTAAAGAAAATGATCGATCAAACATTCCATGTGACAAGCAATCATTACACTTTAACAAAAAATCAAACAGAAGTAACAATAAATTAAAAAATAAGCCTCACCGATAAGAACTCTCTACCATGTGCTTGAAAGCGTTCTTGCATTGGTAGAGGTTTTTTTGGTAGAATCCGTTTTCGTGATATAATAGAAGTAATTAGTTTCCCTATACAAAAGGAAATAAAAGGAGGATATAAAATGATCGGTAAAACTCGTGTGATGCTCTATGCAGAAGATGTTGAAAAAATCAGTCAGTTTTTTGTCGAAAAACTAGGAGCGACAGTCAGCGAAACAGTTGAATTACCAGAAGAGTTCCACAGTGTGATAGTAGCCATCTCTTCTGAATTTGAACTAGGTATTTTCCCTAAAGTTTTTGTGCAACGCTTTTCACCAGAAGTATTAGGTACGCCTCCATCAATACTATTTTTTACCGATCGATTTGAGGAAATCTATGAACAAATGGAAAATCCTGGTGAAATCGCGGACAACAACGGAGTTTTGACATTTAATTTTTCTGATCCGGAAGGAAACTATTTTGTGATTGGCCAGATGGAAAGAAAGGAAGAAGAAAATGAGTCTAACTGAAAAAATGGAAGTGTACTTAAAAGAGCGACGGGGAGAAAAAAGTGAAAAGTTAAGAAAGAAAAATAGTGAATCTGGCAAAGATCGTACAAAAGGCTGGGGCAAGATGGTCGATACTGGCTTTGGTGGATTGAATTCAATGAACCATGCACATGATACGGTAACAAGTTGGCAACATGAAATTGACAATAAGGCGTTTATTGCAGAAGAACAGCGACGAATTGCTCGCGAAAACACGAAAAAATAAGAGCATACGACAAGAATTTAAGTTTTGAATAAAAAGCTAATGTTCACGCTAAAAGTCTTAATGGTAAAAATAAAGAATTAATGTTCGGATTTTGCTTAAAATCCGAATTTTTTATTTACTTATGTTATTATTTAGTATATGATTAACCTCGTTGTTTTATTAATAAAACTAATTTTTAAAGGACTTTTTTATAAATGTTCGGCTTTTAGGGGGATGGAAGATGAAGGAAAAAATACTTTCCTACTTCGAGATTGAAAAACTAGGTACAACAGTTAAAAGAGAGGTACTTGCTGGTTTCACGACGTTTATTTCAATGGCGTATATTTTGTTTGTGAATCCAACTGTTTTAGGTGCCTCTGGTATGGATGAGGGAGCAGTATTTACTGCTACTGCTTTGGCAAGTGCAATCGGCTGTATTTTGATGGGTGTTTTAGCACGTTACCCAATTGGAACGGCGCCAGCTTTAGGTATCAATGCCTTTTTTGCTTATTCTGTTTGTTTAGGAATGGGAATTCCTTGGGAAACAGCGTTAGCAGGAGTTTTCGTTGCTTCATTGATCTTTATTTTGATCACGATCTTTAAATTGCGTGAAATGATCATCGATGCAATACCTGCAGACTTGAAATATGCTATTTCAGGTGGGATTGGTTTGTTTATTGCTTTTCTTGGTTTAAGTGAAGGTGGCATCATCGTTTCGAATAAATCGACTTTAGTTGGATTAGGTTCCTTAAGTGTAGGAACGACATGGCTTACTATCTTTGGACTAGCGATCACAGCGATTTTACTTGTTCGTCGTGTTCCTGGAGGTATTTTTATCGGGATGGCAGCAACGACAATTTTAGGCTTGATCACTGGATTGATTCCAATGCCGTCTCAAATCGTTTCAGCTGCACCAAGTTTGAAACCAACATTCTTGGTTGCCCTAAAACATGTAGGGGATATCAATTCTCTACAAATGTGGGTGGTTGTGTTAACTTTCTTATTGGTCACTTTCTTTGATACGGCAGGTACATTAGTTGGCCTCGCCAATCAAGCTGGTTTCATGAAAGACAATAAAATGCCACGTGTTGGAAAAGCATTAGCTTCTGACTCAACAGCAATGCTTGCTGGTTCTTTATTAGGAACGTCACCAGTTGGGGCATTTGTTGAATCATCAGCAGGAATCGCAGTCGGTGGTCGCTCAGGGATCACAGCTGTGACAACAGGGATCTTCTTCTTGTTAGGATTGTTCTTCTCACCACTATTATCTGTCGTTACTTCTCAAGTGACAGCACCAGCGTTGATCATGGTTGGTGTCTTGATGGCACAATCATTACGACAAATCGAATGGGGCAAATTAGAGATCGCTATTCCTTCATTCCTGATTTTGATTGGTATGCCGTTGACTTATAGTATCTCAGACGGGATCGCATTAGGATTCATTTTTTATCCAATCACAATGCTTGCTGCAAAACGCGGAAAAGAAGTTTCACCAATCATGTACCTATTATTCTTCGTCTTCATCGGTTTTATGTGGATATTGAACGTGTAATATATAATAAAGAGTATAGAAAAAAATTGGGACAGAGGTATTACGAAGACGTTGCTTTCTGAACCATTCATGTTTGAAAAGGCTGAGACAAAAGTGTTTCTTACTTTTGTCTCACGCTTTTTTTTTAATTTCCGAAAAAACTGACTTTTGGACGCCGTTTATTCGCGAGTCTGTAGCAAGCCTGATTTTTAGATTTGTCCCACGCTTTTTTTACAGTTCGTCAACTAATCGATAGCTATTCTTTCGTGGTAACTATGGATCAGTAAAAAACTTCTTGTCTTTTTCTATAAGAGAGGTTGATCGAAAAAACTTGTTATCGGTAACAAGCAATGTCCATTCAAAAAGAAATCGCGTACCAGCAACATTTAATTGAGTTTAGCAAAAAAAGTGAAGAAAATCGGTATTTACTCCTTTTTATGAAAGCGTTACAATTCTTGAAAGAAGGACATTTTTTTGATAGTGGAGGAAAATATGGAGAAAAAATGGTGGCATCAATCAGTTGTTTATCAGGTCTATCCGCGTAGTTTCCAGGATACGAATGGTGATGGGATCGGTGATTTACAAGGTGTGATTTCAAGATTAGATTATTTGAGTTATTTGGGCATCGATACGATCTGGCTTTCCCCGGTTTACGAATCACCTAATGATGATAACGGATATGATATTAGTGATTACCAAGCAATCATGGCAGAGTTCGGAACAATGGCTGATATGGAACAATTAATCAGTGAGGCAAAAAAACGGGGAATCAAGATCATTATGGATCTAGTTGTTAACCATACTTCAGATGAGCATATCTGGTTTGTCGAAGCACGGAAAAATAAAGACAATCCTTATAGAGACTATTACATTTGGAGAGATCCATTAAACGGTGATGTTCCTAACCAATTGCGTTCGATATTCAGTGGGTCTGCTTGGCAGTTGGATGAAGCAACTGGTCAGTATTATTTACACCTTTATAGTAAAAAACAACCTGATCTAAATTGGGAGAATGAAAAAGTACGGCAAGAGATCCATCAAATGATGAATTTTTGGATCGGCAAAGGCATTGGTGGTTTTCGCATGGACGTAATCGATACGATCGGTAAACTACCTGATCAGGGGATAACCAATAATGGACCTAAGCTACATGAGTATCTGCAAGAAATGAATCAGGCAACGTTTGGCGACAAAGATTTGATGACAGTAGGCGAAACGTGGGGAGCAACAACGGAGATTGCAAAGTTATACTCTGACCCTAAGCGCAATGAACTGTCGATGATCTTCCAATTTGAACATGTCGGGTTGGACCAGCAAAAAGGAAAAGATAAATGGGATCTTCAACCGTTAAGTATCTCTGAATTAAAAAACGTACTCTCTAAATGGCAAACCTCTTTAGGAGAAGAAGGTTGGAATAGTCTGTTTTGGAACAACCACGATCTGCCACGAATCATTTCTCGGTGGGGGAATGATCAAGAATACCGTGAAGAAAGCGGAAAAATGTTTGCCATTCTACTGCATATGATGAAGGGGACCCCGTATATTTATCAGGGGGAAGAAATCGGGATGACGAATTATCCCATCAGTGATATCAGTGAAGTAGAAGATATCGAAAGTATCAATATGTATCATGAACGCCTAGCAGCAGGTTATTCAAAAGAAGAGATCCTGCGTTCTATCAATGCAAAAGGCCGTGATAATGCACGCACACCAATGCAGTGGGACAATAGCGAAAATGCTGGTTTTACAACTGGGACACCTTGGTTGCACGTCAACCCGAATCATCAAGAAATCAATGTAGAAAATGCGTTGAAAAATAAAGAGTCTATTTTCTATACGTATAAAAAATTGATTGATCTACGCAAGACGAATGACAGTATCGTCTGGGGTGAGTACCAATTAGTACACGATACGCCAGAAGAAGTATTTGCCTATCTTCGTTTGTCTGCTAACGAGAAGTGGCTAGTCGTAGGCAATATATCAGACAAAACACAAAAATTTACAGTGCCGAACGGTGATTTCTCGTTAGTAGTCACAAATTACCCGCAAGAAACTGTTCCTAAAGGCGAAATAGTATTACGTCCTTATGAAGCTTTTGTCTTACATGCGGATAATAAATAAGCTTGATTGTTCAATTTTTGGAGAGAACAAGTAGTAGCTGGGTATTTTGCATCTGTTTACTGGTATTTCTAATGATAACTAGCGAACTGAAAATCAATAAAAAGCTGGGATTTACCTATGTATTAGGTGTGTTCCAGTTTTTTTGGTCTAATGCTTAGAGCAAAATGAAGCTTTCACAACCTTATCCACGGTGTTCAATGAGCTGACCTTCAACAATAAATCAAAAACTCTCAAAACATGGAGAGCTGTTTCGAGAGTTTCCTCCTTATTGCTCAGGTCAAAGCGCTCTTTTTACAACCTTTATCCACGGTGTTCAAAGAGCTGACCTTCAACAATAAGTCAAAAAATCTCAAAATATGGGAAGCTATTTCGAGATTTTCTTCCTTATTGCTCAGGTCAAAGCGCTCTTTTCACAACCTTTATTCATGGTGTTCAAAGGCTTGCATCTTCAACAATAAGCCTAAACAGATGAAAAACATGAGAAGCTGTTTTTCTCTGTTCATTCTTATTGCTTGATGCAGACCAGCCTTTTCACAACCTTTTGACAAATAACTTAAATCATACTATGATATGTACGCTGATATTAGGGGGAGAAAGAATGGGAAAACCAATTGAACAAGCATTAAATGAATGTCTGTTTTTTAGTGTGAAAAAATTAGATCGCATGTTGAACAAAATGGCGGATGAGGCGTTCAAAAAGACTGGTCTAGCACCGACATATGGATTCATCTTGTTGATTTTGAAAGAAAAAGATGGACTGCCACAAAAGGATATTGCACAAATGCTCTATTCTGCGCCGTCTACGATTGCTCGCTTTGTTGAAAAATTAGAATATAAAGGGTATATCAAAACAGTGAGCGACGGACGCTTGTCTCTTGTTTATTTGACGGATGAAGGTCGGGAATTCATCAAAGAAATCGACAGTAGCTGGGAAGAACTTCATCAGGCATACAATGCTGTGTTAGGTACAGAAGTAAGTGGTCAGTTATCACAAGATTTAAATGCTGCTACAGATAAACTACAAAAAAAATAAAAAATTTTTTACGCATAATAATTGTATGCACAACTAATTATGTGCTTTAATAAATAGAGACATTATAATGGAGGAATCAATATGACAAATTTTAATGAAACAATGACATTCCCTTCTGGTGCGACACTTAAAAATCGTTTGATGATGGCACCAATGACTACACAACTAAGCTTTTACAATGGTGTGATCACAGAAGATGAAATCAAGTATTATGCGGAACGTTCAAATGGATTAGGAGCAGTGATCACTGGTGCAGCGAATGTCCAAGATCTAGGAAAAGGCTGGCCTGGAGAATTAAGTATTGCCCATGATGAAATGATTCCTCGTTTGAGTGAGTTAGCGCAAGCAATCCAAGCGAAGGGTGCTAAAGCAATCATCCAAATTTTCCATGGCGGTCGGATGACGAAGCGTGCGACTTTGTCTGGTGAACAAATCGTTTCAGCAAGTGCGATTCCTGCAGAACGACCTGATGCGGAAACCCCACGTGCCTTGAGTGAAGATGAAATCAAGGAAACAATCATTGCTTTCGGTGAAGCAACTAGAAGAGCGATTGAAGCAGGTTTTGATGGAGTTGAATTGCACGGAGCGAATACTTATTTGATCCAACAATTTTTTTCTCCACATTCTAACCGTCGTGAAGATCAATGGGGCGGAAGTATAGAGAATCGCTATCGTTTTATTGATGAATTACTTAAAAGTGTATTCCAAGCAGTCGAAAAATATGCGAAGAAACCATTCATCGTGGGTTACCGTTTTTCACCAGAAGAATTTGAAACACCTGGTATCCGTTTGGAAGATACGATCTGGTTGTTGGAACGTTTACGTGAAACAAAACTAGATTATCTCCATGTTTCATTAAATACCTATGATCGAGTCGCTCATTCTGAAAAGTATGCAGATAAAACGATTCTTGAATACGTCCATGAAGCACTACAAGGAAAGATCCCATTAGTTGGGGTGGGTAATGTCCGTAATCGTCAAGATGTGGAAACGGTTCTAGCAAATGCTGAATTGGTCGCAATTGGCCAACAGATGATCGTTGACCCAGATTGGGCTGTAAAAATGGTGGAAGATCGGGATGCTGAGTTTGTGACGAAGCCGTTTGAAGAAGCATATCAAGAGCTTTATCTACCCAGTCCATTGTATAATTTCTTGAATATGCGTTATCAACCATCTAAATAGATAGGAAGAAGGAATAACAATGAAAGTACTGATTGTTTTAACGAATACTGAAAAATATTCAGGAATCGATCGTCCAACTGGTTTGTGGTTAAGCGAATTGACTCATTTCTATGATGTGTTAGTCAAAAATAATATCTCAGCTGATTTTGTTAGTCCTAATGGTGGCTATGTCCCCGTTGAACCACAAAGTATCTCAAATATGGATGCAATCGATTGGACTTATTATCAAGATGAAGATTTTCGTAATCGTGCTTTGGGAAAAACACTTCGTCCAACTGAAATAAATGTGGATGATTATTCTGCAATTTATTATGCAGGTGGACACGGTACAATGTGGGATTTCCCAGGTTCAGTTGATTTAGGGAAGATTGGTTCGGCTATTTATCAAAATAACGGGATCGTTTCTGCAGTTTGCCATGGTGTAGTTGGCTTATTACCGATCACAGATGCTGAAGGTCAAACTATCTTAGCAGGACGGACTGTGACAGGGTTTAGTAATGAAGAAGAAGCGGCAAATGGTACAACAACGGAAGTTCCATTTTTAACTGAAGATGCCTTAAAAGAAAAAGGTGCAAACTACCAAGCTGGAGCAGCTTTTACAGATGTTGTGCATGTGGATGGTCGCTTATTGACAGGTCAAAATCCGCAATCTGCTCATAGTTTAGGGCTTAAAGTCGTTGAAGCACTGACAAGTAGATAGAGAGGTTTATTGATGGAATATAAAACATTAAACAATGGCTTGACCATTCCAATCTTAGGATTTGGCGTCTATCAAATCTGGGATGAAGAGGAATGTGAAAAAGCAGTTCTTGAAGCACTGAAAATAGGCTATCGGTTAATTGATACAGCTGCTGTTTACTATAATGAAGAAGCAGTTGGTCGGGCAATCAAGAAAAGTGGGATTCCTCGAGAAGAAATCATCTTGACTTCTAAGTTGTGGGTGACGGACGCAACTTATGAGGGAGCATACAAAGCATATGAGCGTTCCTTGGAAAAATTAGATGTCGACTATCTAGACATTTTTTTGATCCATCAACCGTATAACGATTATTATAGTGCTTGGCGTGCGATGGAAGAACTGTATGAAGCGAAGAAAGTCAAAGCAATCGGAGTCTCCAATTTTTCTACAGGACGATTGACTGACTTGATTTTAAACAATCAGGTGAAACCCGTCATCGATCAAATCGAACAGCATCCGTATAAACAAAGACAATTGCAAAGAGAAACAGCACAGCATTTTGATGTTGCAGTGGAAGCTTGGAGTCCGTTCAATCAAGGAAAAGAAGGAATCTTTGAAGACGAATTGTTGCTGCAATTCGCACATAAATATCAAAAAAGTGTGCCTCAAATCATTTTGAGATGGCAAACACAAATTGGTGTGATCACGATTCCAAAATCAGTTCATCCAGAACGGATGGAAGAGAATTTTACGATTTTTGATTTTCGATTGACGGAAGAGGAAATTGCAGCGATTACTCGGCTAGATAAGGCACCACAGTCAACTGGACCACGAGAACATCGTGAATTAGTTGAAAATCTGCATCAAATCGATCCAAACAAGCAGTAAAATATCCACCAATAAAAATAAACGAAATTAAAGCGAGTGTATGGCAAAAATTTTGCCATACACTCGCTTGATTTTGTTTGTTTTTTTACGATTATTCTTGATAAGCTAGTTTCTTATTCTGCTCGTAAAGCAATCGCAGCATCTTTCTTAGCAGCCATTCGTGCTGGAACATGTCCGCCTAACATCGTCAAGATAGTCGAAACTACGATTAAGATGATTGCGTGAACAGGGTTAAGTTGTGCAACATTTTTTAAGTCAGTCATGTTGTATAGGATGCTGTTGATTGGGAATGTTGCCAACCAAGCAATCAAAACACCTAATATTCCTGATGAGATACCCAAGATACATGTTTCGGCGTCGAAGACACGTGTGATATCTTTTTTGCGAGCACCTAATGCTTTTAGCACACCGATTTCTTTTGTACGTTCAATAACAGAAGTGTAAGTAATGATACTGATCATGATCATACTTGTGACTAAGGAAATACCAGCAAAGGCAACTAATACATAGGTGATCGCATCCATTAAGCCACCAGTCAATTCAGTCATTGTGCCAGCTAGATCAGAATAAATGATTTTATCTTCTTCTGATTTTCCTTTGTTGTAATCATTTAAATAATCAAGGATCTGTTCTTTGTCACCAAAATTATTTGGATAGATCATGATACTTGATGGAATACTGTCGCCACCTAAATAGCTAATCAATGATTGTTTCGTTGTTTCGTCTACTTTTTCAGTAGTCAATACATTGGTGTCACTTTCTTTTTGCGCTTTGACGATATCAGAATCTTTGTTTTCATTTACGATTTGTGTCGTTAATTGATCACTATAAGCAATCCCTGGAGAAAGCAAATTCATTGTAGAAGAAGATTTGACACGTAAAATACCAGAAATTTTTACTTCATCGGTTGAATTAGCATACATCGCATCATAGTCAGTATTTGGAATGAAATTACCAGTTGGTAGTTTTGTATAGTAATTGTTGTTATTTACAATTTTAAATGTCGTACCAACGATTTTATCAAAATCTAATTTTTGACCATCCTTGACATCAAACCCAAGATTTTTCAAGGCATTGATATTCGTATTGTTGTTCCCATCAACGATCAAAACAACATCTGTGGCAGAAGAAGGATAGCTTCCATCCAGTAGAGAATAGTTTGCTTGTAAAAAGTTTTCTTTTTGATTATCCAGTTGTGTAGGGAAGGTCGAAACACCGACACCTGTCATTGCAGACATCGTGCTTGTCAGTGATAATGATTCAGAATCAGGGTTTTGGTTTGAGAAGTTGACTGGTTGGACTTTACCATCCACTTGACGAAGCATGTTGATGCCAGTTGCTCGTGTAAAACCAATGTTATTACTTAGATCAGAATCGATATTTGTTACATAGTCCACGTAAGTTTGATCGATTTTATTCGTATGTTGTGCTTTGTCTTCATCACTGATTTTGGCAGTGATCGTGTCTGTTTTTGGATAACTTGCTTTGCTTGCGCCTAAGCCAGTGGAATCATTTGTCTGGCTAGTTGTCACTTTAGAGATCGTGATCGGGAATTTAGCCATTGTCTCAGATTGTGTTTTATCGATTTGTTTTTGGAAACCTGAGGATAAAGCAAGAACGATAGCAATTCCGATGATCCCGATACTTGATGCGAATGAAGTTAAAAATGTCCGTCCTTTTTTGGTCCGAATATTGTTGAAAGAAAGTTTCAACGCTGTCCAAAAGCTCATTTTTGTGCGACGTAGATTGAATTGATCATCTTTTGGTCGTTCAATATGTGGGTTTGAATCGGATAAGATCTTCCCGTCAGAAAATTCGATGATACGGTCAGCATATTGATGGGCTAATTCAGGGTTATGGGTAACCATGATAACTAATTTTTCATTCGATAGTTCTTCGATCAATTCCATGATCTGGATACTTGTTTCAGTATCTAAAGCTCCAGTTGGTTCATCACAAAGCAAGATATCTGGATCATTGGCAAGTGCGCGTGCGATAGCGACCCGTTGCATTTGACCACCAGATAGTTGGTTTGGTTTTTTATGCATGTGGGCACTCAAACCAACCCGCTGCAATGCATTTTCTGCTTTCTTTCGTTTTTCTTCTTTTGATACACCACTAAGAGTCATACCAAGTTCGACATTTTCGATGATCCCTAAGTGACCGATCAAATTATAGCTTTGGAACACGAAACCGATCGAATTATTGCGGTAAGCATCCCAGTCACTATCTTTGAAGTCTTTTGTTGATTTTCCATTGATGACCATATCACCTGAATCGTAATTATCTAGTCCACCAATGACATTCAGCATCGTCGTTTTACCTGAGCCACTTGGTCCCAAGATAGCAACAAATTCTTTTTTTCTAAAGGCAACAGATACGCCATCTAATGCTTTAGTAGTTGTTTCGCCGACTTTATAATATTTTTTTATATCTTTTAGTTGTAGCATATTCGCCCTTCTTTCCTTTTGAAATATTCGGTATACTAACAAGTATATCAGAATAACGAACGTAGTATACTCAATGAATATTAACTGAATGTGAACAATCAGAAAAAAACAAGAAATTTTTCAAAATAGAGGGAAAAATATGAACCGAATACTAGTAGTAGAAGATGATGTAAATTTGCAATTGCTTTATCGCTCAGTGTTAGAACGAGCTGGATTTTCAGTGATTACGGCAGCAAATGGAGAAGAAGCGCTTCAACGATTGGAAAATTACCAGATCGAGTTGATCATCACCGACATCATGATGCCTGGAATGGATGGGTATGAATTACTAGAACATCTAAGAGAAAGCAGGATCGAAGTGCCAGTCTTGATGATTACTGCGAAAGCTGACTTTGAAGATAAAAAACGCGGCTTTCATTTAGGCACCGATGATTATATGACGAAACCTGTAGATGTCAATGAGATGGTCCTACGCGTAGAAGCACTGTTGAGAAGAGCAAAAATCAATCACAGTAGTCAACTCGTTATTGGAAAAACAACACTAGATCAAGAGACCTATGAAGTGAGGATAGCAGAACAAGCAACAGTATTACCGCAAAAAGAATTTCTGCTTCTTTATAAGTTATTGGCTTATCCTAATAAAATTTTTACCCGCCAACAATTGATGGATGATATTTGGGGGCTAGATACAAACACAGAAGAACGGACGATCGATGTACATATCAAGCGTCTACGATCGCGATTTGATCATGTAGACGATTTTCGGATCCTAACTGTTCGTGGTCTAGGATATAAGGCGGTGATCGGAAGGTGAAAAAGAAACTTTATTCGCAGTTATGGATCTATTTTGCTAGCATCGTCTTTGTATCGATATTGGTGACCTTGCTCTGTTTCCTCTGCTTTATTTTTCTGTTATCCCATCAATCGATTTCTCCATCTGAACGCCCGACGTTATATCCGTTAGTTGTCTTTGCTGGATTCAGTATGATCGTGGGTACAGGGATCTCGATTTTTGTTGGACGAAGGATCTTGATGCCAATCAGTGAACTGCGAACAAACATGAGCAAAGTCGCTACTGGCGATTTTTCGATCCAGATGAACGAACAGCCGAAAGTCGAAGAAGTGCAACAACTGTATAAAGATTTTAATGTGATGGTTCAAGAATTAAGTAGTATCGAGACTTTGAGAAATGATTTTGTTTCTAGTGTTTCCCATGAGTTCAAGACACCACTGGCAACGATCCAAGGCTATGTCCAATTGTTACAGGCAACGAATATTTCAGAAGAAGATAAACAAGTTTTTTTACAGCGGATCATCGAAAGCATCAATCAGCTCTCGCAGCTTACTGAAAATGTGTTGAAGTTGAATAAATTAGAAAATCAGCGGATACAATTAGAGAAAAAAACATTTCGACTAGATGAACAAATACGAGAAGTCATTGTATTCTTACAGCCAAAATGGGAAAACTTAAGATTGAATATCGAACTTGATTCCATTCACTATTTTGGAAATGAAGAGTTTTTATATCAAGTTTGGTTGAATATTATGGACAACGCAATCAAATATAATCAAACCAATGGTCAAATTGATATCAAACTGACTCAAAATGCGACAGATGTGTATTTTGAAGTGACGGACTCTGGAATTGGAATGACCGAAGAAACACAAAAGCGGATGTTTGAAAAATTTTATCAAGGAGATACAAGTCGGCAAATGGCTGGTAATGGATTAGGATTATCTCTAGTAAAGAAAATCTTGGAATTGCATCATGGAACGATTCGCTACAGTAGTATTCCAGAAGTGGGCACGACGGTAGTGATCCAGTTGAAAAAAGAATAGACCATTTATCGATCTCACAGAATAAGCTTTCAAACAAGGAACACAAGGTGGTGTTTTTTGTTTGAGGCTTTTTTTTTTTGTTTGGAGTAGCGCTTTTTTCCTTATTGCTCAGGTCAAAGTGGGCTTTTCACAACCTTATTCACGGTGTTCAAAAGCCAACTCCTTGAAATAAGTCTGGATTTTTCAAAACATGGAGAGCTGTTTCGAAAAATTCATTCTTATTATCAGCGGAGCTGACCGGCTTTTTCACAACCTTTATTCACGGTGTTCAAAGGCTTACATCTTCAACAATAAGCTCAACCAGATGAAAAACATGAGAAGCTGTTTTTCTCTGTTTGTTCTTATTGCTTGATGCAGACCAGCCTTTTTACAACCTCTATTCACGGTGTTCAAAGAGCTGACCTTCGGCAATAAGTCAAAAAATCTCAAAATATGAGGAACTATTTCGAGCTTTTCCTCCTTATTGCTCAGGTCAAAGCGCTCTTTTCACAACCTCTTTTACATATTCCCAGAATTTATCTGAAGCTAATGTGTGCTCGCCGGTTTTACGGGTGAAGGCTAGATGACTTTCTTTAGTTGGCGTGATGGGGACGATCACTGTATTTTCTTTCAGGAGGTTTTGAACGGTTTTTCCCATGACGATTGAGATACCCATATCGTTGGCAACCATATTGATGATCAAATCAATTCGGGAACCTTTGTAGGAGATCTTAGGTTCAAATCCTGCTTCTTCGCAAAGGTCTAAAACGGGTTGATAAAGATTTGTGCTTGGGCCAAGAACGAGAAAATCTTCATCTTTCAATTCTCTTAAATCAAGTTTTTCTCTGTTGGCGAATGGATGACTTCTTGGTAACACAGCAACAAAGGAATCTTTTTCAGTAGGGAGCCATTCAATATTTTTTGAGGGTTCATCAAAAATCCGCACAAAATGGATGGTATCACTATGTTCGTTCAACTCTTCATCGGTCATTTCAATACTTTCTACTTCTTTCAACTGGATCGTAAATTCTGGATACAGTTTCAGAAATTCGGTGATTTCAGAGAAACCTTCATAGTTGATCATTGTAGGGATCGTCAGGATATGGAGGGCGAGATTTTTTTCTTGCGTATACGTTACCAATACTTCTTGCATTGCGTGGTATTGTTCAACTACATTTTTTACATAAGGAATCAGTAAGTTTCCTACTTCTGTTAATTCTATTTTTCGGTGGACACGCTCAAATAATTTGACGTTTAATTCTTTTTCAAGTGAAAGGATTTGTTTTGAGATGTTTCCTTGAGTGGTAAATTGTCGTTCAGCGGTTTTAGTGAAATTCATTGTTTCTACTAAATCGAGAAAAATTTCAAATTTGCGGATATCCATAACTATGTCCCCTATCTATTCCAATTGAGAATACTTTAACATGAAATTTGAATTGGTGTAAGTACGACTCTCTGTTAAAATCTTTTTTGCAAAGGGAAATATACTTTACTAAAAATTTTCAAAAAATATTTCATACAAGAAGATGAGAGGAGTTTTTTAGCATGCCAACAGGAGTGTTGATTAATGCAGGTTCTGTATTATTTGGCGGATTGATCGGAGGTCTGGCGGGTAATAAGTTAAGTGAAAATTTCAAAGCACAGTTGACGATGGTTTTCGGTGTCTGTTCAATGGGAATGGGGATCTATTCGATTGCACCGATGAAAAATATGCCCGCAGTTATTTTCGCCTTGGTTATCGGTACAGCGATTGGACTGATCATCCATTTAGGACATGGAATCAATAAAGGGGCAGCCCTAATGCAAAAACCAATTTCTAAGATTTTCCCTAGCGAAAGATTAGGGATGTCCCACGAAGAATTTATCACTACATTAGTAACAGTTATTGTTTTGTTCTGTGCTAGTGGAACAGGTATTTACGGTAGTTTAGATTCTGGGATGACTGGGGATAGCACGATTTTGATCTCAAAATCTGTGTTGGATTTTTTTACAGCAGCTATTTTTGCATGTAATCTCGGTTATGTTGTTTCGGTAGTGGCGATTCCGCAATTTATTATTTTCTATATTTTATTCTTATTGGCTAAATTCATTTATCCGTTGACAACACCTGATATGATTTTAGATTTTAAAGCATGTGGAGGATTCTTGATGGTAGCAACAGGTTTCCGAATGATCAATGTCAAGATGTTCCCAGTTGCAGATATGATACCGGCGATGATCGTGATCATGCCGTTGAGTTGGCTCTGGACAAACATGATTATGCCAATGCTATAAGAAGGTACTTTTGAATGTTTGGTTAATGGAACGAACGATTGAGTTAAAAAAGTATAAAATATGTAAGTACGCTTACATATTTTATACTTTTTTTGTTGCAACTAATATTATATATGGTATAGTATTGGAGAGAAGATATTATTGTAATCTATAGAAGAAGGTGAAGGAATGCACATCCAAGTTCCGACGATATTGCTTGATGGGACAGTATTAGCTGCTTTAAGCAAAGAAGACATGTATGGTTATGCATTGACCAAAATCGTACAAGAAAGTTTATCTGTAAGTGAATCTACTATGTATCCAGTATTACGCAGATTGAAAAAAGAAGGTTTTTTAGAAACATATGATGAACCGTTTGAAGGAAGAAATCGCCGTTATTATCGATTGACTTCATTAGGGCATAATCAATTAGAGGATATAATTGATGAATGGATCGTGTTTCGAGACTCTCTAAATCGACTATTGGAGGATAATAAGCATGAATGAATATTTAGATGAAGTATTTAATGAACTTCAAGAACTCCCTGAGGATGACCGTTTCGATCTAATCCAATATTATGAAGAATATTTTTTAGATTCTGGTAAAACGATGGAGAAGATCCTTGAAGAGTATGGCACCCCTAAACAGTTTGCACTGAAATTAAAAATCAATTATTTCTCTGAATTGGATGATTCCAATGGAGGAAAAGTCAATACGAAAAGCTCAAAACGACAAGTACGTTTGATTTGGATGGTCATCATCGGGTTATGTGCTTCACCGTTATTGATTCCTCTAGCAATTGGTTTTATTGCAGTTATTTTCGGATTGATGCTGGCTTTGCTAATGCTCATCGTAGCAATCTATGTTGGGTGTATCTCTATTCTAGGTGTAGGATTGTTTGCGATCATTTCGGGTATTGGTGTTTTGGGACAGTCTGTGACTAGCGGACTATTCTATGTTGGAATGGGCTTGTTTGCAACGGGAAGTGTAGTATTCTTTGTTCCAATACTATTAAAATTAACAAAACTATTGTTCCAGATGATGATGAATTTTGTGAAATGGGTAGGAAGACGATTTGTCACAAACAGAACGATCCATCCTTCAAAAATATAGTAGAAAGTAGAGGTGAAAAAAATGAAATTGAAGCATTTTTTACTAGCGGGAATTGGATTGATGGTTACTGGTGGATTGCTTGCCGGAGTAACTTATGCGTATGGTGCCCAAAAAAATTTAACATGGGAAAATGGACCAAAATTGATTGAAATGGCGCAAGAGACACAAAAAATCAGCGCAGATAAAAAAATTGATCGATTGGAGGTCTCCGCAGAAAATCAAGCGGTTATAATCAAGCGTGGACTAGATTTCGAGGTAACAACTGTTCACGAAAAGAAATCTAAACCGATTATTTCAGTAAAGGACAATACTTTAGCTATTGCTGGTAATGAAAAAGAGCGAAATACATTGATCAGTGTGGAAGATGACACAGCAAAAATCATCATCACGATTCCTAAAAACATCGTTCTTTCAGAAATAAAGATTGAAGGAAACAACAGTCCAATCGAATTAGATGAAGTAAAGAGTAAAGCTATCAGCACGAATACGTATGGTGGGGCACTTACACTTACGAATATTGACGCAGACAAGCTTACAGCAGATGATAAATTAGGATCGATCTATATCAATGACGCAACGATTCAACAAATGGCTGTATCAACCAGTGACAGTCAACTTTCTTTGGAAGGCTTAGCAGCAAGTACCAAGGGCAAGATCGACTTACAAAATAGCCATCTAGATCTTTATGAAATGGAAGAAAATAATCTGGATATCCAACTTTCTGGTGACTCTCATCTTGAAAAAAATGGTGAGGAGATAACTACAGAATCATTTGGTCAAAAGGATAAAACGTTAACGATAACTGGTCAAAATAGTGTCGTACAGATATTAGGCGATACGGAATCAGATTATGACGATTATAATGACTATGACTAAAAAGTGAGTAGGTCATTCTGTTCTTATAATAAACTGAATAGTATTTAGTAGACAGCGAAGAACGAATTACTGGATTCTTCGCTGTTTTTCCATCGCTTAACTGTCAAAACTATAGTAAAATAGGGGATGCGAGAGAAACATACAAATACATAGATAAAATAAGGTGGACGAATCCAATGAAAATAGATGAATCAAAACGTCAGAAACTAGAGATAGAATTAACAAAATTACATAACGAAATAACGAGTCTTAGTGAAAATTATTATGACGTATCAAACGAACGTGTCATGATCGATTATCCTAAAAATTCAGAAGGTCGCCAGATAGAACAGGTGTACAATGAGGTATTCAAAAATCTATTGAAAGTGAAAAAAGAACTGGATTATTATTCTTTGCCGATTTTAGATACGGGAATCTTGAAGTATGACCAAGAAAAAGAGCGATTCATTTTTAAATCTGTTCGAGAGAATTTAGTTCTATCTGCAGGAATGGATCTAGAAATCTTAGTAGAGGATTATTTTACGGAAGAAAAACATTGGGTGCGAACAAGTTTAGAGTATCTTCCACAAGCTGCTGGAGGTCCACAGACACAGGGGTGGTATATCACAGAAGACAAAGAGTTAGAGCTTGAAGGTGCAATGGCGCGAATTAGAAAGAAACAGTTCACATAAAATATTGGTTGAAAGAAGGAAAAAGAATGAAAGAGAAAAAAGCAGTTTATGTTAATGGATATCTCGGGTTAGTAGGTTTGATCATATTGGTTGGAGCTGGGGCGGTCTTGTTCTATTTGGGAATGACGAATTCCAGTACTTTTGCAACGGTTATTGGCTTTATTTTTTTCTTTATAGCACTTATTTTACTTAGCTCGGCAACAGTGGTCAGTCCTAATCAAGCAAAAGTCATCTTGTTCTTTGGACAATATATCGGAACGATTAGAGAAAGCGGCTTTTTCTTGACTGTTCCTTTCGCACAAAAAATAAGTATTTCGTTGAAAGTACGCAATTTCAACAGTTCAGTTTTGAAAGTCAATGATTTAGATGGTAATCCGATCGAAATATCTGCAGTCGTTGTTTTCAAAGTCGTGGATACGGCGAAGGCGCTTTTTGATGTCGCTTATTATCATGATTTCGTGGAGATCCAAAGTGAAACAGCGATCCGACACATTGCTAGTCAGTATCCCTATGATACATTCAATGATGACGACTTAACTTTACGAGGAAATACGACAGCAGTTTCAGATGAATTAGCACAGGAACTGCAAGAACGTTTATCCGTTGCAGGAGTAGAAGTAATAGAAACTAGACTGAATCACTTGGCCTACGCAACAGAAATTGCTAGCGCAATGTTGCAGCGACAACAAGCAAAAGCTATTTTATCTGCTAGACAGACGATTGTCGAAGGTGCTGTAACAATGACTCAAATGGCATTAGAGCAAATCGAAGAAGGACAAGAAATCAATTTTACGGATGATCGGAAAGTGCAACTCATCAATAATTTGCTTGTTTCCATCATTACGGATAAAGGTACGCAGCCAGTGATCAATACTGGAAGTCTGCAAGAAAAATAGAAAATAATTTTGAGCGTGGAACGAATAAGTTTGTTTCACGCTTAAAATCCGAATAAAAGGCTGAAGCAGAAGCAATCACTTCTGTTTCAACCTTTTTTCGTGTTATTGTAGTAGAAATGACAAATTTGAAAGAAACTCGACAGTTGAATCGAAGGTAAAGACCGATTTATTTTACTATAATGAACTTATCAAATTTGAAAGAAGGAGAAGAAATGAAAAAACTTCTAATTGGTCTGGTCGCTTTTGTTATCATTGCTTTTGCAGGTATGAAGGTGGCAGACTACGTTGTTATGGGTGGCGATAGCTACTACGTACAAATAACGACGAATGGCGAAAAAGAAGTCAGCAAATCCGATAATGACCAACAATATGTTGGCTATAAATATAGTCTGCCAGGTTATGATGCAGATGGAAGAAAAAAAACATTAGAATTTAGAGGGCAACAACCACGTCCATTGAGAAAAGGTGCCTATCTAAAGATCACCTGGAATAAAAATAAAGGGGTAACTTCGTATGAAGAAGTTCAAAAGGAAGATATTCCAAAGACAGCCCAAGAAAAATTAAGTAAAGGATAGAGGATAAATGGAAAAAATCGTTGAGGTTCAAAATGTAACAAAAGTATACGGTAAAAACAATGAGAAAAAGACTCAAGCACTGAATGGAATCAGCTTTGAAGTAGAAAAAGGCGAATTCATTGGTATAATGGGTGCTTCTGGTTCTGGTAAATCCACACTATTGAACATTTTATCTACATTAGATAAACCTACTGAAGGATCGATTCGAATCAATCAAAAAGATGTGACAAAATTAAAGGGAAATCAATTAGCTGATTTTCGATCAAAAGAAATCGGATTTATTTTTCAAGATTTCAACTTATTAGAAAATTTAACTGCTCAAGAAAATATTGCAGTTCCACTTTCTTTACAAGGTGTTCGGGCAAAAGAGATCAAACAGCGAGTGAAAAAAATCGCTGAACGTTTATCGATTTCTCATATTTTAGAAAGTTATCCGTCTGAAATATCAGGTGGTCAAAAACAACGGGTTGCTGCAGCGCGGGCCTTGATTACCCAACCTACGATCTTATTAGGTGATGAACCAACAGGTGCTTTGGATTCAAAAAGCGCTCGTGATTTGTTGGATACGATGGAAGAACTAAATACCAAAGACGAGGTGTCGATTCTTTTGGTTACCCATGATCCTTTTTCAGCAAGTTATTGTCAACGCATTTTATTTATCAAAGATGGGGGCATTCACCAAGAAGTGAAGCGCGGAGACCAAAGTCGAGATTCTTTTTATCGACAAATCTTATCCATTTTAGGAAATTTGGAACAGTAAGGGGGAAAAGAAAATGCTTTGGAAACTATCACTTACTGGAATCAAAAGTCGATTAAGGGATTACATTGTCTTGTTTTCAGGTTTAGTTATGGCATCTGCCATCTTTTATATGTTTGAATCGATGGCAAGTAATAAAGATTTTTTAACACATAATTCATCCTTGTCGATGACAGTGATCATCTTTCAGATAGGCTCTGTTTTATTGGGGATCATCACATTTGTCTACATTCTTTACGCAAATTCATTTTTGATGACGATGCGGCAAAAAGATTATGCGATGTTCATGATGTTGGGTGCAAAAGGAAGAAAAATTGCACAAATGATCTTTTCGGAAACATTTATCGTTGGGATAGTGGCTACAGTAGTTGGTTCTGTCTTGGGTGTAGGGCTTACTAGTATCGTTCAAAAATTACTAGTCGATCAATTAAATGTTACGATTACCCATTTTTCACCTTTGAATCTAAAAGGATTGATTATCACATTCATCTTTTTTGCAATCTTGTTTTTACTTGCAGCATTTGTCAATGCATTCTCAATTGTAAAAAAACCGATCTTGACACTGATACGTGCAGATCAAACACCAACTAGAATGAAACAACATAAGTTTTTATTTTTACTAGAAGTTATTCTAGGAATTGTTTTCTTAGGTATTGGTTATTATATGATGGCACATGTACTAGAATACCAGTTAATGGCTATTGTCGTAGCTTTAGTAACAATTGTTCTAGGTACTTATTTCATTTTCCATTCGGTTATTATTTTCTTCTTGTCGTTATTGAAGAAAACAGAAAGTATTTCAATGCGTAAATTGAATAATTTTACGTTGTCACAATTAAGTTTTAGAATTCGTGAGTATACTCAAATGTTGTCGATGGTAGCGATGTTGTTAGCTTTAGCTTTGGGTGCGTTGACTGTTGGATTAGGATTTAAGAATGAGATTATGACATTCACAAATAAGGTTTCTGCTTATGATGTCATTTTGAACAATGCACAAAAAGTAGATCAACAAAAAGTTTCTGATTTACAGTTGAAGGTCAATGCGACTTATGTTCAAAAAGAAGATGCACAATATGTGTATTACAATTATAGTGACTTTGAAAAAACACCTTTGAAATATATTTCAAATAATGGGAATTCGATCAATGACTCAAAAATTGCAGAAGTAAGTGCAAAAGATCTAGCGGAGCAGTTGCCGATGCAAGATGAATTGCGTTCGTATGAATTACCGGAACAACAAGGTAAAGAAATCAAAGTAGTACAGTCAACGGAATTTGAACAATTGAATCTTCCTCAAACGACACTGCAACTGGTTCAAGTGAAAGATTTTGTTGCTGATCTAGATCAAATTGAAACATTGGTAAAAGAAAACAGCGAGAACAATCCAACGTTGCAAACTAATGATGGAAGCTTCAATCAAAAATTCACCATGTATCAACTGTTCAACGGTATGTATTCTGGTTTTGAATTTATGGGCTTCTTCCTAGGTATCGCCTTCTTGACGATGTTGGCAAGTTGCTTGATGTTCAAGATCCTTTCAGGAAGTAAAAGTGACATCAGCAGATATGAAATGTTGGAAAAAATCGGTGCTAAACGTAATCTATTGAAACAGTCCATCCGACGAGAAATTGGCGTGCTTTTCCTAGCACCAGGTATCTTAGGTGCAATACACGTTATTTTCGGTTTAGAGATGTTTACAGTATTGATGAGTAATCCGTACCATGATATCTGGATTCCATTTTTGATTTTCTTTGTTTTATACTTTGTTTATTACGTCTTGACTACATGGCTATACACAAGTATCGTTTTGAAAAGAGAAAAATAAATGAAAGAAGAACCTACAGTATGCGGGTCGACTTTGTAGTCGGTTCGCATATTGTAGGTTCTTTTTAGCTTATTTGAATTTGCTTTGGATCCATAGTAAGTTATCGATCGTTAAGATGCTTAGTAATGGAACTGTATCTGCTTTGACCTGGACCACTGGAGTTTGAGGGATTTCTCTAGCGGATAGTCGTTGGAGTACCTCAAAGATCGTCAATACTTTAGTTGTAGAAAAATAGTCAGGTTTTTTAGCTGTTCGTTTGAAGTTTGAAACATCTAAGTTTGTCAGTGACATTTCATTTTTATTCCATGAAACTGGCACAACGAATGACTCTTTTTTAGTAGATGTTTCAACAACTGATTTTTCTTCTTTCTTAGGCTCATCATATTTTGTCAGATCATATGCTTTGATGATCGCATTTAATTTATTTGCGTATTGTTTATCTGTCGCATAGCGGCCTTCTAGATATTTTGTTGCTTCTTTATAGGTTTTTGCTTCTGATTTCCATGTGGGTTTATAAAAATCTTTGTTATGAGACAATCCATTTTTGATTAATTTTGCATAATCTTCTAGACTTTCTTTATAAGATGGATATTGGCGGAAAGATGCTCGGATTTGGTAGTTTGAACCCGATTCGTCTTGTTCTAGTGTATTGAATGAAACACTTTTTCCTTGATAATCCCCTTTGATACCAAAAAGATTAAAGTTTGGTTCACTGGATAATAAGCTGTTGCCTGAGCCACTTTCTAGAATTGCTTGAGCCATCATAACGGAAGCGTAGATGCCGTCTTTTTGTCCGATTTCTTGAGCACTATCGGCAATTTTTTTCAAAAATTGATCAGTCGTTTGATTTTTTGAAAAGTTGAAATCTCCAAGACCATCTAAAATAGATGAATTTGCTAGAGAACCACTTGCAATTGGTAAACCTGCAATATTCACACGGACAGCGAAATCAGGTGCATAATCGGCGATCGAAGTGATCCGTACTTTATCACCTGGTTGAGGTGCATGGATGTATAAGCCGTTTCCAAGATAGATACCGACGTGATGTGTAACACCAGAAGAAGGTCCCCAGAATACTAAATCTCCAGGCTGTGCTTGGTCCACAGGAATTTGCGTACCGGCATATTGTTGTTCACCAGTCCAGCCACCAATATAGTGTCCTGTAGCTTGCATGTAAACATAATAAGCTAGACCGGAACAATCAAATGTGGATGGACCTTTTGCACCCCAAACATAGGGACTACCTAAATACTTATAAGCTTCTCTGACGATTGCCTGTTGGACAGCAGTTGTGTTGGCTGGTAAAAGAGATTCGATCGGTGTTTTGACAACAAAATCAGAAGAATTAGTTCCCGGATTTTCGATGCCTGATTGATTTGTTGAACCAGAAGGCCGTTGGTTGTTAGACTGACTATTAGAGCCACCGCCATTGTTTGCGGAAACAACTGAGTCATTGTTTGTAGCAGTCGAAGGTTTTGACTGATTGTTCGAATTTCCATTTGGTTTGCTAGAATTACCAGGATTTCCGTTATTGCCACTGTTTTGGTTTGTTGATTCACCAGTATTCGAACCATTAGAAGATCCAGTTGAGCCTCCGTTTGATCCTGTTGATCCGCCATTCGATGTTTCTGTAGTTGATTCGAATTTAGCAGAAAGTGTCATGTCGATGACGCCAATAGTAAAGGTATGTTGCTGATAGTCGACTTCTTGCGCACCGTTCACTTCGAAAGAGACTAATTTTTCATCTTTTGAAGGGGTGATTTCATAGGCAATCTTAGTACCCTCTTTCAATCCTCTAACTACTCCAGATGAATCGATCGTCAATTCTTTTTCTTCTGTAGTGTCTGTAGCGACGGTACTTAATTTGATTTTTCCTAATAGTGTCGGATCGATCGTAACTGTACGCGTAGCTGTTTCTTCTGTTGACCCATCTGGTGATTCTGATGAATCAGTAGTAGACGATTCGGTTGTAGATGACTCAGTTGTAGAAGAACTAGTAGACGATTCAGTCATCGAAGAACTTGTTGTGGCTGTTCCAGTAGAAGATGAATCAGTTAGATCTGAACTGGTAAGAGTGGAAGAGTTTGTCGTTTTTTGAGCGACGATTGAGCTTTTAGTTGTCTGTGTTGATTGTTCATCTGCAAACACAGACTGTGTCGACAAAATAGTTGGAGCAATCAGCCATGATGTGGCGAGTAGGCGTATTGCTTTATTTTTGTTCATAATCAGATACTCCTTTTCTTTTAAACGTTTAGTAGCGTAGTCTTTTATTTTTCATAACAGCAGTGAATTTGTACTTTCAGTAAATTGACTCTGCGTTTGCCATTCGATAAAAGCACTGAGTCGTTACGCTCAATGCTTTGATATTCAGTATAAGGCACTACCATTTATTTGTTGGGGGAACAAATGGGGGGAAATGGTCATGCTAATTAAATTGTACCAAAGGTGGAGCAATTCTACAAAATATTTGTAAAAATAACGGGCGTAAAACGTAAAAAACTTGTCAAAACATGAAATTTGTCGCACATGTTTTGGCAAGTTCCTCTTGTTATGTTTTTTTTAATGGAGCAGTCGAAGCTCTTTTTTCTAATTTTACAGGTAATAGTTCTTCTTCCCATTCCTTAGTGGGCGATTGGATCCGTGACAATAATAATTTAGCAGAAGCTTTGCCCAACTCAACGATTGGTTGTGCGATGGTGGTGAGCTTAGGTTTAACATATTCACACATGTCGATGTTATCATAGCCGATGATACTGTAATCATCAGGAATTGATTTACCTTTCTCCTCCAGTCCGCGATAAAGACCAAAAGCTAATTCATCATTCAATGCGAAAATTGCAGTTGTCGCAGATTCAATGATGCTTGGTACCGCTTGATACCCACCTTGCTTGGAAAACAGTGTGGGCAATAGCAGTAACTGATCGTGAGAATGTTGGTAGAAGTCTAATGCGTGTTTGAATCCTTCAATTCGTAGCTGGATATTTTCTGGTGGATTCTCAGGGTAAACAAGCGCAATATTTTCATGGCCTAGCGATAATAAATGAACACCTGCAAGATATCCACCACGAAAATCATCTGTCCGGACAGAGTCACTGAATCCATGTGATTTTTTTTGATCGAGCACGATGTAAGGACGTCCATGCTTTTTTAAATTTTCATTGATTGCTGATGTCGAGATGGCAGAAGTGGCGATGATGAATCCATCTACTCCACGTCGTGTAAGTTCAGCTAGATACTCAATTTCTTTTTGATGATCAGAATCAGCATTGCATAGGATCGTCACAAAATGTTGCTGATACAAAACCTCTTCGATTCCCCGCATCAATATATTGAAAAAAGGGTTCGTGATGTCTGGAACGAGGACACCGATAGTTTTTGTTTCTTTTGTGATCATCTGGCGGGCAAGATAATCGGGCTGATACCCTAATTCCTTTTTTGAAGCAAAGACTTTTTCGACCGTTTTTGGACTAAATTTTGCTTCATTACCATTTAAAATCAATGAGACAGTAGCAATCGATACACCAGAGTGTTTCGCTACGTCTTTGATCGTTATCTTTTTTTTCCCCATACTTACTACTCCTATCTAGCTATTAACGCTATTTTCCCATGAAAAATGAAAGAAGTAAATGGAAAGAATGCGTAGTTGCATCATTATTCCTTCGCCTTTTCGATTGCTGAAATAACTTCTTTCGTAGAACGGATTCGGACCGTTTTAGGGAAGATTTTTTCAAAAAAGACGTGATGTAACTCAAGATCTCTATCTGCACAAGCATCTTCGACCACGATGACATGATAGCCATGTTGAAATGCGTCTAACGCAGTTGCGTATACGCCATTAGACGTAGCAACGCCAGACAAAATAATCGTGTCGATTTGACGGCGGCGAAGCTGGAGATCTAAAGAAGTACCAAAAAAAGCGCTAGGATTGTATTTTGTGACGGTCAATGTATTTGTTGTATCCTCTAAATAGGGAGCTAACAGCAAATCTGTAAATTCCTTTGGGATAACAGGGACTGCTGCTTGTTTAGCTAATTCGTTTTTAGTACTCAAATAGCGGAATTCAGTGATATCTACATTGACTAAGACATTTAACGCGTCTGTATTTTTCAAGTGTTGTGCCAGTTCTACATTATTTGCTAAAACAGTAGCGGCATCATTAGGGAATAATTGTCCTGAACCGAGAATCCCTTTTTGAAGATCAATCGCGACAAATGCGGTATGATCAAGTACAAGGTCAAGTGACTTTATTGTATTCATGGTTGTCCTTCTTTCAAAAATAGATTGTTTCCCTGTAAGTAAATCATATTTTGTTTATTTGTCAATGAATACTTGTTCCTGCCTTTAGTCTAGTAGCGTTCAATGGTAGAATAAAGAGAAGAAAACGTATACGAAAAAGAAATATCGTGAAGATAGGAGAATACGAATGGAGTATGTAGAAGTAAAAAACGAGTTTAAGCGCTATAAAATGGGAGAAACAACGATCACAGCGAATGAAGATATTTCTTTCTCCATTAAAAAAGGTGAATTGGTGATTATTCTTGGACCAAGTGGTGCGGGAAAATCAACTGTTTTAAATATATTAGGCGGTATGGATCAACCAGATGAAGGACAAATCATTATTGATGGGACAGATATTGCGCAGTTCAATGACAAACAATTGACAGCTTATCGAAGAACAGATGTTGGTTTTGTGTTTCAATTTTATAATCTTGTTCCTAACCTGACTGCCAAAGAAAATGTCGAACTTGCTACTGAAGTTTCACCGGATGCACTAGATCCAGAAGAAGTGTTGGGGCAAGTAGGGTTAGCCCATCGTTTGGAAAATTTCCCTTCACAATTATCTGGGGGTGAGCAGCAACGTGTTTCGATTGCACGGGCACTAGCCAAAAATCCAAAACTATTGTTGTGTGATGAACCAACAGGGGCGTTAGATTTCGAAACAGGAAAACAAGTGTTGAAACTATTGCAAAATGCCAGTAGAGAGCATGGAAACACAGTGTTGATCATCACACATAATTCTGCTTTAGCTCCAATCGCAGACCGAGTGATCCGTATCAATGATGCAAAGGTCCGCTCCGTTGAAATCAATGATACTCCTTCATCCATTGATGATCTTGTATGGTAAGGAGATAGCTATGAAAACAAAAACATATCTTAAAGCAAGCTTTAGAGAAATAAAGCAGTCAAAAGGACGATTTATTGCGATTGTGTTGATCATTATGCTAGGAACGCTACTTTTCGTAGGAGTTAAAACAGCTGGTCCAGTCATGCAAAAAACGATGGATCATTATGTTGATCAGAAAAATTTGTCGGATCTACAAGTGATTTCCACAGCTGGATTGACTGAAGACGACTTGACGCAAGCCAAAAAAATCCCCCATGCGCAAGTTGAGACAGGCAAACAGATTTATTACGCAAATGCCCAAAAAAACGAAGTGGCACAGATCTTTTCGTATACGGATACAGCAAAACAAAATAAATTGAAGGTTGTTGAAGGGCATCTACCTGAAAAACAAGGGGAAATAGTCTTAGACGAAAAAGCCAAAAATTCAGGCTATAAAATAGGAGATTCTTATACGATCGATTCCGAAGATCTAGTTCAAAAAGAATACAAAGTCGTGGGTTTTGTGCGTTCTCCCTTATTTATCAATAATTTAGAACGTGGTTACGCAAATGTTGGTAACGGAAGAGTGGATTACTTTGCTTATCTGCCGGAATCAGACTTCAACACAACGATTGATTCCGTTATCTATCTTACGTTCACCAATGTTACAGATTTAGATACTTACAGCCAAGCCTATGAAGATCGAATGGCTAAGAATCAGGAAACTGTTGAAACAATCTTTCAGGACAGACCAACACAAAGGCTGGATGAGCTCAAAAAACAAGCAACAGCAGACTTACAACCTGCGAAACAAAAAATCGAGGATAGCCAAAGTCAATTGGATGCAGCAGTTAGCCAACTTGAGTCTGCAAAAACACAAATGACGCAACAAATGGCGGCAATCGAGCAACTGCCTGAAGCACAGCGTGACACAGCTTTGAACGAGCTTTCTGAACAGCAAGCACAATTAGCACAACAAGAGCAAGCATTAGCAGAACAACAGCAAAAACTCACTGAATCAGAAGAGACGATCAAAGAAAACCAAGAGAAAATCAATACGTTAGAAAAGCCGACCTACCGTTATCAGGAACGATCTGAAAATGTTGGCTTTCAGGAATTTGGAGATCTAGCTGAACGTATTGCTGCTATTGCAAATGTCTTTCCAGTATTTTTCTTCTTTATTGCGGCATTGATCACTTTTACGACGATGACACGAATGGTCGAAGAAAATCGCAGAGAAATTGGTACGTTAAAAGCATTAGGCTATACAAAATTGGAGATTGCCAAAAAATACGCGATTTATGCCACACTTGCTTCTGGAATTGGCATACTTTTAGGAACGGTACTGGGAACCAATTTGTTGCCAAGAATCATCTTTGAACTGTCAAATGAGCAATATGATATTGGTTCAGCCGTTATCTTTTATGATTGGGCGCCAATTATTCAAGCAGCAGTTGCTTTCTTTATTGCAGCGTTTGGCGCGGCGATGATTGTTTTATTTAAAGATCTACGAGAAAAGCCAGCTGCTCTTCTCCAACCCAAAGCACCAAAACCAGGAAAACGGATCTTGTTAGAATATATCAAGCCACTGTGGTCTCGACTTAGCTTTAATCAAAAAATCAGTTATCGCAATCTTTTTCGATATAAATCAAGAATGCTGATGGCGATTATCGGAATTGCTGGTTGTGCGGGTTTGATGGTAGCCGGAGTAGGGCTGAAAGACTCGTTAAGTTCGGTTTCCGAGAAACAATTCGGACCAATCACAGACTATCAAGCAATTGTCACGATCGACCAAAGCGCTGATAAAAGTGCAGATACAGCAAAACAGACATTAGAAGACGATCCTAAGTTCAAGGCGCTTCTCGCAGTCGACATGCAGACACTTGAGTTGCGGAAAAAAGGGCAAGCCTCGCAAAGCTTGACGATGATTGCACCAAAAGAGAAGAACCAGCTAGAAAACTTTATCCATCTGCTAGGAACAGATGGACAATCTCGGGAATTACCGAATGATGGTATCGCGATCACACAAAAAGCGGCGGAGTTGTTTGGTCTAGCTAAAGGCGATACTGTTTCTTTATACACAGATGATCAAAAAGAGTTAAAAGTAAAAATCCGTGAAGTTTTACAGAATTATTTAGGGAATTTTGTTTATATGAGTGCGGACTATTACCACAAAGTATCGGGAAAATCTGCTGAAACAAATGCCTTTTTAGTTCAAACAGCTGCTATGACAAAAGACCAAGAGGATCATTTGTCAGAAAAATTATTAGAAACGGGTAGCGTGACGAACACATCCTTTGTTTCAAAACAAATAGAAACACAGGAAGAATCTATGGCAAACTTAGATTCCGTTGTTTTGATCTTTGTTGTTTTATCTGGTTTATTAGCGTTTATTGTATTGTACAATTTAACGAACATCAACATCTCCGAGCGGGTACGTGAATTGTCTACGATCAAAGTACTAGGATTCTTCGATAAAGAAGTGACGATGTATATTGTTAGAGAAAACATTATTTTCACCTTGCTTGGTATTATTGGTGGATTTGGTATTGGGTATGTATTGACGGACTTCATTTTACGACAAGCCTCTATGGAAAATGTCATCTTTCCATTAGTGATTACTTGGAAAGCTTATGCACTTTCAAGTATTTTAACGATCTTGTTTACCGTGATCGTAATGATCGTGACTCACTTCAAGTTAAAACATATCAATATGATCGATGCACTAAAATCAAATGAATAGAAGGAAACAAACGAAATTGTAGAATGTTTCGTTCTAAAAGCCTGTGCAACTCGCAATCGTCGTTTATTTGTGAGTTGTACAGGCTTATTTTTGGACCATTGTCTCTTTGAATAGTGAACGGTCTCAAAAAAGAGGTGCTCTTTCTTTTGAGTGAGTCGTTGTCTAAAGGATTTTGAGAACTATTGAGCAAAAGTTTTACAAACGCTTCCTTTTTGGTTATAATGAGTTTAGCAACTTGTATATATAAGTTGGTGATCAGTTGATTGGAGGCAAATCAATATGACATTCAAAGACAAAGTCATTTATCAAATTTATCCTAAATCTTATCGCGATAGCAATGGTGATGGGATTGGTGATCTAGCAGGCATCAAAGAAAAACTTCCTTATCTACATGAATTGGGCATTGATATGATCTGGTTGAACCCTATTTACCCAAGTCCGCAAAAAGATAATGGGTATGATATTTCCAATTATATCGCGATCGATCCTCTTTTTGGAACGATGGAGGAATTTGAATCATTAGTAGCTGAAGCTAAAAGTTATCAGATCGAAATCATGTTGGATATGGTATTGAATCATGTGTCGATTGAACATGAATGGTTTCAAAAAGCTTTAGCAGGTGATCCATTCTATCAAGATTTTTTTATTCTAAGAGATGAACCAACTGATTGGATATCTAAATTTGGTGGGAATGCTTGGGCGCCTTTTGGGGACACTGGCAAATACTACTTACATTTATATGACAAAACACAAGCAGACTTAAATTGGCGAAATGAAGCGGTCCAAGAAGAGTTATTCAAGGTCGTTCGTTTTTGGATGAGCAAAGGAGTCAAAGGCTTCCGTTTTGATGTTATCAATGTCATCGGAAAAGATGAAGTTTTGAAAAACAATTCAGAGAACCAAGGTAAACCAGAATACACGGATAAACCAATCACCCATACGTATCTTCAACGGTTGAACAAAGAAACATTTGGTCAAGACGCAGAGATCATCACTGTAGGCGAAATGAGTTCAACAACCGTTGAGAATTGCATTTTATATACAGAACCGAGTCGGAATGAACTTTCCATGGTTTTTAATTTTCATCATCTGAAAGTTGATTATGAAAATGGGGACAAGTGGACCACTCCGCCGTTTGATTTTGAAGAATTAAAACGATTGTTCCATACTTGGGGAGAAGAGATGAGTGCTGGGAATGGCTGGAATGCTTTATTTTTGAATAATCACGACCAACCGCGTGCACTGAACCGTTTTGTAGCAGTTGATGCCTACCGAAAACAAGGGGCAGAAATGCTAGCAACTATGATTCATTTAAATCGGGGAACGCCTTATATCTATATGGGCGAAGAAATCGGCATGATCGATCCTGACTTTGATTCGATTGCTGATTATGTGGATATCGAATGTTTAAATGCGTATCATCTATTACTGGAAAAAGGCTTATCAGAAAAAGAAGCTTTCCGCCGGATCAAAGCCAAATCAAGAGATAATTCACGTACACCGATGCAGTGGACAGCCGATGAAAATGCTGGGTTTACATTGGGAAAACCATGGTTAAAGGTAGCAGAAAGCTATGGGGATATCAATGTTGAAAAAGAGCTTGCTTCTCCGCAATCTATTTTCAATTATTATCAAAAATTGATCCGATTGAGAAAGCAGTATCCAGTAATTGCCTTGGGAAGTTATCAGGCATACCAGCCGGAACATCCACAAGTATATAGTTTTTTACGGCAATATGAAGAAAAGAAAGTAATCGTATTTACTAATTTCTACGGTAAAGAAACGACTATTTCATTACCAGAAGAATTTTTAGACTCCAAGATATTGATCGATAATTACGATGGAACAATCGTTGAACGTGAGTTGAAATTGAAACCATATCAAGCCATTGCATTATTGAAAGAATAACTAGAAAAATACTCGAAATAGGTTACTTCAAAAAGTAGTTCTTTATCAAGAAAGACGGATGAATTGCGTAAGAGGTATAAATGAAGAGAGTGGGACAAAAATCAGAAAAAAACTGATTTTTGTCCCACTCCCTTTTCTATCCAATTTTTCAAACCTAAACGACTTTTGTCTCGACCTCAAAGGATAGAGACAAAAAATTTTAGTTCTCTTTACTCAGTAGGATTATCTCATTTTTGTACCTAACTGATAGTTATTCTTTATCTAGGTAATCTTTTTCTGAAAAATCTGCTTTTTGGTAAACACCTTGATCACCGTAGAACTTGTTGTAGCGTTGCTTGAATTTCCTAAAAGCAAAGACGACAAGCAATTTAATCAGTGTATAAATTGGAATACCAAAAATGACACCCATAAGTCCTAACAAATCACCCATGACTAGTAGAACGATCAGGATCGTAATCGGATGGATCTGTAAACGATTGCCCATCACACGTGGAACGACTAGATCGCCATGGAGTAGTTGCACGATAAACCAGACAAGGATAAATTTTATCGCCATAAACGTTGAATCCTGAAAGGCAATAAATAGACCAGGGAAGAAGGCGATAAAAGGACCGATATAAGGAATAATACATAGGATACCTGCAGCAATCGCTAATATGCTTGCGAATTCTAAACCAATCAATAAAAAAGTCACCCAATAGACAGCACCTAAAATGAAGGAAGCAATGATTTGTCCTTTCAAAAATGCACCAAGTTGCTGATTGGCGATTTTTGTCAATGTTTGAAAATCCGTACGGAATTTCGGTGGAACGATTCCTAAGACTGATTGATAAAATTTATGAGGATCTTTCAATAGGAAAAAGGCAATGATCGGGCCAGTAAATAATGTAATAAAAGTAGTGGTGACTGCTGAAAAGATGTTCCCTAAACTCTTAGCCCCGCTTTCCCAATAATCTCCAATGAAGGAGGTGAAATTTGAAGTAAGATCATCAATAGATGAAAAAAATTGATTGAATGCATCTGAAAATGGTGTTTGCGCCAAAAATTGTTTTAGTGTCTGCTGAAAATCAGCGAATAAGTCCGGGAAACTCGCAATCAGTGTTTTAGCTTGTTGCTGCAGAAATGGGATCAGCCAGATGCTTCCTAGTCCGATCAGCATCAAAATAACGATATAAACAATAATCACTGATAGATTTCTGGATAGTTTTTTATTCAAACGTTTGATTAAAGGATCTAATAAATAATATAGAATTAAAGCAAATAAAACGGGCGGTAAGGCAGTAGCAAAAATCACAATAAATGGTTTGAAAACAAAGCCAACCTTTTGGAAAATGTAGATGACTAAAGCCAACATGATCAATAAACCTAAAACATAGTAAGAAGTTTTTCCCCCTAAAAACCGTATGAACCGTGAATTTTCTTTGGATTTATTTTCCACTTTTTTTCTCCTTTCTAATAAGTCAGAACATCTCAAACAAGTAAGTACATAAAAATTTTACTAAAGTGAGAGATGATTTATTTCATTATAGTCGGAAATAGGGCCAAAAAGAAAATGATAAAGGTTCGGATGTTCAAATCAACGATTAAATAACCAAAAAACACTTGACCTATGTTTTAGAGATATGCTAAATTTATTCTTGCTATTAAAACGTAACGATTACGATTTAATGGAGTTAATCGTAAAAGAACAAAGAAAGAAGATGAGAAGGAGTGTAACAAAGATGAGACGTTTGATTGGTTTGTTAAGTGGGGTATTATTAGTTGGTCTCCTTGCTAGTTGCGGAAGTAACCAAGAAGCTGGGAAAAATGAAGAGCTGCAAGTGTTGACAACCTTTTACCCAATGTATGAGTTCACTAAAGAAATCGTTGGGGAAGAAGGAAATGTGGAATTATTGATCCCCGCAGGAACAGATTCATATGATTATGAACCATCCGCTAAGGACATGACTAAAATCCAAAATGCAGATATATTTGTCTATAATGATGAAAATATGGAAACATGGGTTCCAGCAATTCAAGAAACCTTGCGGGAAGGGAAGGTATTGTCGATCAAAGCAACAGAAGGAATGCTTTTATTGTCAGGTAGTGAAGACGGACATGATCATACTCATGAAGGGGAGGGGCATACCCACGAATTAGACCCTCATGTTTGGTTGGCGCCAAGTTTAGCAGTGAAACAGGTTCAGACGATACGTAATCAATTGATAAAACAATACCCAGAAAAAGAGGAAGTTTTTACAAGTAATGCGGAGAACTACCTAACAAAACTACAAAACCTACACCAAAAATATCAAGATACCTTGGGGCAAGCAAAACAAAAATCATTTGTTACACAACATGCAGCGTTCAACTATTTAGCATTGGAGTATGGGCTAAAGCAAGTGGCAGTTACGGGCTTATCTTCAAGCGAAGAACCTTCTGTTTCTCGAATAGCAGAATTAAAGGAATTCGTAACGGAACATGGGATCAGCACTATCTATTTCGAAGAAAATACGAAAGGTAGTATTGCTAAAGCACTAGCGAATGAAGCAGGAGTTTCTTTAGAGGTACTTAATCCGTTGGAAGGATTGACGAAGGAACAAATAGCACAGGGAGAAAACTACCTTTCGATCATGGAGAAAAATCTGAGAGCGTTACAAAAAACGACTGAAATAGAGAACCCCCTTGAAGATAGATGGGAACAGGAAGAAAAGACCGTATACGATGGCTACTTTGAAGATTCAGCGGTCAAAGACCGTACGTTATTGGATTGGAACGGTGCGTGGCAGACTGTCGATTCTTATCTTGAAAATGGAACACTAGATCCAGTTTTTGAATACAAGGCAAAAGTGAATCCAGAAAAGACGGCGAAAGAGTATAAAGAATATTATAAAGTTGGCTATCACACAGATGTCGCAAAGATAACGATCAAGGGGAACGAGTTGACATTTACATTTAAAAATGGCGAAGTGAAAAAAGCAGAATACCGTTACAGTGGCAAAAAAGTGTTGGATTATCAGGCAGGTAACCGAGGTGTACGCTATCTATTTGAGGCGAAAGAACCACAAAATAGTGCATATCGCTATGTCCAATTCAGTGATCATTCAATTGAACCAAGTGATTCAGAACATTTCCATATCTATTTAGGGAATGAGAGTCAAGAGAAGCTGTTAGAAGAAATGGAGAATTGGCCGACTTTTTATCCAGCACAAATGAATGGCCAGGAAATTGCACAAGAAATGATGTTGCATTAAGCAAAAATTCCACTTTAAACAAAGTAGTTGTGAGATAGTACATTAAAAAATAGTTCTATAATCGAAGTGGGACAATAGTCCTTCTTAAAAATAAAATAAGCCTAAGTTTGATATGTGAAGTGAGCTCCCAAAGGTAGATTTTTGTTCTAACTTTGGGGGCTCACTTGGATGTGTCCTATGGGCTTTTTTGATTGGCTTAAAACAACACTATTTGACTTAGAGCCTTAAAAAGACGATGACAGTTATTAACTTTTTTCAAACCATCTAACTCCTGTCAAAGTGTTTAGATGGTTATTTTTTTGGTTTTTATGGTCAATAATCAACAAAACTAACACGTGCCTATTCCTTCTAAAAAGACAGAAACTTATTATCCTTTTATATTCTTTAACTGCTCATAGAAATTTTCATGGGTTCCACATAACAATACAGGAATAACCATATTTTCTTCAATTTCATAAGCAATTCTATAAGTAGTTCCTGCATACGTAAATCCCCTAGACCAAATACCTGATAAATCCCCAGTTTTTTGACTTCCTGAATATGGATTAATTGCAATCTCGTCATAAATAATATTTAAAAATTTCTCTTTTAAAGGCTTTTCTTTTATCTTTTTTAGATACTTAATGACATGTTTTGAAGGAACGATCTCATAACCCAATTTCTTTTGCCAACTCCTCTTTAGTCATAGCCTTAGAATTAGTAAGTGTATCTGTAGCAATATTACTAAAAGAAGAAACCATTTTGTTTTTTCTATTCTTAAACTCTACAAGGATTTTATCTTTATCGTAGCCTTCTGCGATTATATCAGACAAAATATCTTCACTAAAATCAAAGAATTCCTTTTGTGGTTCAACAAATTCATAAAGAATGCCATTTTCTACAAGTTTTGCCTCGACTTCTACTCCATTCGGAATATTAAAGTCTTTAGGAACTGTCAACATAATAGAATTACCTTGTTTTCTTGTTTTTGTAATCATATATACTCCTCATTTCCAATAAATAGTAATTACTTAGTAAGTACATCGTAACAAAAAAAGAGAGTAATTACAAGTAATTACCAGAGGATTGAAAATGTTATTTATTTAGTTAGTATACATAATGTGTATACTACCAAGTACCAGTGTTACCAAGCCCTTTTACATCCGACTTTGTGAAATGAAATTGGTCTAGTTAAAAATGATAGATCCTTACTCATTTTCTCTTTTTAAAAGTTTGTGAAATTACTCAATTTAAAAATAACCTATTCGTTATATTTTGACGTTTTTTCAGCGCGTTTTAACGGATAATCCCCCACACAAAATTCTGAAATGACCTTAGAATCTCTCTCGTTTTCTAATCCTTAATAGAATAGCATAATCACAGTTTATCACTTACTCCACTCAAAACAATTATTTCACTCTATGAGCAATTCTTCGATAAAAAAATGGACCAACAATCAAAAGAAAGATACCTAAAACAATAAGATATGTTCCTAGTGTAATATTTAATCCCTCAACACTTAATAAGTCCCCAATCTTTATTGGCAGATAAAAACTTAGAAAAACTAAAGTAAAATATCTTACTTTTGCCCATCCTCTACCAATAGGAAAAGCATTCATAACAATAAAACCTAACAGAAACTCAAAATAATGATTAGAAAGAATAAATGAATGATTTCTTTTAAAAATAAATTCGATAACACCCATTAAAAGAAATACACCTACAAATATACTTATTATAGATTTAGCATCCGCTTTTTTCATGTTTCCCCCTTACATCGTCTTATATTGTGTTCCAATATCTACTGCTTTAGAAACATTCCATACATCTCGAATATACAAACCAATCCAACCATTTCCACTTGTATCTAATGCAGCAGCAACCGCAGAACCAGTAAACAAACCTTTTGCATCCATATAATCAAGCAGTAGCCTAGCTTCTGACCTCGCAATACAAAAAATTCCAGCTATAAAAGTTACTAAAGCTGAAACACCAAAATTAGTAAGTGTTGAAAAAACATGAATTCCTATTGCAAATTTGGATGTCTCCAAGATCTATAGGACGATTGTGGTGGAATTCTATATTCAAAATTCTCATCCTTCGTAGCTAACGGATAACTCTCTCATGTAACTTTGTTTTTCCCATTATATCCTTTTGCAGTTTTCTCTACAATAACCTCTTTATCTGTTCTAGTAACGGCTACCGTTTCGGAAGCTGCAAAATTTGAAAATTCAGCAACTAAAACCTTGTTATCACTATCGACTACCTTGCTGATTTTGTTACTTCCCTCATACTGACCAAGATCATAAAAAGAATCGCATTTGGTTTTAGAACCTTTCGTCACCTTAGAAAGAGAATTCTGATCTAGCAAGATTTTTGCGAAATCATTTAATCACACAAAAAAGGAAACGCCGGAACGTCTCCTTTTCATGATTTAATTCAAAGCAACACTATTTGACGAAGAGCCAAAAGAAAGGGGAGTTATTATAAAGTTAAGAAATCAGTTTTTTTAGACCACGTACAGAAGCGGGGATCACTTCACCATTAGCTAAAGTGATTTCACGGGTCTTCTTATTGATCGTCCGAACATTTTGTGTGTTGATCACATAAGACTTATGACAGCGAATGAAATGCTGATTCATTTTTTCGATTTCTTTGATTTTATCGTAAAATTGCATTTGCGCATGTGTCAAATGGACTTCTAATTTATGCGGTGTACCGGGTGACGTCGAAAAATATTGAATATCCTTGATTGGTAAAAACTTTATTTCATCGTTGAATTCAATTTTAAAAATATCTTTTTGAAGAGGTGTAGTTTGGACATCCTCGAAAATCTTGCTCAAAATCCGTTCGACGTTTTCTTTTAGGTCAAAGACATCTTCTTTGATAATATAATCAGTTGGTTCGATATTGCTTTTCAGGATAGTCATCGAAAGATCCGTGTGGGAAGTCACATAGATGATTTTCCCTAATGGATCGAGATCCCGTATATGTTTGCCGATCATGATACCGTCTAGCTCACTATCTTTTAATTCGATGTCTAAAAAATAAATGCCAAAAGATGAGGTGCGAACTCTAGCAGCTTGAAGAAGTTCCATTGGATCGGAAGTAGCTACATGGACATAACTATCCAAATTTTCAATCATGATTCGATTTTTGATTACAGCAGAGATTACTTCTAGTTGCTTCATGTCATCTTCGCAAATATAAATGGGAATCATAAATTTACTCCTTTATTTCATTTGTATATAAATCGTTTGAGAAAAACGTTGGTTTTCAATCGAAGTTTCCAAAAAGATATAAGGATTTAGCTTGGTCAATTCATCAAGGATGAATAATCCCAACCCTTCATTTTTTGGATTGCTTTTAGTTGAAAAGCCTTGTTGTTTCAGTTTGTTCAGGGGAAGAGTATTCAAAGTAGTATTTATTACACGGATAATCACCGAGTTATTCTTTTTAAGTACGATCAATTCTATTTTTTTCTTTTTAGTAATCGAAGCACCTTCAATAGCATTATCTAATATAATCCCTAACATACGAACAAGGTTGACCGTATGCTTTTTATCAAGCTTGATTTCATCAGGAAATACAAGTTGAACAGACAAGCCTTTTTCTTGCGCCATCATAAGCTTCAAAGAAAGCAAACTTCTTATATCCCGATTCTTCATATTGTCTAGAAGACTGAGATTAGCTGGGAAAAGTTGCATCATTTGCCGAGTAGGTAAGATATTTTGATCATAATACTTTCGTAATCCGTCAAGATCCCCCTCCTCAAGATAGCTATTCATCGAAAAAAGTAAGTTCTGATAGTCATGCTTAAATTCCCGTAAATCTTGGTAGTTCTTTTCAAGATCTTTGATATAGTCTTGTTGAAGTTGAATCCGTTGTTCTAATAGTTGGTCTGCCATTTTTTTATTCGAAATTTTCCAATAGTAGACAAGGATGATTACACCAAAACAAAGATAAAATATAAAGAAACTGGTATTTAAAGCTAAGACTTCAGGAGTTTCGCCAGAAAAACGGGTGTAAAAGATAATGATATAGTATGTAAATAATATCAATGTACCAATTATGCCAATCATTCGACGATCTAATCCATAGAATCTCTCTAAAGCTTTCTTAAAGCCAAATGCTAGTAAGGCTGCCAAAACAGCAGATACGACAATATGAAAGTATTGTAAAGAATCTCCAGGTTCAATCACCGCTGATTCCAAAACAAAAAAATCACTGATGCTAGCCAAATGATCTCCTAAAAGTGATGTCAGCAGTCCCCAAGGAAGCGCATAAATCAACCGTTGCGGTGAAGACGTAAAGAAGAAAAATGTAAGCATCAGCATTCCAATAGCAAATAAGGCAGTAAAAATCCCTAAAGTCGGATAAATAAAACCTAGTAAGAAACAAGATAGCAGGATGACTCCTGAAAAAAAGATTTTATTTTTAATTTGGTGTTCAATGAGTAATATACAAATCGTATAAATCAAGTATTGCAACGCTATGGACCATAAAAACATAAAGTACCGCTCCCATTGATTTTTTCCAAATTATAGCATAACTAGTTAATTATTTTTTTAATTTTTCAGGGATTTTAAATTCTGAGCTCATACCGAAGCAGCAGCCAGATACAAAAAAGTCGGATAAGTTGGTAAGTTGTTTAATGATTGTTTTTTTCATAAAAAATTCCTCCAAGATTCATTAGGTAGTTTGTAATTGGAAGCAACGTAGCTATTTCTAAAACAATCCCGAGAAGCAAGTAAGTAGAAAAGTAAGAATTAGCGAAAAATAAGATCAGAAGTGTGAATACAACAAACATGAAAATTGCTTTTTTCAATAAAGGTGGGCGTTTTTCTGGTTCAATGGGATTAATAGCTGTACCTCTTGATCCATAGCGAAGCAATAATAAAAAGCAGCTGACTAATAAAAAGACCATCCATGGGAAGGAGACAGTCAATTCAAAATGTTTCATCAGAAGTGGAACGCCCCACAAATAAAGCAAAGTCCAAAGTAGGCAGACAAATTCAGAATCAGAGTGAAGTCCATACGCATATCTACGAATGCAGATATAGGAAAGAAAAGTTATTCCTGTTTCGCTCCATGAGCCAGTCGCTAAAGCAAAGACTAGCACAACTGCTAATTTTCCTAGGTTGTTCATCAGCACCTCAAGAGCAAACTTAACTTGGATATAAACCATATCTTCTTCTGTTTTTTCACCACTGAATAATGTCTCCAATAATTTGTTCACAACTTTATTTTTCATCTAACGTACCTCCGACTAATATTCTATGTCAAAAAGGGTCAAAATAGAGTTTTGATTCATAAAAGGTTGTTTTGGGGTCAAAATCGTAAAAATAATACTCCCTTTTTTGAATGAATGGACAGTCCACTTTTTCACAGAGAGACCAAAAAATGAACAGTTTTGACATGAAAAGAACCGTTTAGGAGTTTATTGTGTTATTTCTTCAATTTTGTGGTAAATATTTAATAGCCTTTAGAAAAGGTTTGGGAGGGATTTTTTATGGAAAATGAACAATTATTTGAAGTTGGAGAGACATATGCATTTAAATCCGATTTATTTGGTGCGCCTGTTAAAGGAGAAATTGAGAAGGTTTACGAAAATAGTGTGATGATTCGTGTAATCAATTGTGCGACGGAAGATAACGATACTGCGCACAACCTTCAATGGCAACTGGTGGTTCGGAAATCAAGTGCTGTGACAGAATGAAAAATAAATCAATAATGGAAGAATAGACTGATATTCGTGAGCAAATAAAACGAAGCAATCAGTCTATTTTTGTTGTTAAAGATTTAACAATGATACTTTTATTTCTCTGATCAGCGTAGTAGAATGAAGAACGTATCGAACATACATAACGTTTGTATCATGTGAAACAGATGTAAAATAAGAATAAGTTTCGGCCATAGTCGATAACTCAAAAAAGAAAGGTGGCAAACAAACATGATTATAGTAGCTGGTACAATCGGTGCAGGAAAGAGTACACTCACAGAAATGCTTGCGCGAAACTTAGAAACGAAACCATTCTATGAAAATGTAGAGGATAATGAGGTACTGCCACTTTTTTATTCAAATCCAGATAAGTATGCTTTTCTATTGCAAATTTTCTTTCTAAATAAACGATTCATGGCAATCAAAGATGCGTTCAGCCATGATGATAATGTGTTAGATCGTTCAATCTACGAAGATAGCCTACTGTTCCATTTAAATGCAGATCTAGGCAGAGTCACTCAAGAGGAAGTCGCGCAATATCAAGGATTGCTCGAAACAATGCTCAAAGAATTAGAAGCTGTTGCCCCACCAAAAAAGCCGGATCTGTTAGTCTATATCCGTGTTTCCTTTGAAACGATGTTAGCACGTATCAAAAAAAGAGGACGAATCTACGAACAACTAGAACAAGACTCTGAGTTATATGCGTATTATCAAGAGTTGAATCGCCGTTATGAAAAATGGTATGAAAGTTTTGATATCTGTCCAAAAATAGTGATCGATGGGGATAAATATGATTTTGTCGAAGACCCATCCGCAGGGGAAGAAATCGTTCGTTTGATTAATCAGCATACCAAAAAAATAGAAGAAAGAGCGTTAGAAATGCCCGCTCGTTACACAACAGATCGCGAAAAGGTGAAAGGAATCTTTTCATAAGAAAAATATGAGGTGTCAGTCACTTAACAAGGGACTCACATCTCATATTTTTATTTTTTTACTATGAAAGGATTTTGACGATAAAAGTGCCAAAGTTGAACGCTTTGGGTAATTGCAATGATCAAAAATAAAACAGAGACCAATAAAATGGAGAACGTATTGAATAAATGATGAAAAAAGACTTGAACGATTGCGCCTGCGATAAATGCAAGTACCACTGTAAGAAAATGGATGAACCGATCAAATTCTGCTTTTTCTCTTGTTACCCAATAGTCGTAGAGATTCGTTGCTACCCCTTTTAAGTTTCCTGTTGTGAATAGATTCGTGTAGGCACGTCCATCGATTTTGTCAAAGGCAAGCCATTGGATTGCAGCGGTGAAAGCAATCATGATTGTTACAAGTGCAGGATGAGCATTGATCGAGGGCAGACTGACTAAGAAAAAGATCACTGCTTCATAATAGAGAACAAATAGTCGCCAAAAGTGCTTTTCTTTTTTCTGGAAATAGTTAATCAGGAATTTTGTAAGTAAAATACCCAAAAAGAAAAACAGCGTAGAAAGAACCTTTTTGCCGACACTTAGCCATTCCCCATCGAAACTTTGGATAATCGCTAAAACGATATTGCCAGTTTGAGCTGAAGCAAAAGCATTGTATTGGATATAAGTGTAACTATCCATAGCACCGCCAATAAAGGTTAGCAAAAGACCAATCGTACGTCCTTCGTGGAATGAAGTATTCATTTTTATTTCACCTTCAACTGAGATATATTTTCTTTACTATCTTACCACATCATTCTTTTGTTTTTCGGAAATATTAAAGATTATTTTCAGAAAAAAATCTACTCGCTAAAGCCGTTTTATTTTTGCGTAAGGTCTGTTAGTATAAAGGAAACGAATCAGAACTTAAATGAACAGAAAGATGGGAAAAGCTATCAATCAAGGAAACGAAAAAGAAATTCTTCGTTTGCAAAGAGAACTCAAACATTGGGAAAAAAAGTACAGCAAGCTCCAACAAATTTTCCGGATGCAAGAAGAAATCATTGCAAGTTATGAGGCAGCTTATGGCGAAGCTCCAGGCCTGATCGACGAAGAAAAAGAAGATAATGGAAGCCATTCATTTTTCGATATGATGGAAAAACGTTCGTATAATCGATTTAATCAAGAACAAAAAGCGGCAATCACCTACAACATGGAGAAAAATTTGCGGATTATTGCTGGAGCCGGAAGTGGCAAGACGCAGACGATTTGTGCAAAGGCCGTTTACTTGATGACACAAGAACAAGTAGAAGAGCAACGGATATTGATGATTACTTTTACAAGGAATGCGGCAAATGAATTAAAAAAACGGGTAGATAATTTTAGTCAACGTAAGACTAATGTGCATATCGGCACATTTCACAGCATTTTTTTCCGTTTGTACAATGACATCCAAAGACGTTTTCCTGAAATAACGGCAACAGGGATACAAGGGGAATTTTCTAAAGATACTTCTTATAAAATCAATGGTATACTCCAACAACTGATCCGCAAGTATAATCTATATGCATTTGATCAGTCGGGAGAAAAAACGATTTCGGCAAGATTGGATTATTGGCAGAATATGAATTTGTCGATTGAGGAAATCGTTGAAGTGATCCAGGAAAAATTCGATTCGCTTGAACAAAAAGCAACAAAACCGATTTCTGAGCGAATGAAGTATCTCATGTCTGAACTCCAAGAACAAAAAAAAGAACAAAAGCTATTTGAATTCAATGATGTGTTGCAAAATTTAAAATCTGCACTACAAGATGAAGCAGTTAGACGATATGTCGGTGAAAAATATGATTACCTATTTATCGATGAATTTCAAGACACGAATCCATTGCAATGGGAAATCGTACGTTTGATCACGAAAGATAGCCATATCAAGTTGATCGTAGTCGGGGATGATGATCAAAGTATCTATGGATTTAGAGGGTCAGAGCCTTCTTATATCAAAAATTTTGATCAAGAGTACCCCACAAAGACCCTGTTTTTACTGACTAATTATCGTTCCCGCGCTGCAATCGTTCAAGGTGCGAATCGATTGATCACATTCAATAAGAACGATCGCATTCCCAAAGCAATGGTTCCAGCACAAAAAGAAGCTGGTATCATGAGTGCTCTGTCTTTTGAAAATACACAAACTGAAAGTAAATGGATCATCAAACAGATCCAGTCCTTTATAAAAAGCAATGGGAAGTATAAAGAGTCGATCGTGTTATATCGTTCGTTATCACAAACGCAACAATTAGTCCAAGACCTCCTACAAACAGAAATTCCATTTGTATTGGAAGCAGATGGGCAATATGAAGGAGTATTTGGTATACGGACTTTTCAACAGTTTTACCAGAAATTAGTACTTTGGTACGAAGCGCCTACGCAGCAGAAAAAAAATCATGCGTATAAGCAGTTATTGCATCAGCTAATGATGAACTGCTATCTGAAAAGAGCTGAATGTGATTTCTTTTTTTCAAATGAGAATAAGAAAAAAAATATCATAAACTATCTCTTGGCAGTGAGACCTAATATGAAATCAAAGGAAAAAGAACTACGCTCTTTTATTGAAGAAATCAACGCTCTTGAAAAAAATGAGAACCATAAGATTGAATCATTGATAAAAGGTTTTCTAAAATTGCTGAAACCTGCTAAAGAAATGGATGGTACGGAAAAAGAATGGTTGTCCGAGACTATCAAAAAATATCCGACACTGACTCAACTAATGGGCTTAGAGAAAGAAATACAAGTACTAGCAAAGCAATTAAAAATCCGCCTGACTGCTTATCGTCAAGGAAAACTGGATGCATTGTGCATCCAAAGCATTCATCGAAGTAAAGGATTGAGCTATCGGAATGTCTTTTTGATTGGTTGCAATGAAGGACTGATCCCTTATAATGGAGCAACTGAAAAAAATGCTTTAAGCAACAAACAGATAAAGGCAGAGCATCTAACTACTATAGAAGAAGAACGACGCCTCTTTTATGTGGCGATGACAAGAGCAAGGAATCGACTGTATCTGTGTATTCCTTTGATGAAGGGAACACGTCGATTAAAACCCTCAAGATTTATTAGAGAAACTGGTTGTAAAATTAAAAAACAATCGATATATAACTGAAAAGAGCAAGAATATAAATTTTTTTGTTTATATTCTTGCTCTTTTCTTTATTTTTATAAAAAAAGATTATAACTAAATAATAATAGAAAATGCTGATATGCCAAGCTTTCTAGAGATATAGATTACTAAAGGTAAAAAAATCATGAATTTTATAGCTAATAATTGGTATTTTTTATGAGATTCGGTTAGAATGGGATTATAATTAAAAAGGAGTGAGAAAATGATAAAAGTATACACTTCACCTAGCTGTACTTCCTGCAGAAAGGCTCGCGCATGGTTGCAAGCTAATCGATTAGATTTTGAAGAGAAAAATATTTTTGCCGACCCGATAACAGAGAGTGAAATCCGTGAAATTCTTGCAGCTACTGAAGGAGGAGTTGAAGATATTATTTCTACTCGCTCAAAAATATATGAAAAGTTGGCTATCGATTTTAATGAATTGTCCTTGAAGCAAATGATCGTTCTCTTCAAAGAATATCCATCATTGCTAAGAAGACCGATCTTAATAGATGAAAAAAGAATATTGATTGGATTCAATGAAGATGAGATTCGTTCATTTGTTCCAAGAGAGATCCGCTCCGTCGCGCGTAATTTGATCTATATGCAGAACAGTATTTTCAGCTAAAAAGGAGGGACCTTGTGAGGATGAAAGTGAAAATCTACGGTTCACTGCATTGTGTGACGTGCCTAAAAGCCAAGAATTGGTTAGAATCCAATCAACTGACGTATCAGTTCATTGATTTGGAACAACAGGAATTAACCATGACCGAAGCAGAAGAGTTATGTAACTTTGATGAAATGCACGCTGAACAATTATTCGTCACTTGGTCGGAAGCCTTTAAAGATATTCAAGTGGATTTAACTTCGATCAGCAAAAAACAATTAGCTCTGTTGTGTAAACAATATAAGGAGCTGTTGAGACGACCTTTGATTATTATCGATGAAGTTCTATTTGTTGGATACAACGAACAACTAATGGAACAATTGATTTTAAGTGAATAGTAAAAACGAAGAGGAATAGATACTATTTAGAGGAAGTGGCAACTGCTCATTTCCTTTTTTTGTTGGGAGGAGAGTACCTAAATTGAGTATAAATTTGTATTGACATGTGCAAATTTACATGATATATTCATTTCTGTTGTTTTTATTAGACTTTTTCTTTTTTGAAACGTTCAAAAAAACAATGAAAAAAGTTCTTGACGTGTGGGTGGCCACATGATAAGATAACTGAGTCGTTTGAAAAGAAGCTATTGAAAAGCTTGATTTAATCAAGAAAAACTTCAAAAAAGTTCTTGACAAATAACAAAAGATAAGTTATGATATACGAGTTGCTGAAAGATTT